>CACICF010000001.1 GCA_902584995.1 uncultured Pelagibacteraceae bacterium
CCTCTTAGACCAAATGATTTTTTTATTAAAAAAGTTTGTCTTGGTGCTAAGTCTAAAAAAAAAATAACAGTTGGAAATATTAAAAATATTAGAGATTACTCATGGATAACGGAAATTGTAAAAGCGGTAATATTTACATCATCTTTAAAACCTAATAATTTCATTATATCTGCTGGAACCAAACTATCAGGAGAGGATGTTTTGAAATTTGCCTATAAATTTAATAATTTAAATTACAAAGAATATTTTAAAACTAGTAAAAAATTTATTAGAAAAGATGAAAATAATATTTTGATTGGATCTAAAATGAATACAAAGTATCTAGAAAGAAAATTTAATTTTAAATTTAAAGTTGTTCGAAAAGAATTAATAAGAAAAATTTATAACAGTTTATGAGAATAGGCATATATTTAAGTTATGTAGGTTTAGGAGCAAACTTGCTTCATCTTTCATATTGCCATCAAATTGCGAAAAAATACGGGCCTGTATCGATTATTACGTTGTGTAAAAATCTTGAGGAAACTTTGGAAGATGATCCACTGATTGAGAATGTTTATTATATAGATAAGTTTCAAAAAAGACTGACGGATATTTATAAATTAAGCAATATCATTAAAAAATTAAATTTTAATAAGCTTTTGGTATTTTATCCAAGTATGAGAATTTACCTTTCAGCAAAATTAGCAGGAATTAAAGAGGTTTATATTTATAATATTTTAAAAAAAAAGAACCTACATATCGTATATGCAGCAAAAAAACTTACTGAAGATTTTTTAGGAATTAATAATTGTCCCACAGAAACAAATTTTTATATCGATGAAAAAAAGACTGCTGAAATAAAAAACTTAAATAAAAATAAATTCAAAATTGTGATTGGCGCTGGATCATCTGGACCATCAACTAGATGGGGATCTAGAAATTTTTATACTTTAATAAATAAATTAAATGAAGAGGGTAATTATTTTTTTTATATACTATGTGGTCCAAATGAAAAAGAAATTGAGAGAGAAATCATTTCGAATTTAAAAAGCAAAAACTTTTTAACTTTGAGTGATAAAAAAATAAAAGAATTATTACCTTACTTATGTACAGCTGACATGTATGTTGGAAATGACTCTTTTGGATCTCACATTACTTCACAATCGGGTATAAAAAGTATTGTTATACTTTTGGATACTCCAAAAGCCTATACCGATTATAGTCATAATTATTATAGAGTTATACCAAAGGGTTTTAAGATTGATGAAATAACACATGATACTAATGCAAATCCGAGTCTGGTTACAGTTGATGAAATAAAAAATAAAATTGATGACATTAAATCTAACTAATTTCTTTTAATATTTTATCTTTTGACTCATTAACAATTGCTGCCAGTCTGTTTAACTCTGGGTTAATATCTGGATGAATTTTTTTCATAATTTTTTTATAAGAATTTATTATTTGCTCTTTAGTATATTTTTTATTTGGATCTAAATTTAAGATCTTATATGCCTCATCTCTTGAGACTGACTGTGAATTTGAATTGCTTTGAAATCCATTAAAATTGAATCGCCCAGAATTTCTTAAAACTCTAAAAAGGCCCCACAATCTCAAAAGTTGAAACAGAGAAATCCCAGCTTTTGTTTTTATTAAAGGTAAAATTGCTAGAACAAATGGAAGTGAAAATATATATCGTCCTGCATAGGCCATAATGACAGCTAATACTATTGCTGAAAAAATTATTAATATTCTAATAAATCTTGAAATTTTTTTTGCTGAAATCCTGGCAAACCAAGTCAGAAGAACATATACAACGACAAAAATAATAAGTGTTATAAAAAAAATATTCATATATTAATAAAATTTATAATGAAATTACCACAGCTTGAAAAAAAACCAGAAATAAAATCTTGTCACAACACCACATGGACCGATGATTATAGTTGGATACATCAATCTGATATACTAGAAGTCTTGAAAGATAGTTCAAAACTTTTACCTGAAGTTAGAAAATATTTAGAAGATGAAAATAAGTATTTTTCTTATCAAATGAAAGATACTAAAAATATTCAAAAAAAACTTTTTGATGAAATAAAAGCAAGAATCAAATTAGATGATGAGTCATTGCCTTACAAAGATAAAAAATATGAATATTGGACCAAGACTACAACTGAAGGAAATTATTCAATTAAATTGAGGAAAAAAATTGGTGAGGATAAAGTTGAAGAAATATGGAATGGAGATAAAGAGAAAGAAAAATTAAAAACAGAGTACTTTGGTTTAGGAGATCTAGAGGTTAGCTTTAACGATAAATATCTTGGATACTCTTTAGATTTAAAAGGTTCTGAGTACTACACAATTTATATAAGAGAAATTAAATCAGGAAAATTAATAACCGATAAAATTGAAGAAACAAGTGGAAGTATAGAATTTAGTTTGGATGATAAATATATTTTTTATTCTAAATTAGATCAACATCATAGGCCAAGAACTATTTATAGACATAAAATTGGATCATCAGTAAAAGAGGATTTATTAATTTTTGAGGAAAAAAGTGAAGCATTTACTGTAGGTATTGGATTAAGTTCAGATGAAAAATATTTTATGATTACTAGTTCTGATCATAATACTTCTGAACAGTATTTTTTTAAAGTCGATGAAATTACTCCAAACCCTAAACTAATTCAAGAAAGACAAAAAGGCATTATTTACTCTATAAATTCATGGAATAACTTTTTTTACAAACATACAAATGAGGATGCTGAAGATTTTAAAATTGATAGATGTGATGATTTAATAAAACAAAAATGGGAACCATTTATTAAAGCTAAAAATGAAGTTTTAATTGGAGGTTTGGTATTTTTAAACAATTGGATAATAAGATCAGAAATGTCAAACGCGCTTGGTAAAATTTTTTTAAGAGATCCAAAAACTAGCCAAGAAGAGGAAATCATTTTTAGCGATGAAGAAGTAATTGTACCAAGCATATCTTTGACTCAAAAAGATAAAAATACAGACCAAGTATATCTTTCATACTCCTCTCCTAAAACACCAGGGAGAACTTTTTTATATAATTTGAAATCAAAATATAAAACACTAGTTAAAGAACAAGAAATTCCATCAGGACACAATCCAGATAACTATATTGTAGAACGTATAGAATGCCCATCACATGATGGGAGGATGGTTCCATTAACCATTACCAGACATAAAGATACTGTTTTGGATGGATCATCGAATCTTTTACTTTACGGTTATGGATCATACGGAAATTCAATGTCTCCGGGATTTTCTTCTACTCGTTTAAGTTTAATAAATAGAAATATAATTTGGGTAACAGCACATATTAGAGGAGGAATGGAGAGAGGGATGAAATGGTGGAAAGAAGGAAAACTTTTAAATAAAAAAAATACTTTTGAAGATTATATTGCTGCTGGAAAATACTTAGTTGAAAAACAATATACTTCACAAGGCAAAATAATAGGTATGGGTGGTTCTGCAGGTGGACTACTAATGGGGGCTGTTGTAAACCAAATTCCAGAACTATTTTTAGGAGTAATTATGGCTGTTCCATTTGTAGACTCATTAACAACTAATCTTGACCACTCACTTCCTTTGACTGTTGGGGAATTTGATGAATTTGGAAATGCAAAAGAAAACAAAGAGCATTTTGATTATATTTATTCATACGCTCCATACAACAATATCAAAAAAATGGATTATCCAAATATTTTAATTACAACAAGTCTTAGCGATAACAGAGTTCTTTTTGATGAACCGGCAAAATTTACTGCAAAATTAAGAGATCATAAAACAGATAACAATTTACTACTCTTAAAAACTGAAATGAACGCAGGTCATGGAGGGAAATCAGGAAGAGATGGTGCTATAGAGGAAATAGCGATTGATTATGCTTTTGCATTAAAAATAGCTAAAAAAAATTAAATTTTTAACATTGAATTCTAAGAACTAGTCACCATATAAATATAGTAAGTCGCCTAATGGGGCTTACGTAAATTAACTTGCTTAAACAAAAGGAGTAAATATGACAAGTAAGGACTTATCTATCTTTAACTCACTGAGACCGTTTTCAATTGGATTCGATGATATGTTTGACCAATTTGAAAATATGCTTGGTAATGGTGGAATGACAATGCAATCTAATTATCCACCATATAACATCAGAAAAACTGGCAAAGATAACTATTCTATTGAAGTTGCATTAGCTGGTTTTAATAAAAATGATGTTGAAGTAGAGTTCGAAGACAATTTATTAACTGTAAGAACTAAACAGTTTAATAAGTCAGAGGACAAAAATGAAGATGGTGAAATAATTCATAAAGGAATTTCACAAAGGCAATTTGCAAGATCCTTTACTATCGCAGATGATGTGAAAGTAAACGGAGCTGAACTTAAGGATGGTCTTTTGACAATTGCTTGTGAAAGAATTTTACCTGATCATAAGAAAAAAAGACTTATTGATATCAAGTAATTAATTTTAACCTTGCTTGTGGGGGTCGCCCCACAAGTTTAAAAACATCCGCTTGAACTAAAAGCTATAATAGTACCACTGGCATTTACCTCAAATCTTCTCTCGCAAGGCATCCCATACTTTTTAGTTTTATAAATTAAAACTTCATTACCTGTACTATTTATAATATCCTCGGTAGGAGCACCCAGTTCCAACTTCATTTTGTTGACATCTTCACCAACAAATAATCCAAATTTTTTATTCTCTTTTTCTGCAACTTCGTCAGTTTTATTTTTAATAGTCTGGCAAGCAGTTGTTAAAAAAACAATTGATATTAATGTTATTATAAATTTTAATTTCATTATCTAAACATATTACTAAAATGTGTCCAAAGATTAACTTAAAAGTTGAATAATTAATAAGTTTTCTCTCAAAAATCGATTTATTTATTGTATTTATAGAGCTTAATTCTTTATTTTTACAATTAAGATCAAGATTCTAATGAATACAAAACTTACAATATCAAACATTTCAAAAATATATCCAGGATGTGTAGCAAACGATAACGTTTCATTAGAGTTTGGGAGTGGAAAAATATACGCTTTATTGGGAGAAAATGGTGCTGGCAAGTCTACACTTGTCAAAATTTTATCTGGAGTAGTAAAACCAGATGAAGGAAAAGTTTTTTTGAATAATGAAAATATCAAACTTAATTCTCCTCTAGATGCTAAGAAAAATAATATTGGAATGGTTTTTCAGCATTTTAATTTATTTGAAACTTTATCTGTTTTTGAAAACTTGAGTATCGATAGTAATGAAAAAAAATGAGGAACTTAGATTCTTGGTGAATGAAATCTTAAAAAAATATAATTTTAAAATTGATTTAGATATTCCAGTTCTAAACTTATCAGCAGGTCAAAAACAAAAAGTTGAAATAATAAGATGTTTAATTAGAAATCCTAAAGTATTAATAATGGATGAACCTACATCAGTTTTAACTGAACAGGAAACAGAAGATCTTTTTATTTCATTAAAAAAATTCTCAGAAGAAGGAATTTTAATAATTTATATAACACATAAACTAAAAGAGGTACTTTCACTCTGTGATGAAGTAGCAGTGATGAGGAAAGGCAGAGTTGTATCTGTAAACAGTACAAAAGAAGAAAAAATTGAGAGTTTGGCTAATAAAATGGTTGGAGAAAATCTAAGTACTATAAGAAAAAAAATTAAAAATTTAAAAAATAGTGAAGAAATTTTAAAAATCTCAAACTTAAATTTTAGAAGTGACGATCCTTATGAAACAAATTTAATAAATTTAAATTTTTCTTTAAAAAAGGGAGAATGCTTAGGAATAGCGGGAATTTCAGGAAATGGTCAAAGTGAATTATTTCAAATTTTGAGTGGAGAAATAATTACAGAGTATACATCTATAAAATTTAGAAACAAAGAAATTAGCAAGCTCAATCCGAGAGAAAGAAGAGAATATCTTATGGCTTTTTCACCAGAGGACCGTATTTCACAAGCGGCAGTTCCAGAATTAAAGATATACGAAAATGTTGCTTTAAATAATTTTAAATCTTCTAACTTTTTTGAGAGGGGATTAGTAAACGAAAAAAAAATAAAAGAACACTCAAAAAAAATACTATCTAATTTTTCTGTAAATACAGATAATGTTAATATGAAAAGTCAATTTTTGTCAGGAGGAAATCTTCAAAAGTTAATTATAGGAAGAGAATTGATTACTTCTCCAGAACTCTTGGTTTGCTTCAATCCAACTTGGGGGCTTGATGTCGGTGCTATCAATTATATTCATGAAACTCTTATAAATATCAATGAACAGGGTAAATCCTCAATATTAATTTCTACAGATAACGACGAACTTTTAAGATTAAGCGATAGGATATGTGTAATTTATAAAGGCAAATTATCTAAAATCATGGATATAAATGAAGTTACTCCAGAAAAATTAGGAATTTTGATGGGAGGAGGTTCAATTGATTAAAATTGAAAAACGTAATGATGTTTCTCCCTCAATTTACTTTTTAACACCAATTTTAGCTATTTTTCTTACTTTATTTGGTGGAGGAATTATTTTTTATGTGCTGGGTTTCAATCCTATAGAAGCTTTAAAATTTTTTTTTATAACACCTATTTCTGACTTATACGGCTTAAGCGAACTTTTGGTAAAAGCAACGCCACTTTGTTTAATAGCAATTGGTTTATCTTTTTGTTTTAAAAGTAATAATTGGAACATTGGAGCCGAAGGACAACTCATTTTTGGGGGAATTGTTGGTGGTGGTGTTGCTTTATTATTTTACGGTCATGATGGTTTTTATGTTTTACCAATAATCATTTTATCTGGTGCAATTGGAGGAATGATATTTGCAATGATCCCCGCAGTTTTGAAAACTTATTTTAATACAAACGAAATATTAGTCAGCTTAATGCTAGTTTATGTAGCTAAATTATTATTAGATTACTTAGTGGTCGGTCCTTGGAGTAATCCTGAAGGTTTTAACTTTCCTGAAACAAGACAATTTAGTGAATCTGCAAGGATGCCTATTTTATTTGATGGTTTAAGAATTCATGCTGGAATTTTTATCACTTTAATAACTGTATTCTTAAGTTGGCTAATTTTATACAAAACATATTTAGGTTTTCAAATAAAAGTTTCAGGTTTAAGTTTAAAGACAGCAAAATATGCAGGCTACAAAGGTAAAACCATGATCATTATAGTTTTTATGATCAGTGGAGCATGTGCGGGTCTTGCAGGAGTTGGGGAAATAACTGGACCAATCGGTCAGTTACATAGAAATATTTCACCAGACTATGGTTTTACAGCAATAATTGTTGCTTTCTTAGGAAGGTTAAATCCAATTGGAATTATATTTGCTTCACTGATTGTAGCTCTAACTTACTTAGGTGCAGAAACGGCACAGATTTTTTTACAAGTACCCAAATATACAGGTCAAGTTTTTCAAGGGATGATTTTATTCTTTCTTCTTGGATCTGACTACTTGCTATTTTTTAAAATAAAATTTTTAGGTCTAAAAAAAAATGAGCTTTGATTTAAATTTCATAGGTATATTGATTGGTGCAATCATGGCATCATCAGTCCCTTTAATACTTGCTGCATCTGGAGAGTTAATAACTGAAAGATCCGGTGTTTTAAATCTTGGTGTCGAAGGAATGATGATTATTGGAGCAATCTCAGGATTTGCATTGATGATTGTAACGGATAACTTATTTTTTGCAGTAATAGGATCGATGCTATCAGGTTTAATTATCTCAATCATTTTTGGGATACTAACACAATCGCTACTCACAAATCACGTTGCTACAGGACTTGCATTAACTATTTTTGGTATTGGGATGTCGGCAATGATAGGAAAGAATTTTGTTGGAATACCAGGAAAAGAATTTCCCTTATTGTTCGTAAATCTTAAGGAAAATATTCCTTTTTTTGGACCAATTTTATTTGGACATTCTGTTATATTATATTTTGCTTTTTTATTACCTTTCATAACAAATTATTTTCTGAAAAAAACAAAAATTGGATTAATAATAAGAGCCGTGGGAGACTCACCGACATCGGCATCTAATCAAGGTATTAATGTAATCTTAGTAAGATATAGTTGTATTCTTTATGGTGGAGCTATGTGTGGATTGGCAGGTGCTTACCTTTCGTTAATTTACACTCCGCAATGGATTGAAAATATGACTGGAGGAAGAGGATGGATTGCGCTTGCATTAGTAGTTTTTGCGACATGGAGCCCTATAAAAGTTTTGATAGGTGCATTAATATTTGGTGGGATTACAATTTTACAATTACATATGCAAGCTATTGGTTTTAGAATTCCAGTTCAATTATTAAGTGCATTACCATACATCATGACGATAATAGTTTTAGTTATAATTTCTCGTGACAGTAGAAAAATTAAACTAAACACTCCAACATCATTGGGACAAATCTTCTATAAGGAAAAGTGATGTTAGCTATTCCAAAATAATTATTTTTTTTTATTAGAATCTTGCCTACTTTGTAGTATCACAAAACTAAATTTAAAGGGGAATCAAATGTATAAAAACTTTTTAAGATATATAATTTCTGCATTATTTTTACTCGGCTTAAGCGTACAAGCTAATGCAGATTTTAAAGTTGGTTTTGTTTATGTCGGACCTACTGGGGACCATGGATGGACATACCAACATGATGAAGGAAGAAAAGCAGTAGAAGCTGCTGGAATAAAAACTACTTACGTAGAAAGTGTACCTGAAGGTGCAGATGCGGAAAGAGTAATAAGACAATTAGCACAATCAGGACATGACCTAATTTTTACTACAAGCTTTGGTTATATGGATCCTACAAACAAAGTTGCTAAAGATTTTCCAAACGTAAAATTTGAGCATGCAACTGGATACAAAAGAGAACACCCAAATGTTTCCACGTACTCTGCAAGATTTTATGAGGGAAGAACTTTGTTAGGTCACATGGCAGGAAAGATGACAAAAACAAATGTTATTGGATATATTGCTTCATTTCCAATTCCTGAAGTTATTAGAGGAATTAATGCTATGACACTAGCTGCCCAAAAAGTAAATCCTGATATTAAAACAAAAATAGTTTGGGTATTTACTTGGTATGATCCAGGTAAAGAGTCTGAGGCGGCTCAAGCTTTAATTGATCAAGGAGCGGATATTATAATGCAGCATACTGACAGTACTGCACCTGTTCAAGTAGCGGAAAAAGCAGGAGTTTGGTCATTTGGTCAAGCAAGTGATATGCAAAGATTTGCACCAAAATCAATTTTAACGTCTATTATCGATGATTGGGCACCTTATTATGTCGAAAGATCTATAGCAGCAAGAGATGGCACATGGAAACAACAAGATACTTGGCATGGATTAAAAGAGGGAATGGTTGCTATGGCTGCATACAATCCTGCAATGGGAAGTGATTTAGTTAAAGAAGTAGAACAACTTCAAAAAGACTTAGCATCAGGAAAAACCCATTCATTTACTGGTCCAATTTATGATCAAAAAGGAAACATTCTTGTAGCTGAAGGTTCAGTAGCAGATGACGGCATGTTAGCTGGTATGAATGTTTATGTTAAAGGAGTAGAAGGAGATATTCCTCAGTAATTTCTTTTTTAAAATTAAAATTTAAGGCCAGCTTAGTCTGGCCTTTTTTTATTTTCTAAGAATGTTTTTTTTTTAAAACTTCAATATCTACTTCATCATAATACTCTGATGGTTGAACTATCCAAGGATCATTTTTTAATAAAATTGGACAAAAGTCAGGAGTAAAAGAAGATGATTTTTTTTTCCATAGACATGCTGTCTTTATCTCTTGGATATAATTTTTAATTGGGTCGTACTCTTTTAACCATTCTATACTTTTGTTTAATGTTAATCCTGTATCTGACAAATCATCTACCAACAAAACTTTTTTAAAATTTTCGTTAGTTGCAATTGCACTAATATCTCTGGCAAAAATTAGTTCTCCCTGTTTATCTTGAACAGTATCACCAGAATAACTTTGGATAACAACATAAGCAGTTGGTAATTTAAAAATTCTGGATAAAATATCTATGATTGGAGCTGCACCTCTCATTATACCAACTAGAACTGTTGGTTTATAATTTTTTTCTATCTCTAGAGCAAGTTTTTCAACTGCAGTTTTGTACTCTTCATATGTAATTATTAATTTATCAGCCATAGAAATTTGGTATCATAAATAAAATTATTTAAAAAGGATAAATATGAAAACATATTGGATAAGTCTATACCTAGAAATCTCAAACCAGGATAACCTAAAAAAATATGGAGAAAAAGCTATTCCTATAATAAAAAGTTATGGAGGAAAACCAATTGTAAGAGGTGGTAGATTAACATCATTTAGTAATACAAACATTGTCCGAACTGTTGTTTGGGAGTTTCCAAGTTATGATGATGCAATCTCCTGCCATGAATCAACTGATTATAAATCAGCCTGGTCTTATGCTGAAGGCACTACCAAAAGAATTATGTTCATTGTTGAAGGAGTAGACCAAGAACAGATTTGATAAAGTAAATTTTGAAGATATAATTATAATAAAGGAGAATTATGAAAGGTTACGTTGTATGCATGTGGGAAAAAATCAATAGTGAGGAAAAACTAAAGGAGTATGCGCTAAAAGCTACATCTGCTGCGGAAAAATACTCAGGCAAATTTTTAATTAGAGGTGGAAGAAATAGAACAAATGAAGGAATAGACTCACCAAGAACTACCGTTCTTGAGTTTCCAAATTATCATACAGCGATAGAATTTTACGACTCTCCCGAATATCAGGAAGCGCTAGACGTTATTAGAGACCATGCTGTAAGACATCATCAGATAGTTGAAGGTAGTTAATATTGTACAGGTTCATCATCAATAGAACGCCATAAATACCAAGTGGCTACTGAACAATAAGGAGAAAATCTCTTTTTTAAACGATTTACATAATTCATAGGTGGTAAGTAGTTTTTTTTATAGTTATTAGAAATTGCTCTAAGCAAACCAATATCTTGAACTGGCCAGATGTTAGACCTGTTATAAGTAAATAGTAATATCATTTCTGCAGACCATCTACCTATTTGTCTTAATTCTGACAAATAAAGAATTGCTTCTTCATCACTCATTGTTTTAATAACTCTTGGATTAAAAGTTTTATTGATAAATTTTTTTGCTAACTCTTTTATACCTCTTACTTTTTGTCTACTTAAACCACATTTTTTTAATCTATTTGAAGTAATACTATTTACTACTTTTGGATTTATCTTTCCTTTACACTCTGTTTTAAACTTTAAAAAAACTGAGTTAGCAGCAGCTACACTAATTTGTTGACCAATTATACTTTTGCACAACGATAAAAAAATATCTCTCCTTGAAGTTAAAGTTTTATCCTTGTACTTTAATATAAGTTTCCTCATAATTTTATCTTTTGAAAGATACTTAATTGCTTTTGACCAATATTTAGGTTGTTTACTCATTTTTAAAAATTAAGTTTGGCTTTTTTAAATATATTTCTCTTCTAAATATTATGATTGAAGATAAAATTACTAATGCAGCACCAATTAAGGTCTTATATGATGGTATTTCATTCCAAACAAAATATCCAAAGAAAATGGCAAAAACTAAACTTAGGTATTTTAATGGTGAGACCAAAGAAACTTCTGAAAGTTTATATGATTGACCTAAAAGTAAATTTGCTACACCACCAAGCAAACCAATCATACACAATAATATAAAATCAAAAAAAGTTGGCATAACCCAACCAAATGGAACAGTAAGTAGTCCTAAAATTGATATTGCAATCGAGAAGTAAAATGAAATTAACCAGACAGGTTCTGAAGTAGACAGCTGTCTTATTGCAATAGCCACATAAGACATTCCTAAACAAAAAATAATTGGATAAATATAATTAAAATTTAAAGATGAAATTCCAGGTTGAGCAATAATTATTACTCCTATAAATCCAATAAAGACTGCCAACCATCTATATTTACCAATTTTTTCTGATAAAAAATATATCGACATTATTGTTGCAAATATTGGTGCTGCAAAAGAAATACTCACTACAGTGGCCAAAGGTAGGTTTCTTAGAGCAATAAATATGGACACTATTGCCATTAAACCAGCAATGCATCTTGCAAAATGTAGTTTAGGTCGATCTGTTTTATAAAAATTTTTATAATTTTCTTTTGGTATTAAAAAAAGTATGGGTATTAAACCACAAAAACCTCTGAAAAAAAGTACTTCTCCAACTGGGTAATTTTCAGACCATTTTACAAGTACATCCATCATTGAGAATGCACAAACTGATAGAACCATGTACAAAAAGCCTAATTGATTTTTAGATAACATGGATTTAATTATATTATTATTATAGCATTAATCTATGGAAATAGCAGTTTTAGCCTTGGGTTGTTTTTGGGGTCCAGAAAAAAAATATGGACAACTAGAAGGCGTTTACAGAACTGAGGTTGGATACTGCGGAGGTAATAGCCCGAATACAAATTACAGAGAGGTTTGCACCGGAACAACAAATCACGCAGAAGCTGTAAAACTTGAATTTGATCCCAAAGTAATTTCTTATGAGGAAATTGTAAAAAAATTCTTTGAATTTCATGATCCAACAACATTGAATTCTCAAGGACCTGATTTTGGCACACAATACAGAAGTGAAATATTCTATCTTAACGATGGACAAAAGAAAATTGCTCAAAAAGTTATAAATGAAGAAAATGTGAGGCTGTCTGGAAGGGTAGTTACCAAACTTTCTGAGTTAAAAAATTACTGTGCTGCAGAGGAATATCATCAGAAGTATCTAGAAAAAAGATAGAATGTCACTTGTCTCATCTGATTGGTTAGAAAAAAATTTAAATAATGTAAAAATTATAGACTGTTCTTGGCACATGCCAGGGATAAATAGAAATCCATATGAAGAATATTTGAGTAAACATATTCCAGGAGCAATATTTTTTGACTTAGATAAAAATTCAGAACAGAACACTGAATTACCTCATATGCTTCCATCAAGACAAAAATGGGAGGAAATTGTATCTTCTTTAGGTATCTCAAATGAAGATAGAATAGTAGTTTATGATGATTCAGATGTGCTGAGTTCATGTAGAGGTTGGTATAATTTTATTTATTTCGGTCATGATAAAGAGTTAGTCAGCGTTTTGGATGGTGGCTTAAAAAAATGGAAAATAGATAAAAAAATGACAACCAATGATAATACAATTATTTTAAAGTCGAAATATATTGCTAGAGAAAATAAACATCTTGTTAAAAATATTAGCGAAATCAATGACAACATAAAAACAAATAATTTTAAAGTTATTGATGCAAGAAGTAAGGAAAGATTTAATGGAACTGCACCAGATCCAAGAAAAAATGTTAGAAGTGGATCTATACCAAATTCTCTATGTCTTCCATTTAAAGAGGTTATTAACGCCGAGGATAATACGTTTAAAAATAGATCTGAAATTTCAAAAAAATTCGACGAAATAATTGATTCTAATGATAACAACAGAGTTTTTTCATGCGGTTCTGGTATTACTGCTTGTGTTTTAAGTCTTGCATATTCCCTAGTAAATAATACATATTCTCCTACAGTTTATGATGGATCATGGGCTGAATATGGAAAATTGTAGATTATGAAAAGATCAACAAAAGTAACAACTATAATTGTAATATTTTTTATAATTATCGCTGGTGTAATCATTGCAAGAACAATGATTGGTAATCACTTCAAAAAAAAATTTAGCAAAAGACCACCACCGGGAATTATTGTTAAAACTGTTGAACAGAGAAAATTCCAAAATATAATTGAAACCTTCGGAACAGCTGTTCCAATAAAAGTAAAGTCTTATAACGTTGAAAAGTATGAAATTTTAGAGGAGATAAAATACAATACTAAAGTAAAAGCTGGAGACATAGTAGCAAAATTAAAAAATAGAACTATTAGAGCACCTTTTGATGGTGTCATAGGAAAAAGAAACTTTTCAGACGATATAAATGTTTCAGAAAGCTCAGTTGTAATTGATATTGAAGATGCATCTTTTTTATTTATTGATGTTGATGTACCCGAAATATTCGCTCCATTTGTTAAAAAAGGATTAGGTGTTGATGTAAGATTTTCTGGAAATAAAGAAAAAATATATCAAGGTAAAGTAGACTCCATTGCAAGTAAAATTGATGTAAGCAATAGATCTCTTAGACTTAGAGTTAAACTTCAAAACTCAAATTCTGAAATCTTGCCAGGTGCATTAATGGAAGTTGCAATCAAATATAACGAGAGAAACTCTTTAGGAATTCCTGATACAAGTGTAATCTTGGAAGGTAATAAAGTTTATATTTATAAAGTAGATGACAAAAATATTACTAAAAGAGTAGAGGTTATAGTTGGCAATAGAAGTCAAGGATATCTTGAAGTCAAATCTGGATTAAGTAAAGGTGATATAGTTGTTGCTGAAGGTCTTAAGAAAGTAAGGCCAAATGGCAAAATAAAACCTATAAAGGACGGGGCTCAAAAAAGTAAATCCGATTGGGGCAAAAAAGAAAAACCCAATAATTCAGAAGCGAAAAAAGGTAAGTTTGACTGGATAAAGAATTTATTTGGTAAGTCAGATTCAAAAAAAAAAGAAGATAAAAAATAAATAATTAAATGTATTTAACTGATGTAAGTATTAGAAGACCGGCATTATCATGGGTATTATCTTTAATATTAGTTGTTTTTGGTACTTTTGTTTTTTCAAAGTTACCTGTTAGAGAACTTCCATCCGGTTTACAACCACCCGTAGTTCAAGTTCAAGTGAAATACGCTTCAGCTTCAGCTCCTATTGTTGATGAAGAAGTAACTCAGGTAATTGAAGAAGTAATTGGTGGAGCAGAGGGTATAAAAAATATTGATGCAAAATCAGAGAATGGAAAAAGTACAATAAATATAGAGTTCGATACAGATATTGATCTTGATAATGCCGCAAACGATGTAAGAGAAAGAGTGGCTAGAATAGTTGGAAGGCTTCCCTCAGAGGCGGATGCGCCTAGAATACTTAAGCAATCTGCAGGTTTTACAACGACAATGTGGCTGGCGTTATCCTCAGAAACCTGGACAGACCTTGAGCTTGGAGATTATGCGGAAAGGTATTTAGTTGACCAGTTTTCAAGCATTAAAAATGTTGGTAGAATAAGAACTGGTGGACTAAGAGAACTCAGTATAAGAGTATGGATAGATCCAATCAAGTTGGCAGCGAATAATCTAACAATACAAGAAGTTGAAAGATCACTTAGAAATGAAAATGTGAGATTACCAGCTGGTACTTTAGAGGCAGAGAATATTGATCTTACAATTAATATCGATAAATCTTATAACGACTTAGAAAAACTCAAACAGCTTCCAATAAAGAAGGCTAAAGATAACATAGTAAGATTGTCTGACGTTGCAGATTTAGAGTTGGGTCCAGTGACTGAAAAAGTTTTATTCAGAGCTCAAAGTAAAGGGGCTTTAAATTTGAAAACAATGGGAATAGGTATCTATGCGAGGAGCGGTGCATCTACTGTAGAACTTTCCAAAGATATCAAGAAAAAAATTGAAGAAGTAAGAAAAACTTTACCAGGAGATTTAAATTTAGAAATAGCATTCAATAGAGCAACTTATATAGGTGAGGCAATTAATGAGGTTTATAAAACATTAATTATTGCATTTATATTAGTTGTAATCATAATTTATTTATTTTTAGGAAACCTTAAAGCTGTAATAGTCCCTGCCATTGCTCTACCAGTGAGTTTGATTGCAACCTTTTTAGGTCTATATATATTTGATTTATCAATAAATATATTTGTCTTATTAAGTTTTATTTTAGCAATAGGAATTATAACAGATGATTCTGTTATTATGACTGATGCTATATATAGAAGAATCGAAAATGGTGAAACGCCGTTAGTAGCAGCGTACAAGGGTTCAAAACAAATTACTTTTGCTATTATAGCGACAACTCTTATATTAGTGGCTGTTTTTTTACCTTTAATATTCATCGAGGGAATTGCAGGAACTTTATTTAAAGAGACTGCTATTGCCTTATCATTTGCAATAGTTGTTTCATCGTTTGTTGCATTAACACTCTCACCAATGCTTGGAAGCAAGTTTCTTGACAAAAAGAAAAAATCAAATTTCTTTACCAAAAGATTTGATAAATTTTTTCAAGGTTTTTTAAATTTTTATTCAGAAACTTTAGTATTTTGGATCAATAGAAAAAAAACAATTGTAACATTTATTGTTTTAATCATTATTGGCTCAGCTGCTTTATATAATTATACAAAAAAGGAACTATTACCAATGGAAGATAGAGGTGTATATTTGGTAATTGGTTTTACAGATGAGGGCAGTTCTTTTCAATACACACAAAAAAGAGCCGAAGATGTGGAAAAAAGACTGATACCATTGCTAGATAAGGAAAATAGCCCATACAATAGATTTCTTATGATCGTACCAGGATTTGGCTCTGAAAATAGTTTTTTGATCATTTCACTTTTAGACAATTGGAAAAATAGAAAACAAAGCTCCCAAACAATCATGAGACAAGCCATAGGTAAAATTGTTACTGTACCTCAAACATTAGCATTTCCTATATCCCCTCAGTCTATAAGAGTTTCAAGTTACAACAAGCCTGTTCAAATGGTTATTTACGGAAATACTTACGAAGAGCTAGAACAAATTCAAACTCAAGTTATTAGAATGCTCAGGAAAAACAGAAATTTATCAAGATTAGAATCTGATTACAGTAGAAATAAACCAGAAGTAAATATAAAGATTAATAAAATAAAAGCAAAAGACTTAGGGATATCTGCAGAAGCAATTGGACAAACACTAGAGACTTTATATGGTGGCAAAACAGTTACAAAATTTAATAAACTTGGTAAAGAATATCCTATAATTTTACAACAATACTTAGAGGATAGAAAAGATAAGGAAAGTTTAAGTAAAATCTTTGTTAGATCTGAAAAAACTGGTAACTTAGTTTCTCTTTCAAATTTAGTAGAATTCAATGAAAAGGGAACTGCGAGTAAGTTATCAAGATACAATAGGCAAAGGGCTGTCACGATATCTGCAAATATTAGTGAAGGATATACTTTAGCTGAAGCAATTAAATATCTTGAAGAAACAATGACTAAAGTTGCGCCTGACAAACAAATTACTTGGAAGGGTAAATCAGAGGAATTAAAAGAAACAAGTAACGAACTTTACATAATTTTTGCCTTAGCTTTGTTAACTGCTTACCTTGTTATGTCTGCAACCTTTAATTCTTTTATTCATCCATTTATAATTATTTTAACTGTTCCACTTGCGGTATTTGGTGGTTTGGTATTTATATTATTTTTAAATTCGTCAATAAATATTTTTTCACAAATTGCGCTGGTTATCCTTATAGGAATTTCAACAAAGAATAGTATTCTTATAGTTGATTATGCAAATCAATTAAGAACCAAAGGTAAAGATATTGAGAAAGCTGTAAAAGAAGCTTGTAGTTTAAGATTTAGACCAATAATTATGACTTCATTAAGTACTATGATAGCAATGTTACCGCTTGTTATTGGAAATATTGGACCTGGAGCAGGAGAAGGTTCTAGACTTGCAGTTGGTGCAACAATACTTGGTGGAATGATAATTTCTACGTTCTTTACATTATACGTAACACCAACAATGTATTTAACTCTAGCCAAAAATACAAAGAGAATTGACGCTGTTGATATAGAGCTGAAAAAACAGCTAAATTAGAATAAAATATATTTTCTAGTAGTTAGTGAGTTTTTACATTTATTAAGTTGACTTCTGTACTTCTTAGACTGTTTTTCAACTTTCTTTGCTAATAAAATAATTTTTTGTTTATTTTTATAATTTTTATAGTTTCCCCATCCCTCATGATAGGCAACATACTGCCTAAAAGCATCGTTTTTAGGTATTTTTAGTATCTTCTCTGTTTTATTTGTGTACCAACCAATAAAATCTACACTATCTTTGAACCGCGTTCGGGTAGCATATTTATTTCCAGTTTCTTCTTTATACTGTTTCCATGTACCTTTTACAGCTTGAGAATAGCCAAAAGAACTGGATGGTCTTTTATACGGAATTACTTTAAACAATTTTTGTCTTGGTGGTTTAGCCAACCAATCAAAATCAGATTCCATTTTAATAATTGCAAGTTGCAAATAAATAGGTGTTCCCCATTTTTGTTCAGATTTTTTTGCATGTTTATACCAAAGATATCTTTCAGAAAAAATTGAACAACCATCAGCTGTATTTTTAGGTATAGAAGAGCATGCAGAAACCAAAATTAGAATTATAAATATATGTAATTTATTATTTCGAATCACTCTTTTTATTATCTATTTTTTTTTCTCCATATCCAAGGATATTCGAATTTCATTTGCCACAATCCTAAAGAAAGATCTTTTGCATATTTTTCATATTCTTTGAATTTTCCTTTAGAATATTTTGGGTAATCAAACGCATAACCATTCTTGACCATATAAACTGATAAACTTTCGTTATCTAAAAAACACTCTCCTAATAACCTATTAAATTGATCTTTATTTTTTTCAATTTTACAATCAATAGATCGATTCCCTATTTTTTTAAATAATTTATCTTTTGATAATATTCCACAAAAAATATCCACTTTATTTAGAGTGCAAATTTGTTTTTTTCCGAAAAAATAACTTTCTGGAGCATCAATTCCACTAAAACGAATTTTTTTGTTATTTATTTTAACTGTATCACCATCTGTTATAACTGCTTTTCCAGAAATTATTTTAATATTACTATCTGAAGAAAATGAACTATTTATATTTAATATGATAAAAAAAAAACTAACTAAAATCAGTTTTAGCTTTTTCATTTAACTCATCCATCTTTTTTCGTAATTCCTCATCTGATATGTTTTTGTCTTTTAAATCTTCTTTAATTTTTCTAAAAACATCTTCGTCACCTGCTTCAGCAAAATCAGCCTTTATTACTGATTGAATATATTCTTTTTCTTGATCTGAATTATAATCAAGTATTTGGGATACCCATTCTCCTATATATTTATTTCTTCTAGCGCTGACTTTAAATTGAAGCTCTTGATCATGAGCAAATTTCTTTTCAAAACTTTTTTTTCTATCCTCAAAAGAACTCATTGTAACAAAATAAAAAGATTTAGCTTTATGTCAATCTAATTTAATTTATATTTATGTTAAATTTATGAATTATTTAATTCTTGTAAGACATGGACAAAGTGAATGGAACCTTGAAAATCGTTTCACAGGCTGGGTAGACGTTAATTTAGCTGCTAAAGGTAAGCTTGAGGCTTGTAAAGCAGGAGAATTAATTAAGAAATTAGGTATTGAATTATCTTATTTTTACACATCTTTACAATCAAGATCGATTGAGACTCTTAATTTGATATTAAATACTATGAGAATAAAAAATCAGGAGATTATAAATGCATGGGAATTAAATGAGAGACATTACGGATCTTTAACAGGTTTAAATAAAGATGAAATGAAAAAGCTTTATGGTGAAGAAAAAATTCATACTTTTAGAAGGTCTTGGGATAATCCGCCAGAGGCTCTTAAAAAAACAAGTCCATATCACCCATTGAATATTGATATATATAAAAATGTTCCAAGAGATAAGATCCCTGATACTGAGTCATTAAAAAATACCTACGAAAGAGTGATACCATTTTATAAAAGAAATATAGAGCCAAAATTAGATAAAAATATAATTGTTTCAGCTCATGGAAATTCAATTAGATCATTGTGTAAATACCTATTTGATTTAGATAACAGAAAAATTTCAAGTCTAGAAATACCAACAGGTAATCCTTTATTAATAGAAATTGAAGAAGGAAAAATTAAAAATGCTAGTTATTTAGATAAAGACAGAGCAAAAGACCTTTTAGTTTTCTAAATAAATAATTTTTCATATATTTCATAATCAGTTAAGTGCTTAAATTCTCCTTTATGTTCATGACCATAAAGTTTGTTGTCTCTTAAAAGAGTATCCCATATTTCAGATACAGGAAAATAATTCAGTTGCTTATGAGAAATTATATCTTTATTGAATATTTGACATCCTGTATATTTAAAATTATTTACTTTTTCCTTAAATAAAATATTATTTTTAATTTCGAAATCTCCATTAAATCTTCTATCAAAACACGATGAATTATTTACAACCAATAAAATATCTTTAATTTTTTTTTCGAAATAGATATTTTCCATTTCAATAACTGAGGTTATGAAACTATCATCCCAAATTGTATCTGGATTAATAACTAATACATCCTCCTCATCAGATTTATTAATGAGGCTTAAAATTCCACCACCTGTACCTAAAATTGTATCACCGTCATCAACAATTTCTATATTTAATGGGAAATTTTTATTTTCAATAAAACTAATTATTTTTTCTTTTAAATAAAATACATTTATTTTAATTTTGTTTATTTTTAGTTTTATTAAAAATTTAATAGTATTCTCTAATAATGTTACTTCTTTGTAATTAATTAAAGGCTTAGGTAATGTATCTGTTATCGGTTGAACTCTCTTACCAAATCCAGCACAAAGAATTAAAGCAGTTTTAATTTTCATCTCAATTTTTTTTTTTATAAAAGTTTTTAATTAAAAGGTAATTTAAGTCTGTAAATATGGGGTTTTTACTTGTCCTAAGTTTGATGAGCTTCCAAGCATAAGGTATAAGTTTAAGATATTTATTTTTATTATCTCTCATAGATAAACGAGTAAATATGCCAATTATTTTAAAATTTCTAAGTACAGATAAAATCTCAAAATCGTTTTTAAATTTTGCATAATCTAAATTTTTATTTTTTTTTAAGAATTCACTAAAAATAAAATTTTTAATTTTTATATTCGTTTTAAGCCTTACATCATCAATTAGAGATGCTAAATCATATGCAATATTACCATAAACTGCATCCTGACTATCAATCAACCCTAAACCCTTCTTAGTTATCATTATGTTGGATATATGAAAATCTCTGTGTACAAAAACTTTATTTTTGTAAGCAATATTTTTTAATAATCTTTTAAATATTTTTTTTAATTGTTTTTCTAAAGATAGTTTTTTTTTTCCTTTAAAATATTTTTGTAAATACCAATCTATAAATAAGTTAGATTCATCCAATAACATCTTAGTGGTATAATTTGGAACTTTAAAATTTGTTTTCAAAAATGTTTTTTGATTTTTTATTTTTATATTTTTAATATTTGTTAGTAGAGCTATAATTTTTTTATAATAATTTTTTTTGTTGGTTGATTTTTGTTTTAATTTTTCAAAAACTGTTAAATCTCCAAAATCTTCTATTTCTATATAATTTTTTTTATAATGTTGAGATATTAAAGATGGTGCTATCACTTTTTTTTTAATCAAAATTTTATTAATAGCATCATAATCTAATAAATTACTTTTTTTGTTTTTAATGCAATAAACAATTATACCACTTCTACTTCTATAGAAATATCTAAATGATGCATCTCCTGGTAATTTTTTTAATTTATTTAAATTCATTTAAAATTTTTTTATTTTCTGTGATAATTGAAAGATAACGTTTTGTATAATTTTCTTCATATTCAAAAATTAAGTTTATACCTTTTTTAATTTTTATTTTTTTTATTATCTCTGGCCATTCGACTAATGTAATTTGATCTTTTAAATTTTCTTGAATACCTAAATTGTTTAATTCTTTTTTATTCTTAATTCTATAAAGATCATAATGTTTTATTAATATTTTTTTAATTTGATACTCATTCATGACTGTAAATGTTGGACTTGTTACTTCTGTTATGTTTTGTTTATTAGCTTTTTGAAAAAAATTTATTACATATTTTACAAAAGTTGTTTTTCCAACTCCTAAATTCCCACTCAACAGTATAAAATCGCCTTGCTTTATTAATTTAGAAAATTTTTCTGCTACAGATTTAGTGTCTTTTTCCTCTGAGATATTAATCTTACCACCCTTAGTAGCGGTAAGCATCTGGCTTGTATGGTCCTTCAGTTTTAACGCTGATATAATCAGCTTGATCCTTAGATAAAGGTGTTAATTTAGCTCCAACTTTTTCTAAATGTAATCTGGCTACTTTTTCATCTAAATGTTTAGGAAGTACATACACTTTATTCTCGTATTTATCTGAGTTATTCCATAATTCTATTTGGGCTGTAACTTGGTTTGTAAATGAAGCACTCATAACAAAGCTTGGATGTCCTGTTGCACAACCTAAATTAACAAGTCTTCCCTCAGCTAGTAAAATAAGTCTCTTATTATCTGGGAATGTAATTTCATGAACTTGTGGTTTTATTTCATCCCATTTATAATTTTTTAATGCATCGACTTGAATCTCATTATCAAAGTGTCCAATATTACAAAGGATTGATCTATCTTTCATTGCTCTCATGTGATCTGCAGTAACAATATCTTTGTTGCCAGTTGCTGTCACAACAATATCGGCTTGACCAATCATCTCATCCATTAATACAACTTCATAACCCTCCATTGCAGCCTGAAGTGCGCAAATTGGATCTGTTTCTGTTACCATTACTCTTGCACCACTTTGTCTTAGTGACGCTGCACTTCCTTTTCCAACATCACCAAATCCAGCAACTATAGCGACTTTTCCAGACATCATCACATCTGTGGCTCTTTTGATACCATCCACTAAACTTTCTCTGCATCCATATAGATTATCAAATTTTGATTTTGTGACTGAGTCATTAACATTTATCGCAGGAACTAAAAGCGTTCCTTGTTCTTCCATCTTTTTAAGAGCTAAAACTCCTGTGGTTGTTTCTTCACTCAATCCTTTTATATCTTTCATCAAATCTTTATAATCTTTATGCATAAGTGCAGTAAGATCTCCACCATCATCCAAAATCATATTGGGCTTCCAGTCTTTTTTGCCTTCAATAGTTTGTCTTACACACCACCAGTATTCCTCCTCTGTCTCACCTTTCCATGCAAATACTGGGATGCCAGCTTTTGCGATTGCAGCTGCTGCATGGTCTTGAGTAGAGAAAATGTTACATGAAGACCATCTAACTTCAGCACCTAGATCAACTAAAGTTTCAATTAAAACTGCTGTTTGGATTGTCATGTGTAGACAACCTAAAATTCTTGCACCTTTTAGAGGATTTTTTCCTTTATATTCTTTTCTTAATGCCATTAAACCTGGCATTTCTGTTTCTGCTAATGAAATTTCTTTTCTTCCGAATTCTGCTTCATCAATATTTTTTACTTTATAGTCAGTCATAATTTGTGGCTTGTAACAACTTTATCTGTAATAATCAACTTTTCATTGGGTCGCCGGGAAAATAATTTCAACTTTTGCACCTTTGTTTGCGTTATTTTCAGCTTTTATTTGACCATTGTGTAATTCTACCAAGTTTTTTACTATATTAAGACCTAATCCAGAATGTTCACCAAAATTTTTTGGTCTATTGCTGTAAAATCTATTAAATATTTTATTAGTATCTTTTTCAATAAATCCAGTACCCTCATCAATAACTGCAATTGTAGGATTTCCATCTTTATTATTAAATACATTAACTACTATTTCTTGATTTGGGCCACTGAATGAAATTGAGTTTTCTAGTAAATTTGCAATTATTTGCTCTATTCTATTATTAATTCCATAAATTAAATAGTTTTCAGATCCATTAGATTTTAATTTAATGTTTATATTATCCTTTGTTTTATAAATATTGTTAAAATCATCAACAACTGAACTTGCTATATCTTTAATATCAATTTTTTGCATTTTTTCAGTTGAAATCACAACCTCATCTTTCAACATTTGAGAATAATCAGTAATAAGTCTCTCTATTCTTTCCACATCATGTGAAACAATATTAATCAATTTATTCCTTTTTTCTTTATCATCAGTATCATAAATCACTTCTGAGGCACTTTTAAGAGAGGCTAATGGATTTCTTATTTCATGGAGTAAATCAGTTGAATAATTTTCTGCCGTTGTAATTCTTTTATTTAATTCATTTGTCATCTCATCTAGTGACTTTGAAAGTATACCTAATTCATCATTTCTATTTTTTACACTTTCTATATCTGCTTTCTCTTTACTTTTGTTCTTAATAATTTTTGTATAAGAAACTAGATTTTTAATTGGTTTTAGAAAATACCTATTTAAAACATAAGAAAATATTAAAATAACTAGAAAAACAGCTATAGCTGTTCTTATAATGAAGTTTTCTCTCTCAGCAATTTTTTGAATTATATCATCAGCATTTTCTGAAATAAGTATAAAACCATTTGTTTTTTTATATTTCACATTTTGTATGCTGTATACAAAATGCTGTCCATTTACCTCTTTAACTTTGGTGATAGAAATTTTAGATTTCGAAGTATCATAATCTTTAATATCCTCATCAAATACTGTTGTAATATTTTTAGTATTTTTTGAAATATTTTTTTTGTTATCAGTATTTTCTAATAAATCTTCAATAATCATTTCTGATGAAGGTATTGATCTAGTATCTCCCACTAATTTTAATTTATCATCAAAAAATATAACTCTATCTAATTTTTCAAAGTATGGAAATCTCGATTTTTTTGAAAAAAGAAATTCGTTAATACCATTCCTAGTAAATTTAATATCTGATTTATTTAAATTAAAAATTGTTTGATTAATAATTTCTGCATGACTTTTCTCTTTTTCTGAAATTAAATCTTTCTGAATTGTCCCAAGATAAAAAAAGGTAAATATTCCTAAAACAATAAATACTACTAAATTAATAAATAAGAATTTTTGTAATATGGAGAGGTTTTTTAGTATTTTTCCCATAAGTATTATTTAACATTCCATCTATATCCACTTCCATATCTTGTTTCAATTGCTGAAAAATCACCATCTACTTTTTTAAACTTTTTCCTTATTCTTTTTACATGACTATCAATTGTTCTATCCTCTATGTCAGTATCTTCTCGGTAAGCAACATCCATCAGTAAGGCTCTCTCTTTGATCATGCCTGGCCTCTTTGCAAGCTCCTCAACTATTTTAAATTCAGTTGTTGTGAGTTTATCTGGCAATTGCTTTCCATCCCATTCACATTCAAGCTGGGAAGGATCTAATTTTAATTTACCATGAGAAATTATATTTTTATTTTCTTCAATATTAATATCTTTATCTTTTTTTCTTAATTGAACTTTGATTCTCTCAACTAAAACCTTTGTTGAAAATCCACCAGTCTTACCAACAAAATCATCTGCTCCTAGTTTTAATCCGCTTACCTCGTCAGTTACTTGGTCTTTTGATGTTAAAAAAATAACAGGCATAGAAGTTTTTTTTCTAAGTTTTCTTAAGAGTTCTTCTCCATCCATTCTTGGCATTTTTATATCTATAACCGCAAGATCTGGGGGTGTTCTTGTTAATCCAACAAGTGCATTTTCACCATCTATATAAGTTTGAACTTTAAAACCCTCCTCCTCTAAAGCCATCTGTACAGACGTTAAAAGATTTCGATCATCATCTACTAAAGCTATCGTTTGCGACATAATTTAGATTAAAAAATACTAAATTGTTCATAATAGGGCAATTGTTTGTTTGCTAATGGAGTTCACCCCAATTTTCCCCAATATTTACATCCACTAAAAGTGGTATCGAAAATGAATGAAGTTCACTATCTTTAACACTCAACATTAAATCCTTAATTAATTTAGTGCTTTTTTTTATTTCTTTTGAGCTTTCTTCGAAAATCAATTCATCATGGATTTGTAATAACATTTTCAAACTATTTTTTTTATTATTAGAAATTTCTTTATTTATTCTAATCATGGCTAATCTCATTATCTCTGAGGCTGATCCCTGAATAGGAGCATTGATCGCTGCCCTTTCTTGAAAATTTCTTACATTGAAATTTTTGTCATTTATTCCAGTCAGATGAGTTTTTCTTCCAAAAATATTACTCACATAACCACTTTTTCTACAAAAATTTATTGTCGTTTTCATATAATCTTTAATTTCAGGGAATTTTTTAAAATATGAATTTAAAAATTCCTCTGCTTGATTGTTGGAAACATTAATTTGTTTTGCTAAACCGTATTGCGATATCCCATAAATAATACCAAAGTTAATTGCTTTTGCTTTTCTTCTTGTCTCTGCATCAATTTTATTAATTTCTTTTCCAAAAACCTGACTTGCTGTTAAATTGTGTATATCTTCATTATTTAAAAATGCTCTTTTTAGCTGCTTCACGTCTGCTAAGTCAGCTAATATTCTCATCTCGACTTGATTATAGTCTGCTGAAATTAATTTGTTGTTTTTTTCTGATACGAAAGCTTTTCTTATATCTTTACCATCATCTGATTTTATTGGAATATTTTGTAAATTTGGATCGCTAGATGCTAGCCTTCCTGTTGAAGTTGCTGCTAATAAAAATGATGTATGCACTCTATTAGTTTTTTGATTTACATGCTCAGGTAATGCATCTGAATAAGTATTCTTAAGCTTGCTGATTTGTCTCCACTCCAAGATCAGTTTTGGAAACTGATAACCTTTAAAAGCTAAATCCTCTAAAACAGATGCACTGGTAGCAAAGCTACCTTTTTTTGTTTTTTTAAGTGCTGCAATTTTTAAATTATTATACATAATTTCACCAAGTTGTTTGGTTGAACCTATATTGAATTTTTGTTTTGATATTTTAAAAATTGCTTTTTCTAATTTTTCAATTTTTGATGAAAATTTTAAGGATAATTTACTAAGTGAAGATTTATTAAGCCTAATCCCCTTTATCTCCATATCTGCAAGTATTTTAATAAGAGGTTTTTCAAATAACTCATAAATATTTAATAATTTTTCAGCTTTTAAAGATTTTAAAAAAATTTGATATAATCGAAATGTTATATCTGAGTCCTCTGCCGCATAATCTTTAGCTTGTGCTACATCAACTTCAGAAAAATTAAGTTGTTTTTTGCCAGTTCCAACCAAATCTTTATATTTGATTGTTTTATGACCAAGGTGAATTTCTGAGAGAGTATCCATGTTATGTCTGTTTTTTCCAGCATCTAATGTGTAAGACATGAGCATAGTATCTTCCATAGAATTTAAGGTTATCCCACGATGATAAAAAACAATGAAGTCAAATTTGATATTTTGACCTATCTTTTTAATACTCCCATCCTCTAAATATTTTTTTAAAATGCTTAATACTTTTTTTTCGTCCAGATTGTCTCCATTAACATGATTAAGAGGTATATAGCAGGCTTTTCCAATTCTGTTTGATATTGAAATACCTACTAATTTTGCTGTATGAGGATCTAAAGAGGTTGTTTCAGTATCTATTGCAAATTCACCAATTTCCTCAGATTGTCTCATCCAATCTTTTATTTCATTCTCATTCTTTATTAATTGATAATTACTCTTTTTAATGTCTGACAAATTTTCTAAGTTTTTTTCAATATTTCTAGTTTCCTGATCATTTTTACCTCCATATTTTGAAATAGCAGAACTCAACAACCTGTTAAATTCCATTTCTCTTAGAAAAGAATAGAGTTTATCTTTATCAACATTTTTTAATATAAATTCCTCAATTTTATTTTTTACTGGTACATCTTTTTTTAATGTGACTAATTTTTTACTAATAATTGCGTCTTCCTTATTATTGATCAAGGTCTCCCTTCTTTTATTTTGTTTTATTTTTGACACATTTTTCAATAAATTTTCTAAAGTTCCGTATTCATTAATTAATTCAGCTGCGGTCTTTACTCCAATACCTGGTACACCAGGCACATTATCTGTACTGTCACCAGCCAATGATTGAACATCTATTACTTTATCTGCGGTAACCCCAAATTTATTCAACACATCATCTTTGTTTATAAACTTGTTCTTCATAGGATCATAAATTCTGACACCTTTTTTATATAGTTGCATCAAATCTTTGTCAGAGGAAACAATTGTTACTTTAGCACCTAAGTCTAAAATTTTTTCTACATAAGTCGCAATCAAATCATCTGCTTCATAATTTATTAATTCAATTGAAGGTAAATTAAATGCTTTTACGGAGTTTCTTATGTATTCAAATTGAGGAATTAAATCATCAGGAGCATCAGATCTATTTCCTTTATATTCTGAATAAATTTCATTTCTAAAATTTTTTCTAGCAGAGTCAAATATTACAGCAAAGTGCGTAGGCTTTTCTAAGTTATCATTTGATTTTGAATCCTCTAATAATTTAAAAAGCATATTGCAAAATCCACTTACCGCACCAACTGGCAACCCATCACTTTTTCTAGTTAAAGGGGGTAAGGCGTAATATGCTCTAAAAATATAACCTGAGCCATCTATTAGGTAAAAATGATCACTTTTTTTAATTTTCTCCATAATGTAATGATATCTTAATTTCTTTAAATGTAATAAATGTATGCCGTCATATGAATAAAAAAAACGTTTTAAATGTTAAAAACTTAAATAAAATTTATTCAAAAAAAGGCTCTAAACAAACACATGCCCTTAATAATTTAAACTTAGAGGTGAAAGAGGGTGAAATTTTTGGATTACTAGGACCAAATGGAGCTGGAAAGAGCACATTTATAAATATTTTAGGTGGGTCAGTAATTAAAACTGACGGTGAAGTGAATGTTTGGGGATTTAATTTGGATAAGAATCCAAGACAAGTAAGAGCATCTATTGGAATAGTTCCACAAGAGGTAACACTAGATCCATTTTTCAGTCCCAGAAAATTATTAGAACTTCAAGCTGGATTATATGGAATAAGAGAAAAAGATAGAATTACTGAAACTATATTAAAACTTGTGTCACTAGAAGAACAAGCTGATAGTTATGCCAGGAGTTTGTCAGGAGGTATGAAAAGAAGATTATTAGTTGCTAAAGCAATGGTTCATCAACCTCCAATTATAATTTTAGATGAGCCTACAGCAGGTGTAGACGTTGAACTTAGAACAACATTATGGGAAAACGTTAGATCACTTAATAAAAGAGGTGTCACAACAATACTTACTACTCATTATCTTGAAGAGGCAGAAAAAATGTGTGATAGGATAGGTATTTTAAGTGAAGGAAATTTAGTTGCCTTAGATACAACAAAAAATCTTTTAGAAAGAATTCAAACTAAGATTGTTTATTTTATATTAGATAAAAAAACTAATATTAAAGATGGCCTATTCGAATCTTTAAAAATAATCTCAAACGAAGAAAAAAAATTAGTTTTGTCCTATGAGAAGAGCAAATTAAGTATTGATAGAATTATTGCAGAAATTAAAAAACAAGGTGTAATAATTCAGGATATTTCAACTGACGATGGCGATCTTGAAGATGTGTTCTTAAGACTTACAAAAAGTTAATTATCTAGGAGATCTTTTAGATAGAATTCTTTGAAGTGTTCTTCTGTGCATTTTTAGTCTTCTAGCCGTCTCAGAGACGTTTCTATTGCATAATTCAAATACCCTATGTATGTGCTCCCATTTTACTCTATCTGCTGACATAGGGTTTTCAGGTGGAGCTGGTTTTTGATTTGGATCTGCTAAAAGTGCTTTTTCAACGTCATCTGCATCTGCTGGTTTAGCTATATAATCTATTGCTCCCTCTTTAATGGCAGCAACTGCTGTTGGAATGTTTCCATACCCAGTTAACATTATGATTCTACTTTTTAGATTTCCTTTTTGAATTTCCTTTACAACCTCTAGTCCATTTCCATCATTCAATCTAAGATCCACTACAGCAAATGCTGGACTAAGAGTTTTAACGGTCTCTATCCCAACTTTTACACTCTCCGCTTGTGTAACAGTAAAGCCTTTTTTTTCCATGGCTCTAGCCAATCTTTGTCTGAATGGATTATCGTCGTCGACTATTAGTAGTGATTTATCCTCAAAATCACTCAGTTTTTTAAGTGTAGGTTGATTTATCATCAACCATATATGGAAATTAAATTAAATATTTCAATAGCATTATTTACTTTACATTAATAATTTTTCAGCATAAATGCTGCACTTATGAAACTTGCATACTAGATATGCAGTTTTTTTTGTAAATTTTTTTTAGAGGTGCAGATATGCAAAAATTTAAGTCAGTTGAAGAATTAGTTAATCAACTGAGACCAACAAAACCTGTTTATTGTATTAGAAAAGAGTCAATAAAGTTGGCCTCTAAATACTTTCAAAAAAATTTTCCAGGCAAAATTCTTTATGCTTTAAAAACTAATCCTCATCCGGTAGTTTTAAAAACTATCCTTGAAAGCGGAATAAATAGTTTTGACGTAGCCTCTATTAAGGAGATAGAAACTATAAGAAAATTAAGTCCAAAAGCTGATTGCTCCTATATGCACACCGTAAAGAGCAGAGAAAGTATAAAAGATGCATATTTTAAACATAACGTAAAAACTTTCTCTTTAGATACTAAAGATGAATTAATAAAAATTCTTGAGAGCACAAATCACGCAGAAGACCTAAATTTATTTGTGAGAGTTTCTGTATCTAATGAACATGCGGAGATAGATTTATCGAAAAAATTTGGAGCGATTAATAATGAAGCTATTGGACTTCTAAGGTTAACTAAGCAATATGCAAAAAAGGTTGGGCTAAGTTTTCATGTTGGTTCACAGTGCATGCACCCGATATCATATTCTAAAGGAATATTTGAAATTGGTAGTATTATAAAAAAAACTAAAATTATACCTGATGTAATAAATGTTGGGGGAGGCTTTCCAACTGTTTACCCAGATTTAGTTCCTCAATCTTTAGAAAAATACTTTGACGAAATCAAAAAAAGTTTAGAAAATTTAAAGATAGAAAAACTTCCAGAAATTATATGTGAACCTGGTAGAGCAATTGTTGCAGAGAGTGGTTCAACAATAGTTAGAGTAGATTTAAGAAAAAAACAAAAACTTTATATAAATGACGGAACTTACGGAACTTTATTTGATGCCGGTGTTCCAAATATTGTATACCCTTCAAAAATGATTACTGACGGTAGAGTTATTTCAAAAAAACTAACATCATTTGATTTCTATGGCCCAACATGTGATAGCATGGATTATATGAAAGGACCTTTTATCTTACCTAACAATATAAAAGAAAATGATTATATAGAGCTCGGACAACTTGGAGCTTATGGACTTACTTTTAGAACCAACTTTAATGGATTTTACTCTGATGAAATTTATGAAGTTGAAGATAATCCTATAATGACCATGTATGACAAAGAGGCTAATAAAGAGTTTCTTGTTGCTTAATGTCAGACAATAAAAATCAATCAAGTAATAGAAAGAGTGATTTACTCAGTAAAGAAGTTGAGCATATTGATATAACTTCTTTTGACGCTCGAAAAATTGTTTCCTCAATGGAAAAAATGTCTTTTGCTTCCAGAGAGACTGCAAATGCTGCAAATATTTATAATGAAATGATAAAAGATAAAGATTGTACTATCTTTATGACTCTTGCAGGATCAACCTCTGCTGCTGGATGTATGCATATATATAGAGATTTAGTTAAATATAATATGGTTGATGCAATAGTAGCTACTGGTGCTTCAATTATTGATATGGATTTCTTTGAGGCACTTGGTTTTAAGCATTACCAGGGATCACAGTATCAAGATGATACAGAGTTAAGAAACAACTACATAGATAGAATATATGATACTTACATTGATGAAGAAGAGCTTCAGATGTGCGATAAAACCATCGGGGAAATTGCAGATCAATTGGAGCCCAAAAGTTACACATCAAGAGAATTTATAAAAGAGATTGGCAAATATCTTAAAACTAATGCAAAAAAGAAAGATTCATTAATTGAAGTTGCCTATGACAATAATGTCCCAATTTTCTGTCCTGCCTTTACTGACTCAAGTGCTGGATTTGGTCTTGTGATGCACCAAGAAAGAAACCCAAAAAATCATATTACAATCGACTCAGTTAGAGAGTTTAGAGAATTAACAGAAATTAAAATAAAATCTAAAGGGTCAGGACTTTTTATGATAGGAGGAGGTGTACCAAAAAATTTTATTCAAGACACTGTCATATGTGCTGAACTTTTAGGTAAAGATGTAGATATGCATAAATATGCTGTTCAAATAACAGTTGCTGATTCAAGAGATGGAGCATGTAGTAGCTCAACATTAAAAGAAGCAAGCTCATGGGGCAAAGTAGATATTGCTAAAGAGCAAATGGTTTTTGCGGAAGCAACAAGTGTGTTACCCTTAATTGCAAGTGACGTTTATCATAAAGGTGAATGGAAAAATAGAGAGAGAAAAAATTTTTCCAAGATATTTTGATTAATGATCAAAAAAATCAAAATCGGTTTAATACAGAGTAAATCTTTAGGTACAATTCAATCTAATATTGATTTAGCTATAAAAAATATTAAGAAAGCTGCAAAAAAGAAGGCAAAGATAATATGTCTTCCAGAACTATTTTTGACTAATTATTTTTGCCAAACAGAAAGTCATTCTAACTTCAAATTTGCAGAAAAAATTCCAGGAAAAATATCTAGAATATTTTGTGATTTAGCGAAGGACCTTGGTGTTGTATTAAATATTACAATGTTTGAAAAAAAAACATCCGGGTTTTATCATAACACTAGTATCATTATTAATGAAAATGGTAATATTTTGTCTAAATATCGTAAGATGCACATACCTGATGACCCGGGGTATTATGAAAAATTTTATTTCAGTCCTGGAGACCTTGGATTTAAAAGTGTTAAGACAAAATTTGGAAAGATAGGTCCTCTTATATGTTGGGATCAATGGTTTCCCGAAGCAGCTAGATTAACGGCGTTAAAAGGAGCTCAAATTATTTTTTATCCTACTGCTATTGGATGGCATCCAAAAGAAAAAAGAAAGTTTGGAAAATCTCAATTAGACTCTTGGATCACAATGCAAAAATCTCATGCTATTTCTAATGGAACTTATGTGGCTGCTATAAATAGAGTTGGAGTAGAAACAAAAGGTAAGAAAAAAATTGAATTTTGGGGTAATTCAATGGTGATAGATCCTAGTGGTAAAGTGATTGCAAAAGCAGGAAATAAAAAAGAAGATATTTTAGTTTGTGAAATAGATTATAAAAAAATAGATACTGCAAGACAGCATTGGCCTTTTTTAAGAGACAGAAGAACTGAATTTTATAAAGATATTCTAAAAAATCCTGAAGATGAGTAAAAAAATAAGTGAGTTCAGAATGCCCGCAGAATGGGAACCTCAAAAATCAGTTTGGATGTCTTGGCCACATAATAGAAATGATTGGCCTGGATTATTTGAAAAAATTCCAGATGTAGTTGGAAAAATAATTAAATATTTATCAAAATATCAAAGAATAGATTTATTAGTTAATAATACCAAAAGTATTTATACCACAAAAATATATTTAAAAAAAATAGGTTGCAATATATCTAACATTAAATTTCATAAACTTAAAACAGACAGACTTTGGTTACGAGATTCTGGACCAATATTTTTAGTCAATAAAAATAATAAAAAAAAGACTATGCTTAATTTTAAATTTAATGCCTGGTCAAAATATAAAAATTTTAGAAACGATAACAAAATTAATAATTATATTAGTAGGTACTTAAATATTGAAAGTATTTTACCAAAAAAAATAAATTCAAAAAAATTTGAAAGAGTAGTAATGGAAGGAGGCGCATTTGATAATAATGGATCGGGCTCCATATTATTAACAAGAGAGTGCTTATTAAGTAGTAAACAAGAGAGAAATAAAGGCTTCAAAAAAATTGACTACGAAAATCTGTTTTCAAAATATTTGAATGCGAAAAACTTTATTTGGCTTAATAAAGGAATTGTAGGAGACGATACACATGGTCATATCGATGATATTGCAAGATTTGTCTCAAAAAGAACAATTATGATAGCGGTAGAAAAAAATAGATCAGATAAAAATTATAAAGCTCTTAAAGAAAATTTAAAAATATTACATAATAGTTCTGATGAAAATGGAAAAAAATTTAAAATTATTAAGGTTCCTATGCCTAGTCCAGTTGTAATAGAAAAAACTCGTGTTCCGGCGAGCTATTTAAATTTTTTCATAAGCAATAAAACAGTCTTGGTTCCAGTATTTAATGTGAATGAAGACACAAAGGTTTTAAAAATTTTTAGAAAATTTTTTATAGATAGAAAAGTTATTGCCATTGATTGTAGTGATTTAATTTGGGGTTTTGGAGCCATTCATTGCATGACACAACAAGAGCCAAAAATTTGAATTAAGCAGCTTTTAAAGTACCTAATAATAATCTAAAAGGTATCAACATTACTAAAGCAACAAAAATCTTTACTGCTAAATCTCCTAAAGAAAGTGTCACCCAAGGTATTCCTGTTCCATAAAATGAAATTGAAAAGAACAAGAATGTATCAACGGTAGAACCAATTATTGAAGATGCAAGTGGCGCAATAAACCATTTTTTTTGTCTTAATTGATCAAATATTTGTACATCCAATAATTGAGCAATAATAAATGCTGTTCCTGAACCAATTGCTATTCTTACTGAGATTAAATCGGCAAAATTTGTTGAAAAAATTAGTGTAAACAAAATACCTATTGTGAATCCTATATATACAATTTTTCTAGCAACTAATTTACCAAAAGATCTATTTGCTAGATCAGTTATTAAAAATGCTATTGGATAACTGAATGCTCCATATGTAAGAATTTCTTGTAGACCATAATATTTAATTGGAAATTGAACTAAATAATTAGACGTTAAAACAACCAATCCCATTAAAAATGAGAGTATTAAAAATACCTTATTCATTATGCAGATTTACTGACTAAAGATTTTTTTAATTTTTTCAGTCTTAATGATAAATCCCTAGACTTGGCTGAAATAAGAAATTGATCAAAACTACCTTTTTTATCTACTGATCTAACCCCAGCATTTGAGACTGTTAATCTTAAACTTCTCTTAAGTAGTTCACTTTTAAACTTAACTTTTTTTAAATTTGGAAGAAATCTTCTTTTAGTCTTATTGTTAGCATGACTAACGTTATGACCCTTAAGCGGGATTTTTCCAGTAAGTTCACATTTTTTAGACATAAATTATGAGCCTGTATAGGATCTGAATCTTATCGCGTCAAGATTAATTTTTAGTTCCAATAGCCTCTGAAACATTTTTAAACCCCTTATTTTTTAATAAATCAATTAATTCTATACTTATTTTTGAGGCTATACGAGGACCTCTGTAAACCATTCCAGTATATAATTGAACGAGTGTTGCACCAGAAATGATTTTTTCAAAAGCATCTTGTCCGTTACTAACACCACCCACTCCTATTATTTTTGTTTTATCTTTTAGAATTTTATAAAATTTAGAAATTGCCTCGTTTGAAATCTTTTCAATTGGTTTACCTGACAGTCCACCCTTTTCTAATTTATTTATATTTTTTAAATTTTCTCTATTCTTATCTGTAGTATTGGAAACAATAATAATTCCAATTTCTTGTTCCATAATGATCTTGGATACTTCATTAATTTGATCGTCATTAAGATCAGGTGAAACTTTTATTGCTAATGGAATATTTGAATTCAATTCTTTTTTTTCATTTTTTAGCTTATCAATTAATGAATTTAATTCATCCTGGTTATGAAAGTCTCTTAAATTTTCTGTATTTGGTGAGGAGATGTTTATAGTTATATAATCAGCTAAATTATAAAATTTACGAAAACAAATTAAATAATCCTCAATTCTATCTTTGGAGTCTTTATTTGGTCCAATATTTATTCCTAAAAAACCCTTTTTATTATTTTCCTTAATTGTCTGACTAATTTGTTCTGAACCAGAATTGTTAAAACCTAATCTATTTATAAGAGCTTCATCTTCTTCAAGTCTAAAAACTCTTGGTTTAGGGTTGCCAAATTGAGGCTTTGGAGTAATTGTGCCTACTTCAACAAAACCAAATCCAAGATTAAACAGAGGATTATATACTTCAGCATTTTTATCAAAGCCAGCGGCAACACCAATGGGTGAAGATAATTTTTTTTCACAAAAAGTTGTTTCTAAAATATGATTATCTATAGGTTTTGAGTAAGAAATATTATTTAACTTAAGTGCTTTTATCGCTAAAGAATGAGCTACTTCAGGGCTAAATTTAAAAATTAGTGGTCTTATAATATTAAACATTTTCTAATTTACTTTTTATTAGTTCTTTAGTTTCTTGAACCCCAAAAAAGCTTATAAAAAAACCAAATCGTGGTCCATTTTCTACCCCAAAAACTACCTCATAAATCAATTTGAACCAATCACGCAAATTTTCTTTATAGCCATTTTCTTTGCCGACTGTATAAATTGTAGTCTGAATATCCTCTGGTTTCATTGTGTCATTACAGTTATTTAAAGAGTTTACTAAAGCCTTTAAAGCAATCTTTTCGCTTTCATTAGGTTTTTTATAAATCTTTTTAGATTTTATTACGTCATTAAAATATTTAATTGCATAAGATATTAACTTGTCAAAAATTGGATGCATATCTTCATTAATATCTTTTTTATATTTCTTTACAAATTTCCAAAGTAATTCTTTATTATCAGCATTGCTAGTCTCAACTAAATTTAATAGCATTGAGAAGGACATTATTGAATTTTCCTCTGGTATCTCTGAATTATGAACATGCCAAACAGGGTTCATTAGTTTTTGAAGTTCGTTTTGAGTTTTACCTTTTTCAATAAAATCGAGATATTCGTCAACAGCCTTTGGAACTACTTCTCTATAAAGTTTTTTTGCCCTTTTTGGGTTCTGGTACATATACAAGGAAAGACTTTCAGGTGATGCATATTCTAGCCATTGATCAATTGTGATACCATTTCCTTTTGACTTTGATATTTTTTCACCTTTTTCATCTAAAAATAACTCGTATGCAAAACCAGATGGATTTGACTTACCCAATAATCTTATGATCTTTGAAGATAAAATTGCACTCTCAATTAAATCTTTCCCATACATTTCAAAATCTACATCAAGGGCATACCATCTCATAGCCCAATCTACTTTCCATTGTAGTTTACAATTTCCATCTAAAATACTTTGCTCTAATTTTTTGCCATTGTTATCAAAAATTATTTTTGAGTTTTTAGTATCTAATTCTGAAACTGGTATCTCTAATACAATCCCTGTATCTGGACATATTGGTAAAAATGGAGAATATGTTTTTTGCCTTTCTTTACCAAGAGTAGGAATAATTATGTTCATTATTCCTTCATAATTTTCTAAAATTAATTTTAATGTATCATTGAAAAAACCTGACTTATATAAAACTGTTGAACTTTTAAAACTGTATTCAAACTTAAATTTATCTAAGAAATTTTTTAACATTTCATTATTATGTTCACCAAAACTGTTAAATTTTTCAAAAGGATCTGGAACTTGAGTTAAGGGTTTATGAAGGTTTTCCCCAAGTTTTTCAGGATTAGGAATATTTTCAGGAACTTTTCTGAGTCCATCCATGTCGTCAGAAAAAGTAATTATTTCTTTAGGGAGATCTGATAAATGATTTAAAGCATTAACAATCATTGTGGTTCTTGCTACTTCACCGAAGGTACCAATGTGCGGCAAGCCGCTAGGGCCATATCCTGTTTGAAGAATAATTTTTCCCTTATTTTCAATATTTTTTTTTCTCTCTCTTAGAAGCTTTTTAGCTTCAACAAAGGGCCAAGCGTTTGTTTTGTCTATGTTGGTTTTATCTATCACTTTTAATTAAACAGCCTATAAAATAACGTTTTTAATAATTCTTATAGAGTTGAAATTTATTTACCATAAAATAATGTCCAATCAAAATGTCCAATTATAAAACTGTTTTCTTTACCTTAGGAATTTTACAAATAATTTTAGGTTTATCGATGATTGCGCCAATTTTGGCGCAGTTTTTTTATAATGAACTAGACTCTAGTTTTATAAGTTCTGGAATTGTAACTATTATTTTTGGAGTTCTTTTTTTACTGTCTAATTTAGATCATGATAAGAAGATCAGTTTACCTCAAGCTTTTCTTTTAACAGCTTTATCTTGGTTAAGTATTGCTATATTCGGCTCTCTTCCTTTCATATTTTCAGAGATTGAATTGAGTGTAACAGATGCCTTTTTTGAGAGCATGTCAGGTATCACTACGACTGGATCAACTATAATAACCAATTTAAATGAAACTCCTAAGAGTATACTGCTTTGGAGAGGAATGCTCCAGTGGTTAGGTGGAATTGGTATAATCGTTATGGCAATAACTTTAATGCCCCTTATGAATATTGGAGGAATGCAGTTGTTTATCATATCCACAAGTGATACCCCGGAAAAAATTTTACCTAGATCAAAAGAAATAGCATTGAGATTGATCTTAGTATACTCAGGATTAACTTTTATATGCGCATTATTTTATAAAATATTTGGCATGAACTTTTTTGATAGTATTGTTCACTCAATGACAACAATAGCAACAGGAGGATTTTCAAACTATAACGAGTCTATTGGTTATTTTGATAGTTCTCTTATAGAATTTACATCAATAATATTTATAATCTTAGGAAGTATTCCATTCATAGCCTACATCAAATATCTAAATGGTGACAAAAAAATATTTTTTAAAGATACTCAAATTAAAACTTTTATTAAAATTGTTATTTTTTCAATTCTCTTAATGTATTTGTATTTGTTAATAAAAAATCAAAGTTCTTTTGATACGAGTATTAGGTCAGTTGCGTTTAATGTAATATCAATTTTAACAGGAACTGGTTATGTAACTCAAAACTTTAGTGATTGGGGTCAATTCCCATTAATTTATTTTCTTATCCTTATGTTCATAGGTGGATGTGCAGGATCTACAGCATGTGGGATTAAAATATTTAGGGTCCAAATTTTATTTCAATTTATTGCTGTACAACTTAAGAAAATAATTTATCCAAGAGGTATATTTAAAATAAAATACGAAAGTAATAATATTGATGAAAAATTTTTAGCATCAATAATATCTTTTATATTTTTATATATTGTGATTTTTTTTGTTATAACCGCTTTATTATCAACTAGTGGCCTAGATTTAACTACTTCAATATCGGCAGCTGCAACATCAATATCAAATGTAGGTCCTGGTTTAGGCGATATTATTGGTCCAAATGGTAATTTTTCAAACTTATCTGATTTTTCAAAATGGATTTTAAGTTTAGCTATGATTTTAGGTAGATTGGAACTGTTTGCTGTATTAGTGTTATTTATTCCATCTTTTTGGAGGAAATATTAATGTCTGAAACTAAACAAACCTGGGTAGAATCTTTATTAGTTTATAAAGATATTAGAATGTTAAGAATATTGCTTCTTGGAGCAATAAGTGGATTTCCTTGGGTATTGATTGCAACAAGTTTAACTTTATGGCTACAAGAGGAGGGTTTAAAAAAATCAACCATTGGTTGGGCAGGATTAATTTTTGCAGTCTATGCTTTTAATTACTTGTGGGCACCAATTATAGACAGAATTAGAATACCATTTTTAACTAATAAAATTGGACATAGGAGAGCTTGGATAGTTTTAATGCAGGTTGCAATTTTATTTTGTTTATTTATATGGAGTTTTATAAATCCCTCACAAAATTTAGCACTTTTAATTGGTGTTGGTTTAATTATTGCAATTGCATCTGCAACACAAGATATAACGGTTGATGCATTAAGAATTGAACAGATAAATCCAAACGAGGGAAAATCAATGGCAGCTGGAGCAGCTATGGCTGTAATTGGATGGTGGACTGGTTATAAAATGGGTGGTGCCATAGCATTATTCACAGCATCTTACTTTGAAAATCAAGGTATAGTTGATTATTGGCAACAAACTTTTTTAATATTGGGACTGTTAGTAATATTAATGAACATAGGATTAATGTTTGTTCATGAAATAAAAAATAATAATAAAAAAAAATCCCATATTAAAAATGATAAAGTAGTTGAAAAAAATATTGTTTCTACAAGTAAAAAAAATAATCTGTTTATTATTGGACTTGTTCTATTTATTTTTATTGAGTCTTACATTCTTGCAAAAATTGTAGGAAGTAGTCTTTTCCAATTTATACCTGATACACTATTTTTTAATATTTTACTCTTTGTTATTGGTTTTATAGGATTTGCAATCGTGACAGCTCAAAGCCAATTTGGAAGGAAAATATCAAGTTGGATAGGAAGTACAATTGGAGGACCCTTTTTTAGTTTTTTTAATCAAAATGCAATTACTGGGAAAAATATTGAATCATCTAGTGATATAATATCCATTATTTGGAAATTTATTAAAAAATATAGAATTGGACTTTATATTCTAGGATTTATTTTTCTATTTAAGATTGGAGAAGCATTTTTAGGAAGAATGTCTGTAGTTTTCTACAAAGATATAGGTTTTTCTAAAGGAGATATAGCAATCTATTCAAAAACTTTTGGGTGGGTAACTACGGTTGTTTTCACATTTTTGGGTGGATTATTTTCTATGAGATCAGGATCTATAAAAACTTTATTTTTTGCAGGAATATTAATGGCTGCCACAAATTTACTATTTTCTTTTTTAGATTGGTATGTAGGAACAATACCATTAATTAATTTTTATTATGATTTAAGTACAATATTTCCGAATGCTGAAAGTTGGGTTTTAGAAACTAGTAACCACCAATTAATATTTGGATTAGCTGTAATTTTAGATGATATAACTGCTGCATTTGCAACTGTTGCTTTTGTTGCATTTATTTCCTTGCTTGTGAATAGAAACTATACAGCAACACAGTATGCTCTCCTCGCTTCAGTTGGTACAGCTGGAAGAACATTATTAGCTTCATCTTCTGGAGCATTAGTAGAGTGGCTAAATGATGATTGGAGCGTATTCTTTTTTATTACATCAGCCATGGTTATACCATCTTTAATTTTTTTATGGTTTATTAGAAAGAAGATTAATTTAGGTGGGAAATAGTTTTTTTTGCAAAGTTCCGTGCTTGAACATCTATGAACAAGCTTCGAGAAGCTCTAAAATTAGTTCACAACTTCTTTATGGAGAAAAATTTAGAATTATAAAAAATAAGAAAAATTTTTATAAAATAAAAACAAACTTTGACAATTATATTGGTTATATTAGATCTTCAAAATTAATAGATAATTTTGAAGCAACTCATAAAGTTAGCGCTCTTAAATCTAGGATTTTCAAAAAACCTTATAATTCTAAAAAGTTTGAAACAAAAAATTATTTACCATTTTCAAGCAATATAGAAATAATAAAAAAACAAAATGATTATGTTATGTTCGAAAACAACAAATGGATAAAATCAAAAGATATTGTAAAAAAAATAAAAGTAGAAAAAAATATCAAAAGAATTTTAAAATTATTTTTAAATTGTAAATATAAATGGGGTGGTAAAACTTTTGAGGGTATTGATTGTTCAGCATTACTTCAAATTTTTTATAAATATAATAATAAATTTTTTCCAAGGGACACAAAAGATCAAGTTAAAATAAAAAAAGGTGTTAACTATAAAAAATTATTTAAAAAAGGAGATATTATTTTTTGGAAAGGGCATGTTGCCGTTTGTTTAAATAAAAGAGAATTAATTCATGCATACGGTCCAAGAAAGAAAGTATTAATAATGCCAATAATAAAGACTATAAAATTAATTGAAAAAACTGCAAAGTTAAAAGTGATTAAAATTATATCAATTTAGTTTTGATCTCTTCCAAAATCTGGTTTTGCTATATCTTGTTTTAAATTCAATATTTGTTGTCTTACTTTTTTTGAATTAACCAATTTTTTTCTTAAAGTTTTATCATCTAAATTCTCAATATTTTTTTTAAATGATTTTAAATTTTTGATAAATAAATTAATTGCACTTACAATATTATTTTTGTTATTAAAAAAAATGTCTCTCCACATTATTTCGTTTGAAGCAGCAATTCTTGAAAAATCTCTTAACCCTCCCGCACTAAATTTAATTACATCTTTTTTTTGAGTCTTTTGAAAATCTTGTGCAGTCTTTATTAGATTGTAAGCTATTAAGTGAGGTAAATGACTTGTAATAGAAAATATCTTATCGTGAACTTTCTCATCCATAATTATTACTTTAGAACCAATTTTTTTCCAAAAATTAACCAATTTCTTTTGTTTTATTTTGTTTTTGTCACTAAAAATTATGCACCATTTATTAACAAATAAACTTTTACTTCCATACTTTGGTCCACTTACCTCTGATCCAGATATTGGGTGACTCATAATCCAATCAAGCGACTTTGATAGGCTATTTTTTTTTAATTTACTAATATTTCCCTTTGTGGAACCTACATCAGTAATTAAAGATTTTTTACTTAAATACTTATTTAAGTGAGGGATAACTCTTTCATACTGACTCATTGGAGTAGCAATTATAACAAAATCCATATCTGAAATTTTGTTATTAAGTTTTTTTAAAATAATTATTTTTTTATTTATTTTTTTAATTTCTCTTATATTTTTTTTCGATTTTTCATAAACGAAAAAGTTTTTAGAAACTTTTTTATTTAAAGACGCTCTTAAAATTGAGGATCCAATTAATCCACAACCAACGATCAATATATTTTTAAACATTTTTAAAAATTTTTTTAATCTGTTTTATTAAAAGTATATTCTCTTTCGCATTTCCAATTGTAAGCCTTAGGCAATTTTTAATACCATACGAATTCATCTCCCTAAGAATTATTCCTGATCTCTCAAGATTTCTCTCAACAAAATTTGAGCTTAATTTACAACTTTTAAAATCTAAAAGAAAAAAATTTGGTCCAATTTCATTTGTCTGAATATTGTACGAATTCATCTCTTTTTGTATTTTTTTAGCCCAAACTAAATTATGTTTTACAGATTTTTTTATAAAACTTTTATCTTTAAGAGACTCAACTGCACATTCCTGAGCTATCTTATTAACATTAAATGGTGGTTTAATTTTATATAAAGCATCCACAATTTTTTTACTTCCGTAACCCCAACCTACTCTTAAAGATGCAAGACCATAAATTTTAGAAAATGTTCTTAATATAAACACATTATTTTTATTTTTAAAAAGCTCTAAACCTGATTTGTAATCTTCATTCAGCATATATTCAAAATACGCATCATCAACTACTAGTAAAATTTTTTTATTTAAACGCTTTCTTAAATCTAATAACTGGTTCTTCGAAATATAGGTTCCTGTAGGATTATTGGGATTAGCTACAAATACAATTTTAGTTCTCTTGGTTATTTTTTTTAAAATTTCATCATTAGACACCTTAAAATTTTTCTCTTTAGAAAACACAACTTTTGCCCCTACTATTTTTGAATAAATTCTATACATTAAAAAACTAAATTCTGGGACTACTACCTCATCTCCTTTATTTAAAAACAATTGACACAACATTTGAATAATTTCATCAGACCCAGATCCACATATAATCTGATTTTGTTTACAATTATATTTTTTTGAAATTATCGATGTTAACTCTTTAAATTTTCCATCTGGATATTTTGATATATTTCCTCTAAATTTTTTTAATACTCTAGAAGCATTTTTACTCATGCCTAAAGCAGACTCATTTGCCGATAACTTAATTATATTTTTTTTTTTATTTAAAAACGATTTTCCTGGCTTGTAAGCTTCTAATTCGATTTTTCTAAATGTTGGAGTAGTCATGTGCTAATTTTTATTAATAAATAGTCGGATAATTAAATAATACAATCAATAATTCAAAAAAAATTGACAACTAAAAATGTATCTTATAAAAGCTTTTTGCGCTGATTTAACTGAATTGCGAGCGCGTTAAAAAACCTGCTAAATAAGTTTTTTACCTCACAATTCACACCGGCAAAAATTTATGAGTAACTTGAATCAATTAAATAGTGTACTTATTAAGAAAACTCTAAAGCTTGATTGTGGAAAGGAAATATCAAACTTCCCACTAGCTTATGAGACTTATGGAAATCTTAACGAAAATAAAGATAATGCAATATTAATTTTTCATGCATTAACTGGCGATCAGTATGCCTCGGGCATAAATCCTGTAACAAATAAAGAAGGTTGGTGGAATTATGCGGTTGGTCCAGGAAAGCCATTCGATACTGATAAATTTTTTATTATCTGTGCAAATGTCATTGGTGGTTGTATGGGGTCTTATGGACCAGGATCTATAGATCCCTTGACTAATAAACCTTTAGGTACAAATTTTCCGGTTATTACCATTAACGATATGGTTAACGCTCAATACAACTTATTAGACCATTTTAAAATAGAAAAATTATTTGCAGTTGCTGGAGGTTCAATGGGTGGGATGCAAGTTTTACAGTTTGTATCAAATTTTCCAAATAAAGCTAAAGTAGCTTTACCAATTGCTTGTACGGCTAGTCATTCAGCTCAGAATATTGCTTTTAATGAACTTGGAAGACAGGCAATAATGTCGGATAGTAATTGGAAAGAGGGATTGTATAATGAGAAATCAACAAATCCTGATAAAGGTTTAGCTGTTGCTAGAATGGCTGCTCATATCACTTATTTGTCAAAACAAGGTTTACAAGAAAAGTTTGGAAGAAATCTTCAAGAAAGATCTGATTTAAAATTTGGATTTGATGCCGACTTTCAAATTGAAAGTTATTTGAGATATCAAGGCTCTGTATTTGTAGATAGATTTGATGCAAATAGTTATTTGTATATAACAAGAGCGATGGATTATTTTGATTTAACAAAACAATTTGGTGGAAACCTGTCTAAAGCATTTAAAAATACCAAAACTAAATTTTTTATTATTTCCTTTACTTCTGATTGGTTATACCCAACATCTGAGAATAAGGATATTGTAATAGCACTAAATGCAATAGGTGCCGATGTTGGTTTTGTTGAAATTAAAACTGATAAAGGTCATGATTCCTTTTTATTAGACGTACCAGATTTTTTAAGCACTATTAAAAATTATTTAAACACAACTTATTCTAATATTAATGAAAGAAGAATTTAAAGTTATATCAAAGTTTATTGAGGAAAAATCAAGAGTCTTAGATGTTGGATGTGGTGATGGAATTTTGATGGAATTTCTATCAAAAAATAAAGTAGTAGATATTAGAGGACTTGAAATTTCTAAAGAAAAAGTAAAAAAATGTTTGTCTAAAGGTCTAGCTGTTATTGAAGGCGATGCTGAAAATGATTTAAAACAATTTCCAGACTTATCATTTGATTATGTAATATTGAGTCAAACGCTTCAAGCATTTATGAATCCAGAAAAAGTGATTGAAAATTTATTACGAGTAGGAAAAAAAGTAATTGTTACAATTCCAAATTTTGGACATTGGAAAGTTAGATTAGATTTGCTATTTAAAGGAGAAATGCCAGTTACTAAGAATCTACCTTATCAATGGTATGACACCCCAAACCTACATATGTGTACAATTCTAGATTTTTATAATTTTTGCAAAAATAGGGGAATAAATATTTTTAAAACGATTTCATTAAATGGACAAACAATCTCAGATATCAAACGTTCAAATTTAAAATATAAAAACCTAATATCTGAGTTAGGTATATTTTTATTAGAAAAGTAAAATGAAAATAGAAATTATAAAATGTTTAGAAGATAATTTTTCATATTTATTAATTGATGAAGTAACTAAGTCCGCTATTGTTGTGGACCCTAGTGAGTCAAAACCTATTATAGATAAAATCGAAAGTCTTAATCTTAAATTAAAATTTATAATGAATACTCATCATCATTATGATCATGTAGGAGGAAATAAAGAACTTAAAAAATTATACAACGCTAAAGTAATTGGGTTTGATGAGGACAAACATAGGATTCCTGAAATAGATATTTGTTTAAAAAATAATGAGATTTGGAAAGATGGTATATTTGAAACAAAAGTTATTCATATTCCAGGGCATACTTTAGGCCACATATGTTTTTATTTTTTTAGAGAAAATGTGCTATTTTCTGGAGATACATTATTTTCTTTAGGTTGTGGAAGAGTATTTGAAGGAACTCATGAGCAAATGTTTAATTCTCTTCAATTATTAAAAAATTTACCATCGAAGACAGAAATTTATTGTGGACATGAATACACATTAAAAAATTCAGATTTTTGTTTGAAGTATGATGCTAAAAATAAGGCTTTAATTTCAAAAATTGAATTTATAAAAAATAAACTGGCCAAAGGTCAGCCAACTATTCCAACAACACTTGAAGAAGAGTTACAAACTAATATTTTTTTAAGATCAAAAAATGTTGAAAACTTTTCAAAATTGAGAGATTTAAAGGATAATTTCTAGCTTATTCAGCTTGACTAAAATAAGGCCCTGACTATATTGCTGATAATTAAAAATTAGGATCATTAATGTCATACGCAGTTATACAAACAGGTGGAAAACAGTACAAAGTATCGGCTGGAGAGATTATTAAAATTGAAAAATTGCCAGATTCTAATCCAGATACAAAAGTAGAATTTAATGAAATTTTAGCCTATGGAGATGATAAAAATATTGAGTTAGGTGAACCAACAGTAAATGGAGCTAAAGTTGAAGCAGAATTATTAAAAAATGGTAAAGAAAGAACAGTTTTAATTTTCAAAAAAAGAAGAAGAAAAAATTCGAGACGAAAGAATGGACATAGACAGCAATTCTCGTTAATAAGAATTAATAAAATTTTTTCAAAAGATGGTAAAGTGCTATCAGAGGCTGAAAAAATGAAAAAAAAGGAAATTGCAGTTAAAGAAGCTAAAAAAGAAAAAATTGAGGCTTCAGAATAAATAGGTAATTTATGGCAACAAAAAAAGCAGGTGGATCATCAAGGAATGGAAGAGATAGCGCAGGTCGTAGATTAGGAGTAAAAAAATACGGTGGTCAATTAGTTGTTCCTGGCAATATTATTGTTAGACAAAGAGGTACTAAAATATTTCCTGGAGAAAATGTTGGAATGGGTAAAGACCATTCAATTTTTTCTGTTGTTAAAGGAAAAGTAATTTTTAAAAAAAGCAAGTCAGACAGAACTTACGTTTCAGTAAAGCCTAATTAATAGACAGATAATTAACATCTGTAAAATCATGAAATTTCTCGATCAAGTAAAGATATATGTAAAAGCCGGAGACGGTGGGTCTGGATCTCCGAGTTTCAGAAGAGAAAAATTTATTGAATTTGGAGGACCTGATGGAGGTGATGGAGGTAAAGGTGGTTCTGTAATGTTAGTATCAGAAAGAAATTTAAACACATTAATTGATTTCAGATATCAACAACACTTCAAAGCTGAGAGAGGTAGAGATGGAAGCGGAAAAAATAAGACAGGCAGAGGTGGAGAAAATTTATACTTAAAAGTACCAATTGGAACTCAAGTATTTGAAGAAGATAATAAAACGCTAATATTTGATTTTAAAAAAGAAAATGAGGAATTTGTTGCAGCAATTGGTGGTAAGGGAGGATTTGGCAACACAAGATTTAAATCATCAACTAATAGAGCTCCAAAAAAATTTACCAAAGGGGCAATTGGTGAAGAATTCTGGATATGGCTACAACTTAAAACAATTGCAGATATAGGAATTATAGGTTTGCCTAATGCAGGTAAGTCAAGCTTATTAGCTTCATTAACAAGCGCAACTCCTAAAATTGCAAATTATAAATTTACAACTCTTAATCCGAATCTTGGAGTTGCAATATACGATGATAAAGAAATAACTTTAGCTGATATTCCAGGATTAATTGAAGGTGCACATAAAGGTACGGGATTAGGTATTAAATTTTTAAAACATATAGAGAGATGTAAAGTATTGTTACATTTAATCGATATTTCAGAAAAAAATTTGGTCAATTCATATAGTCAAGTCAGAGACGAGATGGCAAAATATAGTTCGGAACTCACAAAAAAGCAGGAAATAATTGTATTTAATAAGACAGATCTAGTTGATGAAGAAGAAAAAAATAAAAAAATAAAAGAATTTGATGAAATTATAAAGAAACCTACTTTTGAAACATCTACACTCGATAAAAAATCTGTATCTGATATTAAATCAAAATTACTTAATTATGTATCTTAAAGACTCAAAAACAGTTGTTATAAAGATCGGATCATCTTTATTAATTAATGACAAAAAAATTGTCAGAGAAAAATGGCTTACGGAATTTGCAAAAGATGTTCAATATCTCAAAAAATTAAAAAAAAATATCATTTTAGTAAGTTCAGGAGCAATAGCTCTTGGTTGTAAGAAATTAAAATTAAGTAAAAAAAAATTAAAACTTGATAAAAGTCAAGCTGTAGCTTCAATTGGACAAATTGAGTTAATGAATCTTTTTAAAAAAACTTTCAATAAGTCAAAAATAAATCTTTCACAAATTTTACTTACACTTGAGGATACAGAAAAAAGACGGAGAGCAATAAATGCTAAAAGAACCTTCGAAAATTTATTTGATCTTGGTTTTATACCAGTAGTAAATGAAAATGATAGTATTGCTACCTCTGAAATAAAATATGGAGATAATGATAGGTTAGCATCTAGGGTCGCTCAGATATCCAGCGCAGATTGTTTAATTTTATTATCTGATGTGAATGGCCTTTACTCAAAAGATCCAAAATTAGATAAAAAAGCAAAACTAATCTATGAAATAAAAAATATTGATCAAAACATAGAAAGATTGGCTACACAAAAAACTGGGGAATTTGGATCTGGAGGAATGAAAACAAAGATTGATGCTGCGAAAATTTGTCAATTTTCGGGATGTCATATGGCAATAGCTAATGGTTTAATAAATAGGCCAATACAAAAAATTTTAACTAAAAATATATGTACATGGTTTTTACCTAAAATCTCAAAATTGGACGCTAGAAAAAGATGGATAATAAGTTCAATTTCTCCTAAGGGAAAAATAATAATTGATGAAGGTGCTTTATCAGCTCTAAATAATGGTAAAAGCTTATTAGCCGCTGGGATAAAAGATGTTCAAGGTAGTTTTAATAAAGGTGATCATATCAAAATTCTTAATAATAATATGACTGAATTTGCAAGAGGCTTGAGCAGTTTCTCTTCTGATGAAATTTTAAAAATTAAAGGAAAGCACTCTAATAAAATAAATGATATTTTGGGTTATGTTTCAAAATCCGAAGTTATTCACAAAGATGATATGGTATTAATAAAATGAGCAAATACTTGGAAAAAATTGGATTAAATGCGAAAATTGCCTTTGAAAACAAAATAAGTAACAAGAAAAAGAATAAAGTATTAAATTATTATGCTGAACTTATCTCAAAAAATCAAAATAAAATTCTAATTGAAAATTCCAAAGATATAAAAGTTGCTAAATCTAAAAAATTAAAAGAGAATTTAATCAAAAGACTCGCTCTTAATAACGAAAAAATAAAATCGATAATTAAATCAATTAAAATAATTGCGAATTTTAAAGATCCAGTAGATGTAGATCTAGAAACTTGGAAGAGGCCGAATGGTTTAAAAATAAAGAAAGTATCAGTTCCAATTGGAATTATTGGTATAATCTATGAAAGTAGACCAAATGTTACATCAGATGTATCCACACTTTGTTTTAAATCTGGTAACTGTGTAATTTTAAGAGGAGGTTCCGAAGCTTATTTTAGTAATAAAATTTTAGCTCACCTTTTTAGAAAATCTTTAGAAAAAAATAAAATAAATAAAAATTTTGTTCAATTCATTGAAAATAAAAATAGAAAGCTAGTGGACTATATGCTTTCAAAAATGACTGAATACATAGATGTTATAATTCCAAGGGGAGGAAAAAGTCTTGTTAAAAAAGTACAAGAACTTTCATCCGTACCTGTTATTGGACATCTCGAAGGTATTTGTCACACATATGTTGATAAAGATGCAAATATATCAATGGCAAAAAAGATATTAATTAATGCCAAAATGCGTAACACTAGTATTTGTGGAGCTACTGAGACGCTATTAATACATAAAAATAAGTCAAAAAATGTAAATGAGATTTTAAATGAATTGAGTGAAAAAGGTTGTTTAATTTATGCTGATAAAAAAATCTCTAAAATATTTAAAGGAAAATCAAAGTTAGCAAATAATAAAACTTGGGCTAAAGAACATTTATCAGCTAAAATTTCAGTAAAATTAGTTGACGACATTCATTATGCGATTAGTCATATCAACAAATATGGAACAATGCATACAGATGCAATAATTACAAACAATAATCATTCCGCAAAATATTTTTTAAAAAATGTTAAAAGTTCTATCGCAATTCACAATTCATCAACACAATATGCAGATGGTGGCGAGTTTGGTTATGGTGGTGAGGTAGGAATTTCAACAAATAAACTTCCACCAAGAGGTCCTGTGGGACTCAACCAGCTTGTAAGCTACAAATATGAAATATATGGATCTGGTCAAACAAGAAAGTAAAAGAAAAATAGGAATTCTTGGTGGCACATTTGATCCAGCGCACAAAGGTCATGTAAGTATTTCAAAAGAAGCAAAAAAAAGATTTAGTCTAGATAAAATTATTTGGGCTATAACTAAAAAAAATCCTTTTAAAGGTAAAAGTAATTTGAATTTAGATAAAAGGATAAAATATGCAAAAAAAATAAACAAAAATAATTTGTTTATTAAAGTTAAATATTTTGAAAATGTAGTTAAATCCAATCGAACCGTTGACTTAATCAAATATATTAAAAGAAAGAATAAAAATGCTGAAATTTATTTTATTATGGGGGCTGATAGTTTAATTAATTTTCACAAATGGAAAAATTCTGATTTGATCTCAAGTATTTGTAATATACTTGTTTTTGATAGAGATAAATATAAGGCTAAATCATTGAATTCTGTAAGCTATAAAAAATATAACAAAAAAAGTATAGAATTTGTTAAATTTAAGAAAGTCAATATTTCATCTTCTAAATTAAGAAAAATTTGATACTCTTAATTTAATTAATGGACAATATCTCTTCTCTACACAAAGATATAATTAATCTTTTAGACTCGAATAAAGCATTAGACATTGTATCAATAGATTTGGATGGAAAATCATCGATTGCAGATCAAATGATAATTGCTAGCGGAACTTCTTCTAGGCATATTCAAGCATTGTCGGAACAAGTTTATGATTTTTTAAAAAAGAATGGTGTTAATAATTGTAAAATTGAAGGAACAGAAAGTAATGATTGGAAACTAGTAGATGGAATAGATCTCATTATCCATATTTTTAATCCTGAAAAAAGAAAATTTTACGAATTAGAGAAAATGTGGTCTGAATTGATACCTAAAGAAAAAGTAATAATATGATAAGAAAGTTATATATATATCCTTTTTTTTTATTATTTTTTTTTTTTCAAACTAATTTAGTTAATTCTTCTGAAGACGATGTATATAAAAAAATAGATATTTTCTCAGAAGTATTGGATAAAATAAATAAAGAATTTGTTGATGAAGTAAATCAAAGTGAAGCAATGGACGCAGCGATAAATGGTGTATTACAATCACTAGATCCATACTCTGCATATATGACTCCAGAGTTATATGAAAGTATGCAAACAGAGACTAGTGGCGAATTTGGTGGATTAGGAATTGAAGTAAGTATGGAAGCTGGAGTAATTAAAGTTATAACACCAATGGATGACTCGCCAGCAGCCGAGGCTGGAGTAAAAGCTGGAGATTACATAGTAAAAATTAATGACGCACAAGTGCAAGGTAAATCTTTAAGTGAAGCAGTTGATATTATGAGAGGGCCTGTAGGAACAGATATAGAAATAACTGTTCGTAGAAGAGGAGAGAGAAAAGCATTAATTTTTAACATAACAAGAGAAAAAATTAAAGTAGCATCTGTTAAATCTGAAATTTTAGATAATCAAACTGGATATCTTAGACTTACATCATTTAATGAAAATAGCGGTGATCAAATAAAAGATAAAATTAAAGAATTTAAAAAAAATGATAAAATTAAAAATTATATTTTAGATTTAAGAAATAATCCTGGTGGATTACTTTCTCAAGCAATCAAAATCACAGATTTTTTTATTGATAGTGGAGAAATTGTATCAACTAAAAGTAAGAGAAAATATGAAAGTAGAAAGTTTTTTGCTAGAACAGGTGATTTGATAAATGGAGATACCATTGTTGTTCTAATAAATTATGGTTCAGCCTCAGCATCTGAAATAGTAGCAGGTGCTCTTAAAGATCACAAAAGGGCAATAATAATTGGAGAAAATAGTTATGGCAAAGGATCTGTGCAATCTATTATTCCTTTAAAAAATAAAGGCGCAATTAGACTAACAGTTTCTAAATATTATTTACCCTCAGGAAAATCTATATCTGATGTGGGTGTGTCACCTGACATAGAGGTTGTAGAGGGATCTGATGGTTTTAGATTTAATACAGATACAGACAATCAACTTCAATTCGCTCTTAAACTTCTTAACGGTTAAAATGATTGATAAATACAAAAATTTGCCGCTCAGGAGTGGTGTTGGGATAGTTGTTTTAAATAAAGAAAATAAAGTTTTTGTGGCAAAAAGAATAGACAATAAAAAAAACTTTTGGCAAATGCCACAGGGAGGAGTTGATAAAGGGGAAGATCTTTATGAGGCGGCCATTAGGGAATTAAGTGAAGAAACTAGTATTAAGTCAGTAACTTTAATAAAAAAGATTGATAATTTATTGACATACCATTTGCCAGATGAGCTATTGGGAATAATCTGGAAGGGTAAATACAAAGGACAAGTGCAGCAATGGTATATAATGAGATTCGATGGTGACGATAATGAAATAAATATTAAAACTAAAAACCCAGAGTTTCTTGAATGGAAGTGGGTTGATGTAAATGAAATTACTAAATTAGTTGTAACATTTAAACTTCATGTATATGAAAAAATTCAGCAGGAAGTAAAAAAAATATTAATTAATTGATTTTAATACTTCAATTTTCTGATCTAATAAATATTTTTCTTGATCACTAATTTCAGAGTTACCGAGTTCCTCTTCAGCTGATTTCTGAATTTCAGATATTTTTCCTTTGTCAATATCTTTTAAATTTAAAATAAGACTAGTTAATATAGAAAGATTATTATTTTTAAATTCAATTATACCATCATTTACATAGTAGCTATCCTCTCCAGATTTTGAAAAGACTTTGATAATCCCTGGTTTTAAAAATGATATGATAGAAATATGGTCCTTTAAAATTCCAATCTCCCCTTCATATGCTGGCACTACTACTTCAGTGACATCATCTTTTAATAAAAAAGACCTCTCAGGGTTGACTATTTCTAATGAATATTCTTCGCTCATTATGCAGCAGCTTCTTTAGCTAAATCCTCTGCCTTTTGAATAGCTTCCTCAATAGTTCCAACCATATAAAATGCGGCTTCAGGTAAATGATCATACTCACCTTTACAAATTGCATCGAATCCTTTTATAGTTGACTCAAGGTCTACAAGTTTTCCTGGCGAACCAGTAAATACCTCAGCCACAAAGAAAGGTTGAGACAAAAATCTTTGAATTTTTCTAGCTCTAGCAACAATTAATTTATCTTCTTCAGATAATTCATCCATACCTAAGATCGCAATAATATCCTGTAAAGATTTGTACGTTTGTAAGACTTTCTGCACTTCTCTTGCTACTCTATAATGTTCATCTCCAACTATTCTAGGATCTAATATTCTAGAAGTTGAGTCCAAAGGGTCTACCGCTGGATAGATACCAATCTCTGCAATTTGTCTAGAAAGTACCGTTGTTGCATCTAAATGGGCAAATGAGGTAGCTGGAGCTGGGTCAGTTAAATCATCAGCAGGAACATATATGGCTTGTACAGATGTAATCGAACCTTTATTTGTAGTCGTAATTCTTTCCTGTAGATTACCCATGTCCGTTGCTAAAGTTGGTTGGTATCCCACTGCTGAAGGTATTCTACCTAGTAAAGCAGATACTTCAGATCCAGCTTGTGTAAATCTAAATATATTATCAACAAAGAATAAAACGTCTTGTCCCTCTTGATCTCTAAAATATTCTGCAACAGTCAGACCAGTCAATGCTACTCTTGCTCTAGCTCCTGGAGGCTCATTCATTTGTCCGTATACTAACGCTGCTTTAGACCCTTCTCCATCTGGCTTAATAACACCAGAGTCTATCATTTCGTGATACAAATCATTACCTTCTCTAGTTCTCTCTCCTACGCCGGCAAAAACTGAAAATCCACCATGAGCTTTGGCAACATTGTTAATTAATTCCATGATCAGAACTGTTTTTCCAACACCAGCACCACCAAATAAACCAATCTTTCCTCCTTTTGCATAGGGAGCTAAAAGATCAATGACTTTAATACCTGTTACAAGTATTTCAGTTTCTGTAGATTGATCATTAAATTCTGGAGCTGATCTGTGTATTGGCCAATTGTCTGAACTTTTTACATCACCCTTTTCATCAATTGGTTCACCAATCACATTTATAATTCTTCCTAATGTTTCTGGTCCTACAGGAACTTTAATCGGCGCTGCAGTATCTGTTACTTCATCTCCTCTTTTAAGTCCCTCAGTTGCATCCATTGCAATCGTTCTTACACTTGACTCTCCTAAGTGTTGAGCAACCTCTAAAACTAGTCTATTTCCACCGTTATCACACTCTAATGCTGTTAAAATTTCTGGTAGTTCTCCTTCAAATTTTACATCAACTACCGCCCCAATTATCTGTGTTATTTTCCCTTTTCTCATAATTATAAACTTTCTGCTCCTGAAATTATTTCTATTAACTCTTTAGTAATTGCTGCCTGACGACTTCTATTATACTCAATAGTAAGTTTGTCAACCATTTCACCTGCGTTTCTGGTTGCGTTATCCATTGCACTCATCCTCGAACCTTGTTCGCTAGCTGAATTCTCTAACATCGCTTTAAAAATCTGAGTTGAAATATTTTTAGGCAATAAATTACTTAATATTTCATCCTCCTCTGGCTCAAATTCATAATTATCATCAGATGAATTTGTTTCCTCATCCGTTGTTTTTAAAGGAATAATTTGTTGCTCCTGTGGAATTTGGGTTATTACATTTTTAAATTGATTGTAAAATATTACACATACATCAAATTCTTTATTTTCAAATTTTTCGATTACTGTCTTGCCTACTTTATCCGCATCAAAATAATTTACATTTTTTGACTCTTTGAAAGAAATTCTCTCTATAATATTATCACCATAAACACGTTTTAACTGATCATAACCTTTTGATCCAACTGTAATGATTTTTAATGTTTTTCCTTCATCTAATATTTTTTGAAAATATAATTTTGCTTTTTTAATTATGTTCGTATTAAATCCACCACAAAGACCTCTATCTGATGTCATAACAACACATAAATGAATTTTATCCTCTCCTGTTCCAGAAAGTAATTTTGGAGCATTTTCAATATCTGATATTCCGCCTGATAAGTTTAAAATAATATTATTCATTTTATCTGAATAAGGTCTTCCTTTTTCTGCACTTTCTTGCGCTCTTCTTAGTTTTGCAGCTGCTACCATCTTCATAGCTTTTGTTATTTTCTGTGTTGATTTAACACTCGAAATTCTCTTTTTTAGATCATCTAAACTTGCCATAATTTTAAGCGCTAAAATCTTTTTTAAGTTGGAGAATAATTTCGTTTAAAATTTTCTCGTGTTCATCATCAAGTTTTCCAGATGTAGTAATACCTTCGATGATTTCAGGTTTTTCAGCTTTACATTTTTCAATTATTTTATTTTCGAAACTTGAGATATCTTTTTGTTCGATATCATCAAGATGCCCTTTTACACCACAGAAAATAGAAATTACTTGTTCTGCCACAGTCATTGGTGAATACTGATTTTGTTTTAGAAGCTCAGTTAATTTTGAACCTCTATTAAGTAATTTTTGGGTTGATGCATCAAGGTCTGAACCAAATTGTGCAAATGCTGCCATCTCTCTATATTGTGCTAGTTCTAATTTCATTGAACCAGAAACTTTTTTCATCGCTTTAGTTTGCGCTGAAGATCCCACTCTTGAAACTGATAATCCAACATTGATTGCAGGTCTAATACCTTGGTTAAAAAGCTCTGTTTCTAAAAATATTTGACCATCGGTAATAGAGATTACATTTGTTGGAATAAATGCTGAAACATCCCCCCCTTGAGTTTCAATAATAGGTAGAGCAGTCAGAGATCCACCACCATGTTCATCACTTAACTTGGCTGCTCTTTCGAGCAATCTGCTGTGTAAATAAAATACATCACCTGGATATGCCTCTCTTCCAGGCGGTCTTCTCAACAAAAGAGACATTTGTCTGTAAGCTACAGCTTGTTTTGATAAATCATCATAAATTATTAGAGCATGCATACCATTATCTCTAAAATATTCACCCATTGCACATCCAGTGTAAGGTGCTAAAAATTGTAATGGTGCAGCATCTGAAGCCGTTGCAGCAACTATTGTTGTATATTCCATTGCTCCAGCCTCCTCTAACGTTTTTTCTATTTGCCTCACAGTAGATCTCTTTTGACCAACTGCTACATAAATACAATATAATTTTTTCTTTTCATCTCCAGACTCATTAATTTTCTTCTGATTTATAATTGCATCAATAGCAACTGCTGTTTTACCAGTTTGTCTATCCCCGATAATTAGCTCTCTCTGTCCTCTTCCAATTGGTACCAAACTATCAATTGATTTTAGACCGGTTTGCATTGGTTCGCTAACTGATTTACGTGGAATTATACCTGGAGCTTTAACTTCAACTCTGCTTCTCTTTACACTTTTATCTAGTGCGCCCTTCCCATCAATTGGATTTCCTAAACCATCAACTACTCTACCAAGCAATTCCTTACCTACTGGAGTATCAACAATCGCACCTGTTCTTTTTACAGTATCACCTTCTCTTACTGATTTATCGTCACCAAAAATTACGACACCTACATTTTCACTTTCCAAATTTAATGCCATTCCTTTTGAACCATCAGAAAATTCTACCATTTCACCCGCTTGAACATTATCTAGACCATATATTCTAGCAATACCATCTCCTACTGATAAAACCTGACCTACTTCAGTTACTTCAGCCTTATCTCCAAATTTCTTAATTTGCTCTTTTAATATCTTTGTTACTTCTGACGGATTTATTTCCATTTATGCCTCTATCATTTTATTTTCAATTTGTTGTAATTTATTTTTAATAGAGGTGTCTACCATAATACTTCCTACTTGTATTATTAATCCTCCAATTAAACTTTTATCGAACTTATAGTCTAATTTTATTTTTGAGCTAAAATTTTTTGACAAATCGTTTTTAATTTTATCGATTTGATCATTTGATAATTCTTTTGAAGATATTAATTCAGCTTTAACTTCACCTCTTTTTTTTGAACAAGTATTGACAAAGTCCTGAAGAATTAATTGCACAAAAAAAAATCTTCTTTTTGAAATCAAAAAACTCAGAAACTTAGTAAGTAATTTATTTAAATTATATGTCTCTGCAATTTTTGATAAAACATTGTTTAAATCTTGAACTGAGTTTGTGGGGTCTTTTATTAAAGAATTAAAATCCTCGCTTTCATGAATTAATTTTAAAAAGAGGTTAGAGTGACTTTCTACTTCTTCTAATGAGTTCTCTTCATTAGATAATTCATATAGTGCTAACGAGTATCTACTCGCGGTCGTCACTGAAAAACTGTTATTTTTACTCAATTTTAACTCTTATTATTACTATGATTTTCTCGTGTAACTAGCACATGACTCTGTTGTCTTCAAGTATCAGATTGACCAAATATTGTTAAATTTTAAAGTTAATTGAAAGATATTGGGTCAACATCAACCGTCAGTTTTATTTCTTTTGGTAATTTATAATTATTCAAGATTTGACTTAGTTTTCTTTGTATTTTTCTATTTTTATTAGATCTAATAAGTAATCGATTTCTATATCTCCCCCTGACTTTATAGATTGGTGCGTTAACGGGTCCAAGAACTCGATCATCTAGATTATTTACCAAATAATCCTTAAGATTATTAGACTCTTGCTCTAATTTTAATTCTTTAGGAGATGTCAAAATCAAAGATACAAATCTTTCAAAAGGGGGTAAATTATAATTCTCTCTTAATTTAAGTTCACTATCTAAAAATATAAATGGATCAGGATCTGTAATTTGACTAATTATTTTTTGATTTTTTCCAAAAGTTTGAAAATAAACTGTTGCAGGTTTTCCTGCTCTTCCAGCTCTTCCTGAAAGTTGATGATAGAGTTGTAAATTTTTTTCTGCCACTCTCAAATCATGGCCGTTTAATGTTAAATCAATATCTAACACAACAATACAATTCAATTTAGGAAAATGAAAACCTTTTGAAATTAATTGAGTACCTATTAAAATATCAATTTCGCCACTAACTATTTGATTTAGTTTTTCTACAGAGGATTTTTTACTCATTGTGTCACTTGAAAATATTGAAATTTTTTTGTCAGGAAATAATAATTTTACTTCCTCAGCAACTCTTTCAACACCACTTCCACTAAAAACTAGATCACATTCATTACCTTTTTTACAATCTCTATTAAGGTCGCTTTTAAAACCACAGTAATGACATAAAAGTTTTTTTTTATTTTTGTGAAACACAAGATTAATTGAGCAATGTGGACAAGAATATACATTTAAACAATTTTTGCATAATGCAAATGGCGCAAAACCTCTTCTATTAATAAAAAATAATATTTGATCTTTTTTAATTAAATGTTCTTTGACTTTTTCTATAGTTTTATTTGATATCCAAGAATTTTTATTAAGTTTATTTAAATTTAAATCTATTATTTCGTAAGAGGGTAAACTTGCATCTTTATATCTTTTTAATAGCCTAGAACCTGAATACTTACTTTTTTTTACGTTTGAATAAGTTTCGATTGACGGCACAGCAGTAACTAAATTAATGGGAATATTCTCAAATTTTGCTCTAGAGATAGCCATATCTCTGGCATTGTAAATCACTCCCTCATCTTGTTTAAAAGATTGATCATGTTCTTCATCAACAATTATTAAACCCATATTCTTAAAAGGTAAAAATAGAGAAGATCTAGCTCCAATTACAACTTTTATTTTTCCAGAAGAAAGACCGCTCCAAATTACTTTTTTTCTTTTTAGACTGATGCCAGAATGCCAAACAGATGGATTAAAACCAAAAAATTCTTTGAATTTTTTCTCAAATTCAGCTGTTAATCCAATTTCAGGCAATAGTATTAAGGCTTGCTTATTTTTTTCTAAAATATCAAATATGTGTTTAAAATATACAATGGTTTTTCCAGAACCAGTCGTGCCTTGTAATAAATGAACCCTAAATTTATTATCTTTATTTTTTAATTCATTTAATATTTTATTTTGATCTCTAGATAGTTTAAACTCTTTAGAAGCATTTCTTTTTAAAAAAAAATTATATTCTTTATCATCAAAATTTTCGATTGCCTCACCACTTAATAAATGTAATTTTAAAGACATACCTTTGGGAACTAAATTGTATTCAGAAAACCAATTTAAAAACTTGATTGTCTCTTTTTTTAGAGGTTTAATATTTAATCTTTTATCAATTTCTTTTATTTTGAAACTTTTATTATTATTTTTTTCAAAATTATCCCAAACGACTCCTGTAATTTTAGATTTACCAAACGAAACCTTAACATACTCTCCAACTTTTAAATTTAAATTACTTTTATAAGTAAATGGGTAATCAAAAATATTTGGTAAAAGAACTGGATATTTCATAAATAAAGTTATGAAATATATTAAGAGTGAATCTGCCTTTTATCTACAGATAATGCTGCCTCTTTAATTGCTTCTGAAAAAGTTGGATGCGCATGACAAGTTCTTGCAATATCCTCAGAACTAGCGCCAAATTCCATAGCTACAGACATCTCAGCGATCATTTCTCCTGCATGTGGACCAATAATATGCACTCCTAAAACACGATCTGTCGAGCTATCGGCTAATATTTTAACGAATCCCTCAGGCTCATTTATCGCTTTCGCTCTTGAATTTGCCATGAATGGAAATTTTCCAATTTTATAGCTAATATTTTTTTCTTTAAGTTGTTCTTCATTTTCACCTACATAAGCAACTTCTGGAGATGTGTATATTACCCCTGGTATCAAATTATAATTTACATGTCCAGATTGACCTGCAATCAATTCTGCTACAGCAATTCCCTCTTCCTCTGCTTTGTGAGCAAGCATAGGACCATCTATTACATCACCTATTGCATAAATATTTTTTATATTCGTCTCAAAATTTTTATTAACTTTAATTCTCCCTTTTTTGTCAAGGCTTACACCAATTTTATCTAAGTTTAAATTGTCAGTATAGGGTTTTCGACCAACAGAAATAAGAACTACATCTGCCTCTAGTCTGCTCTTTTTTCCATTATTAGAAATATCAACTATAACCCCTTCACTACTTTTAGAAATTTTTTCAACTTTAGTATTTAAATCAAATTTAATATTCTGTTTTTTTAAAATTTTCATAAACTCGCTAGAAATTTCTTTATCTAAACCGGGAGTTATATGGTCAAGATACTCTATAACTTTTACTTCAGTTCCTAGTCTTGACCAAACTGATCCCATTTCTAATCCAATATATCCTCCACCTACTACAATCATTTTTTTTGGAAGCTTAGAAATGGATAATGCCCCTGTTGAGGATAATATTTGCTTTTCATCGAACTCTATTCCAGGGAGAGGTAAAGGAGCTGAGCCAGTACTAATGATTATTTTACTAGATTTTATCTTTGTCTCTTGATCATTATTTTTTACTAAAATTTCATCTTTAGCTATTAAAGTTCCGGTCCCCTTAATGTATGTGACCTTATTTTTTTTAAACAAAAATTCTACACCTTTCGTCAATGTTGACACTGACTTTTCTTTATTTTCCATCATTTTTTTTAAATTTAATTTTACCTCACCTGTCTCAATACCAATGTCTGCAAAATTTTTGGCTTTGTGAAAATTCTCAGAGAGATTTAATAAACTTTTTGATGGTATACATCCAATATTTAAACAAGTTCCTCCTAAGGAGCCTCTTGACTCAATGCACGCAGTATTTAATCCTAATTGTGCCAATCTTATAGCGCAAACATATCCCGCAGGACCACCACCAATTACCGTAACATCAAATTTATCATTCATTATATATTTAAAAATAATCTCCTTGGATCTTCAAGATTCTCCTTAACAGTTTTTAGAAAAGTGACAGACTCTTTTCCATCAATTATTCTGTGATCATAAGATAATGCTAAATACATTATAGGTTTAATTTTTATTTCACCATCAACGTTAACTGGTCTTTCTACAATATTGTGCATTCCCAATACTCCAGATTGAGGAGGATTCAAAATGGGAGTTGATAACATAGAGCCATAAACTCCTCCATTACTAATTGTAAATGTTCCTCCTTGAAGATCATCAATTGATAAATTTCCACTATTGGCTTTTTCAGATAGTCTTTTAATTTCTTTTTCTATATCAGCAAATGACATTTCATCTGCATTTCTTAAAACTGGCACAACCAGACCTTTATCGGTACCGACTGCAAAACTTATGTTATAATAATTCTTATAAATAATATCTTCACCCTCAATTTCTGCATTTATTGCTGGAAATAATTTTAGCCCAACAACACACGCTTTCACAAAGAAAGACATCAATCCCAACTTTATGCCATATCTATTTTTGAAATCCTCTTGGTTGTCCTTTCTCATCGAAATTATCGCAGACATATCAACTTCATTAAAAGTTGTTAACATTGCAGCATTTTCTTGGGCTTGTTTAAGTCTTTTAGCTATGGTTTGTCTTAACCTAGTCATTTTAATTCTCTCTTCCTCACCATATTGAATTTTTCTTTGATTAGGTTGTGGATTGGTACCCATTAAACTTAAAAGGTCACCTTTTAATACTCTACCATCTCTCCCTGTTCCTTTAACCTTTTCTACATCAATATTATTTTCACTAGCAATTTTTCTTACAGCAGGCGAAAGAACAATTGGATTAATTTTTGTAGATTTAATCGTTTGTATCTCATCAGTTAGTATAAGAGGTGCTTCATTGATCTCATCTAAAAGTTCCATAGGCTCTTCTTTGCTGGTTAAAGAAGTTTCATTTGATTTTGGATTAGGTTTTTTTTCTACATCTAGATTTATGACATTATTCTTTTTATCTTTTTTGTGATCTTCAGGAATAACTTCTATCTTCATATCTTGTTTTGAGGACGATTTTTTCTCTATATTTGACTTTTCATTAGAAACTGAACCTAGCACTGCACCGACTTCAACAGTATCTCCATCTTTTGAATTCATTTCTGATAATATCCCACTTATTGGAGAAGGGACCTCTAAATTCACTTTATCAGTCTCAAGTTCAACAATAGCTTCATCCACTTCAACTGAGTCGCCGACTTTTTTAAGCCACTTTGAAACGGTTGCCTCTGTTATACTCTCTCCTAATTCTGGAACTAATATTTTTTCACTCATTATTCAAAAACTTTTTTTATAATTTCTTCTTGTTCTACCAAATGCCTTTTTGCGTAGCCAGTTGCAGGTGATGCATCAGGATTTCTTCCAATATAAAAAATATTATTATTTTTAGCTTTAATAGTTTCTAATGTCCATTGAATATAATCTCTCACTGAAAACCATGCTCCCATATTTTTTGGTTCCTCTTGGCACCAATAGAATTTAGCCTTATTTGCATAAGGTCTTAGTTCTTTGACTAAGCTTTTTACAGGGAAAGGATATAACTGTTCAATTCTAAATAAAATTACATCATCTCTTTTAATTTTTTCTCTTGCAGCTAATAAATCAAAGTAAACTTTTCCAGAACAAAGAATAACTTTTTCAATTTCGTCAGGATTTTTTAATTTTATAAAATTTTCGTTATCATTATTTAATGCGTGATCCCATAAAATACGATGAAATGATGTTTGCTTATTAAAATCCTTAATATCTGAAACACAATATTTATTTCTTAAAAGTGACTTTGGTGTCATTAAAACTAAAGGTTTTCTGAAGTCACGATGAATTTGCCTTCTAAGAGCATGAAAATAATTCGCTGGCGTAGTACAGTTCATCACTTGAAGATTATCATTAGCGCACAACTGCAAAAATCTCTCTAATCTTGCAGATGAATGTTCAGGTCCTTGGCCTTCATAACCATGAGGCAATAACATTACTAATCCAGAAGCTCTCTGCCATTTTCTTTCACCCGAAGATATAAATTGATCTATAATGACTTGTGCTCCATTCGCAAAATCACCAAATTGTGCTTCCCAAATTGTTAATGTATTTGGCTCAACTAAACTGTATCCATATTCAAAACCAAGAACTGCTAACTCTGATAGGAAACTGTCAACAATCTCAAATTTTTTTTGTGTTTTTGAGATACTATTCAACGGTATATATCTAGAATTATCCTCTTGATTTCGTAAAACTGAGTGCCTTTGGCTAAAGGTTCCTCTTCCAGAGTCTTGACCTACAAATCTTACTGGAAAGCCTTCATTTAATAATGATCCAAAAGCAAGTGCTTCTGCTGATGACCAATCAATATTAGAACCTTGATCAATTGTTTTTTTTCTGTTTTGAAATATTTTATTAATTGTCTTATGAACATTAATCCCATTTGGAATTATATTTATTTTATCTGAGATATTTCTCAAGAGATCAGGATCTGCACCTGTGATCCCCTTTTTATCTTTTCCTTTTTTAGGTTTGTAACTCGACCAAGCTCCTTCAAACCATTCTATTTTTGGTTTGTAATCCTTTGCAGTTTTAAATTGATCATCTAATAAAGTTTTAAATTTTTTAATTTGATTATTTAAATCATTTTCTGAAAGTAAATCCTCATCTATAAGTTTTGATCCATAAATTTTTGCCGCAGAAGGATGTGATCTTATTTTTTTGTACATAAGAGGTTGGGTGAAAGAGGGCTCATCTCCCTCATTATGTCCAAATCTTCTATAACAAACTAAATCTAAAACCACATCTCGATTAAATTTAAGCCTGAACTCTGTTGCAATTCTTGATCCATAAACTACAGCCTCTGGATCATCTCCATTAACGTGTATTATTGGAGCCTCAACCATTTTAGCAATATCTGATGGGTGAGGTGAGGATCTTGCAAATCTTGGGCTAGTTGTAAAACCAATTTGATTATTTACAATTATGTGAATTGTTCCGCCTGTATTATGACCTGGTAAACCAGACATTGCAAAACATTCAGCTACAACACCTTGTCCAGCAAAAGCAGCATCTCCATGAATTAAAATTGGAATAACCTTATTTCTTTTTGCATCTTTGTGAAAAAATTGCTTTGCTCTGGTTTGACCTAGGACTACTGGATTAACTGCTTCTAAATGTGAGGGATTATCAGTTAGACTTACATGAACAACATTTCCATCAAATTCTCTATCAGAAGATGCACCCAAATGATATTTTACATCGCCGGCGCTGTCTTCCTCTGTATTATTGATTTCACCAGCAAACTCGTTAAATATTCTTTTGTATGATTTTTGTAGAACGTTAGCTAAAACATTTAGTCTTCCCCTGTGGGACATACCAATCTTAACTTCTTTAATATTTGACTGACCACCAATTTTAATTATTTGCTCTAACGCGGGTATCAAACTTTCACCACCATCAAGACCAAATCTTTTTGATCCCACATATTTTGTGTGTAAAAATTTTTCAAAACCTTCAGCTTGTATTAATTTGTTTAAGATTGCATTTTTTCCATTTACTGTAAATTTCAATGCATTTTCATCTTTTTCAACTCTATCTCGAAACCATTTTCTTTCTGTTGGATTTGAGATATGCATATATTCATAACCAATATTTCCGCAATAAATTTTTCTTAATATAGAGAGAATTTCTTTTATGTTAGAATATTCTTTATTTAAGACGCCATCTAAGTAAATTTTTTTACTATAGTCATCTCTTTTAAATCCATAATTTTCAGGATGTAATTCGTCAAGATACTCGCTTTCTCTCATTTCTAATGGATCAACTTTTGATAATAAATGACCACGCTGTCTATAAGCTCTAATCAAAGAGACTGCTTTAATAGAATTACTGTTACTTGCGACTATATCGTTTTGATCTATTTCTTTATTTTGACTTTCTAGAATCTCAATTTCATTTTCAAGTATTTTACTCTCATCAATTTTATTTTTTCTTGGACTCCAAGATGGTCCATTAACCTCTTTAACAATCGAATTAATATCATCGCCAATATCTATAAAATATTTTTTCCAACTCTCAGGTAAATTTGGATCATTATTTACATACTTCACATACATTTGTTCAATAAATGCACTATTTGATTTATTAAGAAATGAAGTTTTTTTGTATTCTAAATTTTTAGATGATGACATTTTTAAATATAATTATACACAAATAAGGTGTTATCAATTAGACAATTTATTCAATAGAGTTATTCCAATTTCAGATGGTGATTTTGCCATTGTAATACCAGATTTTTCCATAATTTTAATTTTTTCATCAGCGTTACCTTTTCCACCTGATATTATTGCACCAGCATGACCCATTCTTCTACCAGGTGGTGCTGTAATTCCGGCTACAAATCCAACCATTGGTTTTTGTATCTTATGACTTTTTATAAATTCTGCAGCTTCCTCTTCAGCAGTACCTCCGATCTCACCAATCATGACTATAGACTCAGTTTTTTCATCATTTAAAAACAGATCTAGACAATCAATAAAATTTGTACCATTTATTGGATCTCCACCTATTCCTATACATGTAGATTGACCGAGGCCATTTTCTGAGGTTTGGGCTACAGCCTCATAAGTTAAAGTTCCTGACCTAGAAACAATTCCTACTGTTCCTTTTTTATGAATATTTCCAGGCATTATTCCAATTTTACATTCATCAGGAGTTATTATACCTGGACAGTTGGGACCAATAAGTCTCGATTTAGAGTTCGAAAGTCTTCTTTTTACTTTAAGCATGTCTAAAACTGGAATTCCCTCACTTATACATACAATCAATTCTATAGATGAATCAATTGCCTCTATAATTGCTGAAGCTGCAAACTTTGCTGGAACATAAATCATTGTTGCATTTGCACCTGTCTGATCTTTAGCTTCTTTAACGGTATTAAAGACTGGTCTTTCCAAATGAATTTGACCTCCTTTTTTAGGAGTAACTCCACCGACCAAGTTAGTTCCATACTTAATAGATTGTTCAGAATGAAAAGTTCCATGAGCGCCAGTGAAACCTTGACAAATTACTTTCGTATCCTTGTTAATTAAAACTGACATTATTTAATTGCCTCAACAATTTTTTTTGCTGCATCAGATAAATCATTCGCAGAAATAATCTCTAATCCTGAATTATCTAAAATTTCTTTTCCCTCTTTGAAATTTGTGCCTGCTAGTCTTACTACTAAAGGAACTTTAATTTTAATTTCTTTTGCTGCATCTACAACACCTTGTGCGAGTACGTCACATCTCATTATTCCTCCAAAAATATTTATTAGAATTCCTTTTACATTTTTGTCAGATAAGATAATTTTAAATGCTGCTGAAACTTTTTCTTTAGAGGCACCACCACCTACATCTAAAAAATTTGCAGGCTCTTCTCCATATAATTTAATAATATCCATGGTGGCCATTGCTAGTCCAGCACCATTTACCATACATCCTATATTTCCGTCCAATTTAATGTAAGCAAGATCATATTTGCTTGCTTCAATTTCAGTTTCTTCTTCCTCATTAAAATCTCTTAGTTTCTGAATTTCTGGATGTTTAAATAATGCATTTTCGTCAAAAGTCATCTTTGCATCCAAACATACAATTTTGTTTTTTTTGGTTAAAATGAGAGGATTTATCTCTACTAAATTTGCATCTGTATCAATGAACATTTTGTAAATTGATTTTATTAAATTGATTGCTTGTTTACTTGCATCGTTGTCTAAATCAAAAATTTTAATAATTTTGTTACAGTCTTCCTCTGAAATACTTTCATTAAAATCTACTTTAGTAGTGATTATTTTATCTGGTGATTTTTCAGCAACTTCCTCAATATTCATTCCACCCTGATCGCTGGAAATAAATGCAATTTTTGCAGAAGCTCTATCAACAAGACAAGACAGATAGAATTCTTTTTCTATTTCTGATGCAGTTTCAACATACAATCTTTTCACCTCTCTTCCTAAGGGTCCAGTTTGATGAGTAACTAATGTTTTACCAAACAATTTTTTCGCTTCCTCTTCCAAAAGAGCAATATTATCAACAATTTTTACTCCTCCAGCCTTTCCTCTGCCTCCTGCATGAATTTGAGCTTTTAATACATACTTATCAACTTTGAGATTTTTTACTTTTTCAATTAATTCATTTACATTAAGAGCATAAACGCCTTCAGGTACAACCGCGCCATACTTTTTAAGTATTTCTTTTGCCTGGTGCTCGTGGATATTCATTTAATCTTTGTTTAAGTCAGGGTCTATTTTAGATGCTGCATCCCATAATTTTATTACTGCTTCTACTGAATTATTAAACTCTGTTTTTTCATTTTCATTAAGGTCGATTTCCTCGATTTTTTCAACACCTTCACTTCCAATGATAACAGGAACGCCTGCATATACATTATTAATTCCATACTCCCCATGTAAATATGCTGCACATGGTAAAAGTTTTTTTTGATCTTTTAAAAATGCCTCAGCCATCTCAACTCCAGATGCTGCAGGTGCATAAAATGCTGATCCTTTTTCTAAATATTTTACAATTTCCGCACCACCATCTCTAGTTCGCTGATTAATACTTTCTAATTTTTCGTCAGAAATCTTTCCCTGTTTCACTAACTCCATCAATGGTTGACCAGAGACTTTTGTAAATCGTGGAAGAGGTACCATTGTATCCCCATGTCCACCCATTACCATAGCATCTATTTCTTTTACAGGCACATTTAATTCTTCAGATAAAAATAGTTTAAATCTTGAACTATCCAATATACCTGCCATCCCTACAACCTTATGAACGGGGAGTCCTGAATATTTTTGAAATGCCATTACCATTACATCCAATGGATTTGTAATACAAATTACAAAGGCATTAGGCGCATTATTTTTTATTCCTTCTGCAACTTGTTTAATAATTTTTAAATTAATTCCTAATAGATCGTCTCTACTCATTCCAGGTTTTCTAGGAACACCTGCTGTAATTATAATAACATCTGATCCTTTTATATCTTCATACTTATCTGTTCCTGAAAATTTTACATTAAATCCATCTATCGAGGAAGATTGGGCTATATCTAAACCTTTTCCTTTTGCTATTCCACTTGCAACATCAAATAAAACAACTTCATCCACTAGTTCTTTTAAACCAATTAAATGAGCTAAAGTTCCTCCAATTTGACCTGCCCCTATTAAAGAAATTTTACTCATTTTATTTCATTGTTGGCATAATAAATTCAGGATTAGATCTAATTCCTGATGGCCATCTAGAAGTAATAGTTTTTAATTTAGTATAAAATTTTACACCTTCCATACCATGCGTTCCACTATCTCCAAATAATGACCTTTTCCATCCTCCAAAACTATGGAAAGCCATTGGAACTGGTATTGGAACATTTATCCCTACCATTCCAACTTGAATTTTACTTGCGAATGTTCTACCTGCATCTCCATCTCTAGTATAAATGCTAACTCCATTTCCGTATTCGTGGTCATTAATCATTTTTGTAGCCTCTTCAAATGTTTTTACCCTAACAACAGATAAAACTGGTCCAAATATTTCCTCTTTATAAATTCTCATATCAGCAGTCACATGATCAAAAAGACACCCACCAATATAAAATCCATTTTCATATCCCTGTAATTTCAAATTTCTTCCATCAAGAACAAGTTTTGCTCCCTCTTTAACTCCTAGATCTACATATCCTTTTACTTTTTCTAAATGTTCTTTGGTTACTAAAGGGCCCATCTCAGATGATTTATCCATACCGGGTCCAATTTTTAATGCTTCAGCTTTTTTTGATAGTCTTGAGACTAACTCATCACCTATATCTCCGACCGCTACTGCTACTGACTGCGCCATACATCTTTCTCCAGCTGAACCATATGCAGCACCCATCAAACCATTTATGGCACCATCTAAATCACAATCTGGCATAACAACTAAATGATTTTTTGCTCCACCTAATGCTTGAACTCTCTTTTCATTTTTAGCTGCATTTTCATATATGTATTTAGCAATAGGAGTTGATCCAACAAAACTAACAGCTTTAATATTTTGGTTTGTTAAAATAGCATCAACAACCTCTTTATCACCATTTACAACATTAAAAACACCCTCAGGAAGACCAGCTTCATGAAGAAGTTCAGCTAATTTCATCGGACATGAAGGATCTTTTTCTGATGGTTTTAAAATAAAGCTATTTCCACATGCAATAGCTAATGGAAACATCCACATCGGCACCATAGCTGGAAAATTAAATGGGGTTATACCAGCTGCAACTCCTAAAGGCTGCCGCATTGAATAACTATCAACATTTGTTCCAACATTTTCAGAAAACTCTCCTTTAAGTAAATGTGGAATTCCACATGCAAACTCTACAACTTCTAATCCTCTTATTAATGACCCTTTGGCATCCTCGTAAACTTTTCCATGCTCTGAGACTATTAGTTTTGCCAGTTCATCAAAATTTTTTTCTATAAGCTCTTTAAATCTAAACATTATTCTAGCTCTTTGAAGTGGAGGATTTATAGACCAAGTCTCAAAAGCTTTTTGTGCAATTTCAACTGCACCATCTAAATCTGATTTTGAGGCTAAAATGACCTCAGATTCTTGTTCTCCAGTAGCAGGATTAAAGACTTTACCTTTTCTTTCTGAATTGCCTGGAGTTATTTTTCCACCAACAAAATGTTTGATTAAATTCATGATTGAAATTATTTAATTAAGTAATCAAGCTGTTGCAAGCATTTTCTTTATCTCTGCAATAGCTTTTGCAGGATTTAAGCCCTTAGGGCAAGCATTTGTACAATTCAAGATAGTATGACATCTGTAAAGTTTAAGTTCGTCAGCAACTTTTTTAAGTCTTTCTTTTCTGTCCTCGTCTCTACTATCAATTATCCACCTGTAAGCTTGAAGTAAAACTGCAGGACCTAAATATTTTTCACCATTCCACCAATAACTTGGGCAGGATGTTGAACAGCATGCACACATTATACACTCATATAAACCATCTAATTTTGCTCTATCCTCTTTTGTCTGAATGTTTTCTTTGTCATTTATCTTTGTTGTTTTTAGCCAAGGTTCAACTGACTCGTATTGTTTGTAAAGAGTGCTTAAGTCTCCAATTAAATCTTTTAAGACTTTTAAATGTGGTAATGGATAAATATCGATATCTCCATCTAATTCAGAATGAGATTTGGTACACGCTAGACCGTTCTTTCCATTCATATTCATTGCACATGACCCACATACTCCATGAGCACATGATCTTCTATATGCGATAGACGGATCAATTTCATTTTTGATTTTATTTAAAATATCTAAAACTTTAGAAGAGCAATTATCCATATCAACCTCATAAGTATCAATTCTTGGATTTTCATTTTTAGATGGATCCCATCTATAAACATTTACTTTTCTTATATTTTTTGATCCTGTTTTGTCTTTGTAATATTGACCTTTTTTTATTTTTGAATTTGACGGTAAATTAAACTGTACCATTAATATACTCTTTCCTGAGGAGGAAAATATTGTACATCATTAGTTAGTGTTGATCTATGAACTGGTCTATAATTTATTTTTGTTTTAGAGCCATTGCACCATGAGAGAGTATGTTGCATATAATTTTCATCATCTCTTTTCGGATAGTCTTCTCTTGCATGTGCTCCTCTACTTTCTTTTCTGTGATATGCTGAGTCCATAGTAGTAATCGCTTGTCTAATTAAGTTATCGAATTCTAAAGTTTCGACTAGATCTGTATTAAATATTAATGATTTATCTTTAACAGATAAAGATTCCATGCCTTCAAAAGGTTTTCTTATTTCATCAACACCTTCCTTTAAAGTCTTTTCAGTTCTAAATACAGCACACTTAGACTGCATCGTTTTTTGCATTGATAGTCTAAGTTCAGATGTGGGGTTAGAACCTTCAGAATTTCTAAGTTTATCAAATCTATCTAAACATCTATCAGTCTCACTTTTATCGATTTCGTCATGTTTAATTCCTGGTTTTACAAGTTCTGCTGCTCTTTTTGCAGCTGCTCTTCCAAAAACTACAAGATCAATTAATGAGTTTGAGCCCAATCTATTAGCACCGTGAACAGAAACACATGCAGCTTCTCCAATTGCCATTAAACCAGGAACAGTTTTCTCCGATCCATTAACTGTAAGAACTTCGGCCTTATAGTTTGTTGGTATTCCTCCCATGTTGTAATGCACAGTTGGAACAACTGGTATTGGCTCCTTAGTTACATCAACGTTAGCAAATAATTTTGAAGCTTCAGAAATACCTGGTAATCTTTCATCTATAACTTTAGGATCTAAATGATCTATATGAAGATGAACATGATCTTGATCTTTTCCTATACCTCTACCTTCATTTATTTCTACCGCAATTGATCTACTTACCACGTCTCTTGATGCTAAATCTTTAGCTTTTGGTGCATAACGCTCCATAAATCTTTCACCTTTTGAATTTACTAAATAACCTCCTTCACCTCTAACACCTTCTGAAATTAAAGTTCCATGGCCGTATATACCAGTGGGGTGAAATTGTACAAATTCCATGTCTTGTAAAGGTAAACCAGCTCTTAAAACCATCGCATTACCATCTCCAGTACAAGTATGAGCAGAAGTAGCTGAGTAATATACTTTTCCATACCCTCCTGTTGCAATAATTGTTATGTGAGATCTGAATCTGTGTATGGTTCCGTCGTTAAGGTTCCAAGCAATTAAACCTTTACATGCTCCATCTTTCATTATTAAATCTAGTGCAAAGTACTCAATAAAAAATTCTGTATTGTGCTTCAAAGCTTGTCCATACAGAGTGTGAAGTATTGCATGACCTGTTCTATCAGCCGCCGCACATGTTCTCTGAACTGTCTCATTTCCATAATTTTTTGTCATACCTCCAAAGGGCCTTTGATAGATTTTTCCATCCTCTGTTCTGCTAAACGGAACTCCATACTTTTCTAATTCTAACACTGCTGCTGGGGCTTCTTTACACAAATACTCAATTGAGTCCTGGTCACCTAACCAATCTGCACCTTTAACTGTATCATACATGTGCCATCTCCAGTCATCCTCACCCATATTTCCTAACGCTGCAGAAATACCTCCTTGTGCAGCAGAAGTATGACTTCTTGTGGGAAATACTTTTGACACACAGGCTGTTTTTAGACCAGCTTCACTAAGGCCAACTGCAGCTCTTAAACCTGAGCCACCAGCACCCAAGACAACTACATCATATTCATGATCAATTATTTTGTACGAACTCATAACTATAAATTAAATACTAAGATAATTATTAATAATGGAAATACTATAGCAAAGATATTTAAGGTTTTATTTGCGGCATTTTTGATATTTTTGTCTTCAATATAATCTTCAAAAACCTCGCTTATGCTTAGTGCAGAGAAAAAATATGCAAAAATCAAAAACATGCTAAATAATAATTTGGATGGCTGTGAAGATATAAATGTTAGTACCTCATTATAGCTTTTGTCATAAATAGAAGCCAAACTCATTGCAAACCATATCATTAAAGGTATTAAAATTGCTGAACTTACTTTTAAAAACAACCATTTCTTAGTTACAGATCCCATTAAATTATTAACCTTCCAATAGCATAAATTAAAACTGATAAAGGAAAAGAGCCAATCAAAACAATCAATCCAGATATTTTTGTAGTTTTGGGTTCAAAACCATATCCTAAGTCCATTACCAAATGTCTTATCTCACTTAGAACTTGAAATGTGAAAGACCAGATTGTTCCAATACAAATAAATTTACCGAAAAAAGAAGACAAAAAAGAACTTATGTGTTCATAATAACCCTCACCCAATAATAATGAGGCTATCCATAAACCTATTAAAGTAATAGCAAAAAAATTTATTATACCAGTTATCCGATGTGATATTGAAACCAATGAGGAGATGTGCCAGTTATAAATCTGTATATGTGGTGATATTGGATTTTTATCTTCCATAAAAATCTTTTTCTATTAAAGATTCAGCAATTTCAACAGCATTAAGTGCTGCACCTTTTAATAAATTATCTGATACTATCCACATATTAATTGAATTAGGTTGAGATGAGTCATCTCGGATTCTTGATACAAATGTCTCAAATTTATCCTCAGCCTCAATTGGAGTAATGTATCCACCATCTTTATGTTCATCAACTACTTTACATCCTGGAGATGATGATAAAACAGTTTTTACCTCCTCTAAGTTATGTTTCTTGTTAAATTCTACATTCACACTTATTGAGTGAGAAACGAGAACTGGAATTCTTACACAAGTAGAGGTAATACTAATTTTATTGTCTAAAATTTTTTTCACTTCATCATGATTTTTTTGCTCCTCTTTTGTACTTCCGTTTTCTAGAAAGCTATCAATATGTGGTATTGCATTGAAAGCAATCTGCTTAGTAAAATTTTTAGACTGAACATTTTTGTTTTCCAATACTTCCTTTGTTTGAGATATCAATTCATCCATGCCAGCTTTTCCTGCGCCTGATACTGACTGGTAAGTAGATGCAACTATTCTTTTGACATTATATAAGTCGTGTAAAGGTTTAAGAGCTACAACTATTGGAATTACAGAACAATTAGCATTTGCTATAATATTTTTATTTTTAAATTTTGGTAATTCTTTTGAATTTACTTCAGGTACAATTAAAGGTATTTCAGGATCTTTTCTAAAAAATTTTGAATTATCTATAACGATTGATTTTTCGGCAGCTATTGGCGCCCATTTTTCAGCTATTGCTGATCCAGCTGCAAAAAATGTTATTTTTACTTTTGAAAAATCAAATTCTTCTAAGTTTATTACTTTATGTTCTTTGCCTAAAAAATGTATTTTTTTTCCAGCACTATTTGGGGAAGCAACTAAGTAAGCTTCAGTTACAGGAAAATTTTTTTTTTCCAAAACTTCAATTAATTTTCGACCTACGTTTCCAGTTGCACCAACTATTGCTATATTCATGATATTTAGAGTTTTATACTAAATGAAAGGTAAATCACAAACTTTTCCATCAAAATGATTACCATTTATATTGATTTTGAAGGATTTCGACTCCTCAAAGTGAGGTTTATTTATCATTGCAATTCCAATAACTTGGCCGAATGTTGGATTATAACATCCGGATCTTAATTCTCCAATTACTTGATTATTTTCATCAATTAAATCCATTGAACCAGTAACATTTATTTCCTTAGTATCAATTTTCACTCCCATCAATTTTTTTTTAATTCCTTCTAATTTTATTTTCTTTAATTTTTCTTTACCTAAAAAATCTACGTCACTGTCAATATTGATATATTTATCAAATCCACATTCATATGGATTGTCTCCATTATCCATGTCATTACCATGTGAAAGTAAACCACTCTCAATACGTTCAATTAAATTTGGCCCACCTGGTTTAATATTAAATTCTTTACCAATTTCAAAAAGGTGATCATATAGTTTTAAACCTGACTCGTTGTGTTCCATATAAATTTCATAGCCACCTTGTTTAGACCATCCAGATTTTGCAATAAGATGTTTATCTCCGCCAAATTCAAAATAATCAAAGCCAAAAAATTTTAAATTTACAATTTTTTCTCCAAAAACTTTTTCCATTAATTGGAATGATTTTGGTCCTTGCACTGCCATTATATCAACATCAGGTTCAGAAATTTTTACATCAAATTTGTTTCCAATCGCTAATCCTTTAGCAAATAGAATTACATCTGAGTCAGCTAAAGAAATCCACCATCTATTTTCATTTAATCGTAGGACCACAGGATCGTTAATTAAACCTGCATTATCATCAATGATTGGGCAGTAATAACATCTTCCATCTTTAGATTTTGATAAATCTCTACAAGTCATTAGTTGAACTAATTTAGCAGAATCCTTACCAGAAATTTCAACTTGTCTTTCAGCGGCAACATCCCAAATTTGAACATGCTCTTTCAAGTGATGATAAGCATCTTCTACAGAACCAAATGCTGCTGGCAACAACATATGATTATAAATGGTGTAAGCAGTCACACCTTGTTTCTCAATTCTAGAGGTATACGGTGTTCCCCTTAGTCTTCTTGATTTTGCTATTAAAAAGTTTTTCATTTATTTTTCCGCATTACTGTCATCTTATTCCAATTTTGTAAAGAAACTATATTAGCTAAGCTCTTTAGCTTGTTTTCTTAATTCAAACTTTTGAATTTTGCCCGTTGATGTCTTTGGCAATGGAGCAAATACTACTTTCTTTGGAAGTTTAAACCCAGCGAGGGTTTCTCTACAAAAAGTAATAATTTCCTCCTCTGTGCTAGATTTCCCTTCTATCAACTCAACAAAGGCACATGGTGTTTCTCCCCATTTCTCATCAGGCTTTGCAACCACTGCTGCTAGAGATACTGCAGGGTGTTTTGATATTGTATTTTCGATTTCAATAGATGAAATATTTTCTCCGCCAGATATAATAATATCTTTAGACCTATCCTGAATTTTTATGTAACCACTTGGATGAGTTACGGCTAAATCTCCTGAATGAAACCATCCACCTTCCATAGATTTTTCTGTTGCCTCTTTATCTTTAAAATAGCCTTTCATTACAACATTACCTCTAATCATTATTTCACCCATAGTTTTTCCGTCATGTGGTATTGGTTTCATTGTTTCTGGGTCCATGACAACAACACCCTCCGTGTTTGGATATCTTACACCTTGTCTAGCCTTGATTTCATTTTGATTGTCTTGATCTAATGCATCCCACTCGTCATTCCATGCACATTGTAAAATATGACCATAAGTTTCCGTTAAACCATAAACATGCATTACTTCAAATCCAAGTTTTTTCATTTTTTCAAAAATTATACTAGGGGGAGGAGCGCCTGCAGTTAACACGTAAACTTTTCTTTTTAATTCTTTTTGTTGATCTTTTGGTGCGTTAGCCAACATATTTAAAACAATAGGAGCGCCTCCAAAATGAGTCACTTCATATTTATCTATCAACTCAAATATTTTTTTTACATCAATGTTTCTTAAACATATGACTCTTCCATGAATCATTGACATTGTCCAAGGATAGCACCATCCATTACAATGAAACATTGGAACTGTGTATAAAAAGTTTAATTTATTAGGCATGTTCCATGCAACAGCACTTCCGGTTGCCATTAAATATGATCCTCTATGATGATAAACTACTCCTTTTGGATTCCCTGTGGTTCCTGATGTATATCCTAAAGCAATTGCCTGCCACTCATCTTTGGGTAATTTCCAAATGTAATCCTCATCACCTGTATTTAGAAAATCTTCATATTCTAGAGAGCCTATTGCTTTAGAATCTTTTAAATTCGCATCTTTATCATCAATATCTATTATTTTAATTTCATGCTTCACGTCTTCTAAAGCTTTTTTGATTACATCGTGAAATTGTCTATCTACTATTAATACTTTTGCCTCACTGTGATTTAAGATGTAGCTTATTGTCTTAGAGTCAAGTCTTGTATTAATTGCATTTATTACTGCGCCAACCATTGGAATAGAATAATGTGCCTCAAAAATTTCTGGAGTGTTAAACGCTAAAACAGATACTGTGTCACCAGTTTTAATACCAATCTTATCTAGTGCACTGGCAAACTTCACACATCTTTTATAAACTTCACTCCAAGTATATTTTCTACTCTCGTAAACTACAGCCTCATAATTTGGGTAAATATCTTTTGCCCTCTCTAAAAACGATAAAGGCGTTAATGGAACATAATTAGCATCATTTTTATCCAAATTTGTCTCATAATGGTTCATGCTAATTAAATTTATAGTTCATAATATAATTACTTCCAGTTGTAGCAGTAATATAACTACTTTCTATTCTAGGAAGTACTCTATTGAAAAAAAAGTTTGCGGTTTGAATTTTGTCCTCATAAAAGTCTTTATTATTGTCATATTCTTTAAAAGAAACTTCAAGCACTTTCAACCATGCATGTCCTGTAGCCACTAAACCTAAAACTTTTAAATAATCATTACATGCTCCACTAGCATCCTCTGGAGAATTTTTGATTTTTTCTTTCATCCAATCAGTAAATTTGGATAAAATATCTAAATGATAATTAAGTTGTTTTATAAATGGCTCTGCATTTTTGTCTGTAATGTTAATCTCGTCTTTAACTAGGTTTAAATAATTTTCAATAACATCACCATTTTTATTAATTAGCTTTCTAAAAACTAAGTCAGCCGCCTGAACTGAATTTGTTCCCTCATAAATAGGTGTAATCCTATTATCTCGATAGAATTGTTCAATACCTTGATCTTTTGTAAATCCATACCCTCCATGAATTTGCATTGCTTCACTGGTTATCTCCATTGCATTGTCTGTGAAAAGTGATTTAACAACTGGCGTCATCAATGAAACGAGATCTGAAGCCTCTTGTTTTATTTTTTCATCAGAATGATTCAAACTTACTTCAATCTGCTGAGATAGCCAGAAACTCAAGGCTCTTTGTCCTTCTATCATGGATTTCATGCTTAAAAGTGATCTTCTTATATCAACATGGTCAATAATAAAATCTGCACCATTCTTTGATTTAGAATTAAATGCCTTTCCTTGTTTTCTTTCTTTGGCATAAGTAAGAGAATTTTGGTATGCAATTTCTGAAATTCCAAGTCCCTGAATCCCAACAATTATTCGTTCTAAATTCATCATTGTAAACATAGAGTTTAGACCTTTATTTTTAGGTCCAATCATGTATCCAACAGCATCATCAAAATTTAAAACACATGTTGCAGATCCTTTAATTCCCATTTTATTTTCAATAGAGCCTGTTGAAACACCATTTCTTGGTCCAACAGTTCCATCATTATTTAAAACAAATTTTGGAACTAAAAATAAACTAATTCCTTTAGTTCCTGCCGGAGAGTCTGTTGATCGAGCTAACACTAAATGAATAATATTTTCTGTTAAATCTTGGTCACCTGAGGTTATGAAAATTTTTTGTCCACTTATCTTGTATGTTCCATCTTTTTGATCCACAGCTTTAGTTTTTAACAGACCTAAATCTGTTCCACATACTGGCTCTGTAAGACACATTGTACCACTCCATTTTCCCTCTACCATTTTGGGTAAATAAGTATTCTTTATTTCTTCGTCTGCGTGTCTTAGTAAACAATTATATGCTCCAATTGTTAGTTCACTATAAAGTTTAAATGACAAGCTTGCTGATGAAAGCATTTCATCAAAAAATGTACTGACTGTTTTTGGCATTCCTTGTCCACCGTATTTTGGATCACAAGATAAAGAAATCCATCCATCTTCTATAAATTTTTGGTAAGCCTCTTTGTATCCTGGGGGTGTTCTTACAACTCCATTTTCAAGAACTGCAGGTGTTTCATCTCCACTTTTTGCAAGAGGTAAAATTAAGTTTTGAGTTATTTTAGCTGCTTCATCCAAAATATCTTTTACTAATTCTGAGTTAACTTCCTTGTATTTTTCAATCTCATTATATTTTTTATTGTTTCTCAATTTATCAAAGAGAAACATCATATCTTCTACAGGTGCATTATAAGTTGGCATAAGTGTACTTTAGAATAAATGTTAAATTATTGCAATTTTGAAATTATCGCATCACCCATTACTGATGTAGATACCTCTTTCATTCCTTTGGAAATAATATCTTTAGTTCTAAGACCATCGTCTAGAACATCTTGAACAGCTTTTTCCAAACTATTTGCTTCTTTATCAAGGTCTAGGGAATACCTCAAAGCCATAGCAAAGCTTAAAATTGTAGCAATTGGGTTCGCTATACCTTGTCCAGCTATGTCTGGTGCAGATCCATGAACTGGCTCATATAGTGATCGCATATTACCATTTTTATCTTTTGCGCCTAAAGAAGCTGAAGGTAAAAGTCCTAAAGAACCAGTAAGCATTGCTGCTTCATCAGATAACATATCACCAAAAAGGTTATCGGTAACAATCACGTCAAATTGTTTTGGATTTCTTACTAATTGCATTGCACAATTGTCAGCAAGCATATGATTCAATTCAACATCGCTATATTCTTTTTCATGAATTGATTGAACTTCTTCTTTCCATAATTGGCCAGCTTCCATTACATTTGATTTTTCACAAGAAGTAACTTTATTGTTTCTTTTTCTTGCTAGATCAAATGCAACTCTAGCTACTCTCTGAATTTCACTTGAGGTGTAAACATGTGTATTTATTCCTTTTCTCTCTCCATTATCTATAGGCTTAATTCCTCTCGGTTCACCGAAATAAATTCCTCCAGTTAATTCTCTTACGAAAAGTAAGTCTAAATCAGAAACAAGCTCGGGTTTTAAACTTGATGCATCAACAAGTTGTTTAAAACATATTGCAGGTCTAAGATTTGCAAATAACTTTAATTCTTTTCTTAATTTTAAAAGTGCTCTCTCTGGTTTTTTAGAAAAGTCAAGATTATCCCACTTCGGTCCACCTACTGCACCTAAAATAACTGCTGCACTTTCCTGTGCTTTATAAAAAGCCTCATCAGTTATTGGTGAACCATGCTTATCATAAGCAGCTCCACCAACTAGGTCTTTGTCTATTTCAAAATCTAAAGATTTTTTCGAGTTGAACCATTTAATTATTTTTTCAACCTCGGCCATAACTTCCGGACCAATACCATCGCCAGGCAATAGTAGTATTTTTCTCTTTTTAATTTTAATCACTAAAAATCCAAGGCTTTGATGTTTTTATTTTATTTTCATAGGAAATTATTTTGTCTGACTTTTCTAATGATAATGCAATATCATCAAGTCCTTCTATCAAACATTTTTTCTTAAATTGATCTATTTCAAATTTGATTTCTTTATTTCCAAAATTTATTGTTTGTTCAGGCAAATTTACAGAAATTTCCTCTTTTCTTTTTGAATATTCTGAGATCTCTTTAATTTGGTCTTCTGAAATTGTAATCGGCAAGATGCCATTTTTAAAACAGTTATTGTAAAATATGTCTGCATAACTAGAACTTATCACACAAGTAATTCCAAAATCTAACAAAGCCCAAGGTGCGTGTTCTCTTGAAGATCCGCATCCAAAATTTTTTCCTGCTATTAAAATTTTTGAATTATCGTAAGGACTATTATTTAAAATAAAATCATTAATTTCTTTACCACTTTGGTCATATCTCATTTCAAAGAATAAGTTTTTTCCCAATCCTGTTCTTTTAATTGTTTTTAAAAACTGTTTGGGAATTATCATATCTGTATCTATGTTTACGATAGGAAGATAAGCAGGAATACTTTTGATTGAACTAAATTTTTTCATTTAATTTTGGTACTTTCTAACATCATCTAAATTCCCAGATATTGCAGCTGCTGCAGCCATTGCAGGGCTAACTAAATGTGTTCTACCCCCTCTTCCTTGTCTTCCCTCAAAATTTCTGTTTGATGTCGACGCACATCTTTCCTCTGGCTTAAGTTTATCTGCATTCATAGCTAAACACATTGAACAGCCTGGTTCTCTCCATTCAAAACCTGATTGTAAAAATATTTTGTCTAAACCCTCTTGTTCAGCTTGCTCCTTAACTAATCCAGATCCAGGAACGATCATTGCATGCACATGATTGGCAATTTTTTTATCTTTAAGAATTTTAGCTGCTTCTCTGATATCTTCTATTCTTCCATTAGTGCAGCTTCCAATAAAAACTTTATCTATCTTAATATCTTGGATTTTTGTATTTGGTTTTAAACCCATATAATTTAATGATCTGTTAATTGAATTTTTTCTATCTGGATCAGTTTCGTTTTCAGGACTTGGAACTTTACCATCTATTTCCACCACATCTTGTGGAGATGTTCCCCAAGTTACCATTGGTTTTATTTGAGAACCATCTAATGTTAACTCTTTGTCAAAGTTTGCATCTTTATCAGACTTCAATGTTTGCCAATATTCTAAGGCTTTATCCCAGTTTTCTCCCTTTGGAGACATTGGTTTTCCTTTTAAATACTTAAATATTTTCTCATCTGGTTGTATAAGTCCTGCTCTAGCACCACCTTCAATAGTCATATTGCAAATTGTCATTCTCTGCTCAACACTAAGATCAGAAATAAGATTTCCAGCATACTCAATTACGTAACCTGTACCTCCTGCTGTACCTATTTTTCCAATGATTTGTAAAATTACATCTTTCGATGTTACCCCAATAGGTAACGACCCATTAACACTTATCCTAAAATTTTTTGATTTCTTTTGAACTAAAGTTTGTGTTGCTAAAACATGTTCTACTTCAGACGTTCCAATTCCAAATGCTAAAGCTCCAAATGCACCATGTGTTGCAGTATGACTATCACCGCAAACAATAATATTACCAGGTTGTGTAAATCCCTGCTCTGGCCCAATGATATGAACAATACCTTGTCGTTTATCATCCATTCCGAATAACTCTACTCCAAATTCTTTACAATTCTTATTCAAAGTTTCAACTTGAATTCTTGAATCTTCATCAGCAATTCCCTCTGATCTGTCAGTAGTAGGAACATTGTGATCTGCAACAGCAAGTGTTAATTTTGGATGTCTGACTTTTCTGTTAGAATTTCTTAGTCCCTCAAATGCCTGTGGGCTGGTCACCTCATGAATTAAATGTCTATCTACAAATAATAGAGATGTTCCATCTGGTTGTTCATCAACTAGGTGATCATTCCAAATTTTATCGTAAGTTGTAAGAGACATTTAGAAAAAAATTATTTTTTCTGAACTTGATTATCTTTCGTTTCTTCTTTTTTAGCAGGCTCAACTTTTGAAGCCTCTTCTTTTGGAGCTTCTGCTTTAGCTTCTTCTTTTGGAGCTTCTGCTTTAGCTTCTTCTTTTGGAGCTTCAGTTTGAGGCTCTGTAGAAGGCATTACATTCTCTTCAGTGACTTCATTAATTTTAGTTTCTAAATCAATACCAATAGTCTTCTTAATTTTTTCAGCTATTCTTGCAGATTTACCTGTTCTATCTCTTAAGTAGTATAGTTTTGCTCTTCTTACTTTACCTGATCTAACAACTTTAATTGTATCCACAATTGGACTGTACAATGCAAAAGTCCTCTCCACTCCTTCTCCAAATGAAATTTTTCTAACTGTAAATGAAGAGTTTATATCTCTACTTTTTTTTGCAATACATACACCTTCAAAATATTGAATTCTGTCTCTTTTACCCTCAGTTATTCTTACCCCAACTTTAACTATATCCCCTGGAAAAAAGTCAGGATGTTTTCTCTCTGCAATGATTTTGTTTAAATTTGATCTGTTAATTTCTTCTATATTTTTCATTTCAATTTTTCTTATATTTTTGCCATAAATCTGGTCTTCGGTCGCGTGTTATAGCCTCAGATTGAGATAAACGCCAGTCTTTAATTTTGGCGTGATCGCCTGAAATTAGTACATTTGGGACCTTTTTTTCCTCCCAAATTTGGGGTTTTGTAAATTGAGGATACTCTAGAAGACCATTTTCAAAACTTTCATCTCTTGATGAATTTAGATTGCCTAAAATTCCTGGAATAAATCTAAGAATAGAGTCAATCACGACAAAAGCAGCAACTTCACCTCCTGACAATATAAAATCACCAATACTAATTTCCTCAATATTTCTGCTTTCTAGTATCCTTTCATCTACACCTTCGAAGTGACCACAAATTAAATTTATTGAATTTTCACTAGAAAATTCTCTTGCAAGTTTTGAGTTAAATACTTTCCCTCTAGGACTCAAATAAATGGTTTTTTCTCCACTTTTAACATTTGCATCTAATGAGCTTGCCAAAACATCTGCTTTCATTATCATTCCATTTCCACCACCATATGGAGTGTCATCAACAGTTTTATGTTTATCTAAAGCGTAGTCTCTTATATTTATAATTTCTAAATTCCATTCTTTTCCCTTAGACTTTCCAAAAAGACCTTTATTAAGATAACCAGGAAAATAATCTGGATACAAAGTAAACACTCTAGATAAAAACATTTATTTTATTTAGCCTCTTCTTTTGGTGCTTCTGTTTTAGCTTCTTCTGTTTTAGCTTCTTCTTTTGGAGCTTCTTCTTTTGGAGCTTCTGCTTTAGCTTCTTCTTTTGGAGCTTCTGCTTTTGGAGCTTCTGCTTTAGCTTCACTTCCCTCTTCAGTTTTCTTTCTATCTTTTTTTGGAATTGCTTTTTGAGGATTATTACCTTTTGCTGGCATTGGCATTATTTCATTTTCTCCCAACAATCTTGCAACTCTAGTAGTTGGTTGAGCACCTTGACCTAACCAATACTTAACTCTTTCAACATCTAAACCCATTCTCTCTTTTTTTTCTTTTGGAATTAGGGGATTAAAAAAACCTAATTTTTCAATAAATCTTCCATCTCTTGGAAACCTGCTATCAGCAACTACTATTTTATATACGGGTCTCTTCTTGGTACCTCCCATTGATAAACGCATTTTTAACATTTTTTCTCCTATTTATTTTAATTGATTAAAAAGTTCTGGAGGTATGCCTTTATCCGCCATCCCTTTCATATTTCCTTTTGACATTTTTTTCATCATCTCTGACATCATTTTAAATTGCTTAAGCAATTTATTGATAGTGGCCACATCTGTACCTGAGCCATTAGCAATTCTTTTTTTTCTGGAACCATCTATTATCTTTGGATTTTCTCGCTCCTTTTTAGTCATTGATAATATTACAGCCTCATTTTGGGTAATTATCTTTTCATCAACCCCAGCTTGATCCATTTGTGATTTAACTTTTGAAACACCAGGTAAAAAAGACATTATACCTTCAATACCACCCATTTTTTTCATCTGTCTCAATTGTGTAAGATAATCCTCTAAAGAAAACTGACCTTTTTTAAGTTTTTCCTCTGTTTTTTTCAATTTTTCTTCATCAAGATCTTCAGCAGCTTTTTCTACTAAGGAAACAATATCTCCCATACCCAAAATTCGATTTGCAATTCTATCTGGATGGAAAACTTCAAAGTTTTCTATCTTTTCACCAACTCCTAAAAACTTAATGGGTACATCTGCAACATACTTCATGCTTAGTGCTGCCCCACCTCTACCATCACCATCTGATCTTGTAAGAATGATACCTGTAAGATTTACTGTACTTTTAAATTCTTTTGCTACATTTGCAGCAACTTGACCTGTAAGAGAATCTGCAACAAGTATTGTCTCTGATGGATTTATAATGCCTTCAATTTGTTTTATCTCACTCATCATTTGTAAATCAATTTGTGTTCTACCAGCTGTATCAAATAAAATTACATCTGCTCCATTAAGATTAGCTGCACTAATTGCTCTTCTACAAATATCTGCGGGTAACTGATCTTTAATAATTGGAAGTGTGATTATATTGTTTTGTTCACCAAGAAGTTTTAATTGCTCTTGTGCAGCAGGTCTGTAAACGTCTAGACTCGCCATCATCACTTTTTTCTTTTTATTAGTCTCTAAAAATCTTGCAAGTTTAGCTGTCGTAGTTGTTTTTCCAGATCCCTGTAATCCAACTAACATTATTGGAACAGGTGGAACTGCATTTAATTCAATATCAGAATTTTTATCCCCCAGAAAAGAAATTAACTCATCGTTAACAACTTTAACTACCATCTGTCCAGGTGAAGTTGATCTGATAATTTCCTGACCTAGAGCTTTAGGTTTAACTCTATTTATAAATTCTTTTACAACTTCTAAAGATACATCCGCCTCTAAAAGAGCAAGCCTTATTTCTCTTAAACCTTCATCTACTTGCTTTTCATCAAGTGAAGGGGCTTTTTTTAATGAAGAAAATATTTCTTCAAATTTATTTGTTAAGTTTTCAAACATAATTCCATCCAGCAAGTATCGCACCAGTGGGCGAACTCTCGCTGACTGGTGTCGATCTCTTTGTTGCCAAAGACACCGCAAATTGCTGTATTTTGCGGAAACGGCGATAAACTATAATAGAGGTTCAAAATGTCAATAAATAAGTTAAATACTGAAGTATATGGAATTTAAAGCTTTTAAAATGGATGGTCTTGGAAATGATTTTGTAATTATTGATAATAGGTCAAATAATGTCGAATTAACCAAGGATCAAATAATTAGAATTTGTGATCGAAAATTTATTGGTTGTGATCAACTAATATTTGTAAAAAAAAGTAATAAAGGTGATGCTGAAATGGAATTTTACAATTCTGATGGAAGTATTTCAGGTGCATGTGGAAATGGTACCAGATGTGTAGCATTTTTAATTTTTAAAGAAACAGACAAAAAAGTTGTAGATCTGTTTGTAGGATCCAATCAATTAAAATCAAAAATTCTTGAGAATAACGAAGTTGAAACTATTATAGGAGCACCAAAAACTCATTGGAAAGATATTCCAATGTCAGAAAATCTTGATACCAAAAATTTAGGTATTGAAATTAGTGATAAAAATAATTCAAGCATAAAAGGGGGTATAGCTATTAACGTTGGAAATCCTCATGTGATTTTTTTTGTGGACAATATTGATAATTTTGATTTAGAAAAAATTGGTCCAATGGTTGAAAATAACAATTTATTCCCAGAGAAATGTAATTTTACACTTGCAAACAAAATTGGAAATAATCATTATAAAGTTAAGGTTTGGGAAAGAGGAGCGGGGTTGACCAAAGCATGTGGTACAGCAGCATGTGCAACTGCAGTTGCAGCTAATTTAGAAAAATTGGAAAATTCATCTACAGAAATTGAATTCGGCTTAGGCAAATTAATAATTAATATTGATCAAGACAAAAAAATTCATATGAGGGGACCAGTCTCAGAGATAAAAGAAATTAAAATAAATATATAATGGGAATTTTTGAAAAGTTTAAATTTGGTTTTAAAAAAAGTGCAGAGAATATTAAGTCTGGTCTAAGGGAGATAATTGTAAAAAAAGAAATAGATGACGAAACATTAAATAAAATTGAGGAATTTTTAATAAGTTCAGATGTTGGTATTGATGCTGCGTCAGAAATTAAAAGTATAATTGCTGAAAAGAAGATTGATCCAAATAACGAAACTGTTGATGAAATTAATTTAATATTAAAGAATTATATTCTTGAGCTGATGACGCCATTAGAGAGAAAAGATTTTTTTGAAAAAAAAGAAAAGTTAAATATTACTTTAGTATCTGGCGTTAATGGAGTTGGAAAGACAACAACGATTGGAAAAATAGGAAAAATTTTTAAAGATAATGGATCTGAGGTATTATTTTCTGCTTGTGATACTTTTAGAGCAGCTGCTATAGAACAACTTGAGGCTTGGTCAAGCAAAGTTGGTGTCCCAATAGTAAAATCTGATCCTGGTTCTGACCCAGCATCTGTCGCATATAAATCGATAGATTATGCTAAAAACAACAATATTAAGCGTGTATTGATTGATACCGCTGGAAGACTGCAAAATAAGAAAAATTTGATGGATGAATTTAAAAAAATAGCAAATGTAATAAAAAAAACTGATGAAACTGCTCCTCATGATGTTGTTTTGGTCTTAGATGCAACATCAGGACAAAATATAATAAATCAACTCGAAGAATTTAATAAAATTATAAAAATTACAGGTTTAATTATGACAAAACTTGATGGAACAGCAAAAGGTGGGGTACTAATTGCAATTTCAAAAAAATATAAAGTTCCAATTTTGGGTCTTGGCCTTGGAGAAAAAGAAGATGATTTACAAATTTTTAATGCAGAACAATTCGCAGATGCATTTACTCAGTTTAATTAATTAAATTTTTAGAAATTAAAGGTTTTTCTATAGAACATTCAAAATTATTCTTATTTGTTTTGTATCCGCAAATCTCTGCATAACTTGAAATAATAAAATTTAATTTACCATTACTAGAAAATTTTTTTAAATTTTTAGTTTCAATATTATATTCTAAATTTTGATGAAAATTTTTTTTACCACTAACTAGAATGAGAGTATTATTGTCCTTCATTAAGTAATAAGCAAAGTCCTCAGGAAAAACTGGATAGGAATAATTTTTTACAAGTTTTTTTATTTTTTTCGGAAACCACTCATAAGTTAGTAATGGGCGATCTTCTTTTGAAGTATGATTATAAATATATAAATCTTGTGGATAATCATTAATATAGTTTGTTTCTTCTCCTCTTGCTAAAATAGCTTTATTTCTAGTTTTAAAATATAAGGTGAATTTATCATTATGTGCTTTCATTTTTCCAATATAAAAATATTTATTTCTAGTTTCACTACTTATTTCTGCATAAGAAATATTTGAAGTAAAAATTATAAGTATTATTGATATAATTCTTGTCATGTGAGACTTAAAATAAATAAAGTTGATTAATTTTTGTTTGAATTGTGTCTTAATTTAAATCTGTAATAAACAACTCAATTGAATTAACAAGATTTTTATTAAAATCCATCATATGGTCGTCGTTTTCAACAAAAAAACTTGATTTTTCTCCATTAAACTTGGTAAAAATTTCTTTTCCCATTTTAAATGGTACGATTTTATCTCTCATGCCATGCATAACAAGTATTGGAGCAGAGTTTTTGTTCAATTTACTAATTGAATTGTATTTATCTTTTAACAAATATTTAACCGGTAAATACGGATAATAACTTTTTGCTAATGTTTCCATAGATGTAAAGGGAGACTCCAATATCACGCCACTAAACGAATAATCTTTAGCAAGGTTAAGTGCGATAGCTGTACCCAACGATTCTCCATACAGTATTATATTTTTATCTTCTATTTTCTTTGAATTTAGCCATTTCTTTGTTGCTAAAGCATCATCATAAAGACCAATTTCTGAAGGATTTCCATCATTTCCACTAAATCCCCTGTAAGCAAATATCAAATAGTTAACATTCATTTTTGAGAATTCATTTAATTTATAAATACGATTATCAAGTTTGCCAGCATTTCCATGAAAAAATAGTATGGTCTTATAATTTTGGTTCTTTTGAAAATGCCAACCAACTAAACTACTTTCTGAGTTAATATAAATCTTTTCAATTTTGTGATTTAAAGGACCTTCGTCTAAATAATTATTTTCCCCTGGATGATAAAGTAGATTTCTTTGGTAAAAGTAAATGAAAATACAAATAATAATATAAATTAGTGGTATTAAAAAAAGAAATTTTGATAATGTCATTTTAAAATTAATTCTCATTTTTATTAAAATAAATAAAAAACAGATAGCTAAAAATACATAAAATTAAGAATATAGAGAAGGAAATCTTATAGCTTGTGACTGTGTTTGCGCCCATATTTTTAGAAAGATCAATTAATAATCCAATTCCCCATTGTACAAAAAATGTTCCTGAATGAATAAATACATTTATAGAGGTTAATGATTTTCCAGCAAGATTTTGAGGAAAACTTAAGGCTAAGGCAGGTTGCGTTAAAGATAAAACAATTGACGATAAAATATAAAGAGTAAACATTATAGCCCCTGCATGTTGGCCCATTATTATTATAGAAAATAAAGCAACATAACTTATTGGCAAACCAATCTTTACAATCTTTATGCTGTCAATGCCTAAAGATGAAAATTTTGGTAAAATATATCCCCAAAACATAAATGCAAATAACATTGTTATATTTATCCAAAATAAGCCTGTAGCACTATCAAGTGGAGAATAACCTGCAACATTTAACATCCAAGGACCTGCCCATAAAGTTTGGACTGCTTGAACGCCTCCGTAATTTAAAAAACATAGTGGAATTAAACTTATGAAAAATTTATTTTTCCATACATCCGAAAGATTTCCTTTCTCCTGAGTTATTGTATTTTTAGGATTATTATTCCAAGATGGGGTAAAAACTAAAATTAAAATAATACTTAATAAAATCAAAATTGATATTAAAAGAAAAATAGATCTCCAGCCGATCATCGGTAGTAAAATTTGTACTGGTAATGTTGAAATTACAAAACCAAAACTTGCTACCATCAACATCCATGAATTTGCTCTTTGCTGATATTTTTCTTCAAACCAAACACGATAACCAGTCAAAGGTCCCATTAAACATGCTGCAACACCAACACCAATAAAAAATCTAGAAATTAATAATCCTGTAAAACTTTTTGCAAATGCAAAAGAAATGGTACTAATCAGAGCTATAAATAAAAGATATGCTACGACTTTTTTTGGGCCATACTTATCAAGAAGTAAACCTGCTGGTATTTGCATTAATGAAAATCCTAAAAAATAACCACCTGCTAGCAGCCCAAGGTTACCAGCTGATAAATCAAATTCACTTGTTAGAACTGGAGTGAGTGTGGCAGTAATTGATCTTAATAAATTAGAAATAAAAAAGCCAAAGGCAAATACACAAAAAATTAAAATACTTTTATTTGCTTTACTAATCATTTATATCTCTCTACTTAATCATTACTATGAATAATCAATCAACAAAAGATAAAGATGCACGATCGTCGAATGCAATGGCAGCGACTTCTCATCCTTTGGCAACCGAAGAAGCATTAAAAATACTTAAAATGGGAGGAAATGCAGTGGATGCCTCTATTGCTGCTTCAATTGTTTTATCTGTTGTTGAACCTAACGCAACAAGTATCGGTGGTGATTGTTTTGCAATTGTTAAAATGAGTAATAAAGATGCAGTATCTTTTAATGGATCTGGTTTGGCTCCAGAAAAATTAAATTATGATTTCTTTAAGGAAAAAAATATAGATAAAATTGGATTAACAAGTCCTCATTCGGTAACTATACCTGGAGCAGTTCATGCTTGGGAAACTATCCATAAAGAATTTGGCAAACTTGATTTTGAACAATTATTTTCAGGAGCAATTGATATTGCAAAAAATGGTCATAAAATTTCTAAAGTAGTATCGCAAGCTTGGCATAACAGTTTAAATAAGATTAATGGAAATGAGAATTCAAAAAAAATTTTTTTAAAAAATGGTCGTACATATCAAGAAAATGAATTAATGAAAAATATTGCGTTGGGAGAAACGCTTGAGGCAATTAGTAAAAAAGGAAGTAAAGAATTTTATGAAGGTGAAACTGCAAAAGATATAATTGAAAGTTTAAACGAATTAGGAGGCGTTCATACTTTTGAAGATTTTTCTAAGCAGAAAACAATAAGATCAGAAACTATCAAATCTTTATATAAAGGTGATTTTATTCATCAATGCCCTCCTAATGGACCTGGTGTTACGGTATTAGTTATGATGAAATTATTAGAAAGACTCAACATTCAAAATTATAAATTCAACAGTGTAGAAAGATTTCATCTTGAAGCAGAAGTTACAAAACAAGCCTATAAAGTTAAAGAAACAAGTTTGGGCGATCCAAGTTTTGCAAATATTAATTTGAATGAAATTTTAAGTGATAAAAATATTGAAGATATTTTTAATAAAATTAATCTAAATTCATGCAGTGATGTTGGTGACTTAAATATTCCAGCTCACCCAGAGACAATTTATCTAACAGTAGTAGATAAAGACTTAAATAGCGTATCAATAATCAATTCTGTTTGTTATGTTTTTGGATCAGGGATTACAACAAAGAAAAGTGGAATACTTTTGCATAACAGAGGTACAAATTTCAGAGTAGAGCATGGACACCCTAACTGTATTGCTGGCTTAAAAAGACCATTGCATACTATTATTCCAGGTATGGTAATTGATAAAGATAACAACGCAACCTTAAGCTATGGTGTTATGGGTGGTCAATATCAACCAGTCGGACAAGTTCATGTTTTAAATAATATGATTGATTATGGGATGGGACCGCAAGAAGCTTTAAGCTTTCCTAGAGCATTTCATTTTAATAATATTTACAAGCTCGAAAAAACTGTTGATAAAGAGATTTTTTATGGTCTTAAAGAAGTAGGTCACAATGTAGAATATATTGATGGTACACATGGTGGAGGGCAAGCAATAAAAATTAATAGAAGCGAAGGTGATCTATTAGGTGGATCAGATCCTAGAAAAGATGGATACGCAAAAGGATATTAGAAGTGTCAAAAAGAATTGTTAAAAACATTTTTGAAAATAGTGAAAATGATAAAATTGCAATTTCGTCTGAAAACAATTCAAAAATTAGTTACAGAGATTTAAAAATATTTGTTGAAGATATTTCAAAACAATTATCAGGAAATGGTATATCTAATAAAGATAGAGCCGCAATAGTTCTGCCGAATGGACCATACATGGCCACTAGTTTTTTAGGAATTTCAAGTTACATGTCTGCTGCTCCTCTTAATCCATCATATAAATCAGAAGAGTATGAGTTTTATCTTAAGGATTTAAATCCTAAAATAATTATTGTTGAAAAAAATTCAAATAATCCGTCAGTAGAAGTTGCAAAAAAATTAAATATAGAAATTTGTGAATTGAAAATCCATAAAGATCAACCTGAAGGTTTGTTTGATTTGTTTGATGACAAAAGTGATTATTCATCCCCAAATGAAAATGATGAGGCTTTAGTCCTGCATACTTCAGGAACTACCTCAAGGCCAAAAATTGTTCCGTTATCAAATAATAATATTTATTCATCTTCTGAAAATATTTCAAAAAGTTTAAGTCTTACAGACAATGATAATTGTTTAAACATTATGCCATTATTTCATATTCATGGACTTATAGCAGTTTTAGCGACATCAATGAAAGTTGGTGCATCAGTATGTGCCTCTAGCGGTTTTAATGCATTAAAGTTTCTTGATTTGGCTAGATTAGAAAAAATTACTTGGTATTCAGGCGTACCAACTATGCATCAAGCAATCTTATTAAGAGCAAATAAAAATAGGGAGGCCGCAAAAAACTTAAATTTAAGATTAATTAGATCTTCCTCAGCTTCATTGCCTCCTGCTGTATTTAAAGAATTAAATGAAACATTTAATTGTCCTGTTATTGAAGCATATGGGATGACTGAAGCAACCCATCAAATGACGTCAAATCCATTACCACCAAAACAACAAAAAGCAGGATTTGTAGGCCTACCAGCAGGTCCAGAAGTATGTATTATGAGTGAAAATGGTGACATGATGAAACAAGGTGAAGAAGGCGAAGTATGTATAAAGGGTGAAAACGTAACACTTGGTTACGAAAATAATGAAGAAGCAAATAAAACAAGTTTCACAAATGGTTGGTTTAGAACTGGTGATCAAGGATATTTCGACGAAGACGGATATTTGAAAATTTCAGGAAGATTGAAAGAAATAATTAATAAGGGTGGAGAAAAAATATCTCCTTTGGAGGTTGATAATGTTTTAATGGATCATCCATCAATAGACCAAGCTGTATGTTTTGGTTATGAGGATAAAATGCTTGGTGAAAATATAGCAAGCGCTATAATTATTAAGTCCGGAGAGATGTGTTCAGAAGAAGATGTATTAAAATATGCTCAAGAAAAATTAGCAAAATTTAAAATTCCTAAGAAAATTTTTTTTGTAAATGAAATTCCAAAGGGAGCAACTGGTAAGTTACAAAGAAACGTTTTAGCAAAAAAATTTGGTTTAAGTAGTTAATGACAAAAATTTGTATATTTGGTGCAGGATCTATCGGTGGATATTTGGCAGCTTGTTTAAGTAAAACAAATATAGATTTATCTCTTATAGCAAGAGGACCACACAAAAAAGCGATAGAAGAAAATGGATTGACATTAATTAAGGAGGGTAGGTCTGAAAACTTTAAATTAAAAGTAACTGATGATCCCAAAACATTAGATGTACAAGACTATATATTTATTTCTGTAAAGGCTCATGCAATTTCAAATATTGTTGATTCACTAAAAAATATTATTGGAGAAAAAACTTCGATTATATCAGCTGTAAATGGCCTCCCTTGGTGGTATTTTTATAAAGCAAATACTGGAACGAATTTAGACAACCATCATATTGATAGTGTGGACCCCGAGGGAAAAATATGGAAACATTTAGATCCAGCGAAAGCTATTGGTTGTGTTGTTTACCCAGCTGCTGAAATAACCGAACCAGGTGTAATAAAACATAATGGAGGAGAAAGATTTACACTTGGTGAACCTGATGGATCTAAATCAGAAAGACTTAAACTCATTGCTGATTTATTAATTGCAGGCGGCTTAAAAGCTCCTCAAAAAAGTAATTTAAGAGATGAAATTTGGATAAAACTTTGGGGTAATTGCTCATTTAATATCATTAGTGCTCTTTATGATAAAACCTTGGATGAAATTGGAAATGATCCAGAATTGTTAAAAATAGTAAGAAAATTGATGGAGGAATGCCAACAAGTAGGTGAAAAAATTGGTGTAAAATTTAATGTTTCTATTGATCATAGAATAAATGCTGCGATTTCTATTAAGGGTCATAAACCATCAACAACCCAAGATTTACATGCTAAACGTCCATTAGAAATTGATCCAATTATTGGTTCTCTTATTGAAATTGGTAACAAAGTTAACATCAAAACCAAAAATTTAAAATCTGAGTACGAAAAATTAAAAACAAAAGCAGAAAATCTTGGTTTATACGAAAGATCAAAATTAATTGATCAAATCACAAAATAATTAAAAGTTTAAAGATATATCTCTGTGGATAGAATTACATTTTGAAACATATATAGCTTGTTCTTTTGTAAGTTTTGATTGCAATCTTAATCCAATAGTCTCACTGATAACTTTGTCATGAGCATTTATTCTATCCATATATTTTTTCTTGAAATTTTTTCTCCAACCAACTTCTTGCTCAAATAACGCAATAGTATCGGCTGTTGAGGATTGAAGTTTTTCAAAATCAACTTCGTCTTCATCCATTAAAGTGATAAGATAATCTAATTTATCGGCAAACTCATCAGATCCAGAAATTTCTCCGACTTTTTCAAATATATTATCTATAAACTCTATTGCATCAATGTAACCTCTGTTATCTATTTTATTTTTAAGAAGTTTCATTTCTTGCTCTAATTCTTCAAATTTTTCACCATCATTTATAAAACTCTTAATCAACAATAAATCTTCGTAAGCATTATCAACTGTTTTTCGATATTTTCTTGTTGCAAGATTTTTTGCTTTATTAATTTTGTTAAATTCATCATTTTTTGATTTCCATTCTTCTGGGATTTGACTACTTATCTCGTCTATTTCTAGTTTCACATTTTCAATTTTTTGTTCAAGTTTGTTTTTATCTGAAACATCTTCATCATCTAAGTTTCTAATCTCAGCTTTATACTTATCTATCTTTTTATTTAATTTTAAAATCTTCTTTTGTTTCTTTCTTGTTTTAAAATGTAAGTCTCTGTAATCGACTGCATAATCGTTATATAATGTCTCTGTGCTTTTAACCTCATTAACAAGTTCAAAAGAGTACTTAGAATTATCAACATGGCGTTGGAAATAACTTAATTTATCTGCTGGTAAATTTGCAAGAATAATGTCGTCAAAGTCAGTTATACTTTTGTTTATTACATCAGCATTATTAGAGTAGTTTGCAAATTTATACTCTTGTAAGCAATATTGTAGTTTTGGATTCATCGGAGGTGGAGCAACATTAGACGTTAAATAAACCCTGTTTGGTAAATAATTTACTAGACTAGGGTATGCGCCCACAATTCCTAAACCGATAAGTTGTAAGATAATAAAAGGAACAACACCTTTCCAGATATCTAATGTTTGGACCACTTTTGGAGCTACACCTTTTAAATAAAATAAAGCAAATCCAAATGGCGGTGTTAAAAAAGAAGTTTGTAAATTAACACCTATCATTACTCCAAGCCATACAGCTGTAACGTTTGCTCCTGTTTCAGCTAGCAATATTGGTGCAATTATTGGCACAACAACAACTGCAATCTCAATAAAATCTAAAAAGAAACCTAACAAGAAAATTACAATCATGACCACAACAAACTGAGTCCAAAAACCTCCTGGTAAATCTTGAAGAAAATCTCTTACTAATTCCTCACCACCAAATGCTCTAAAGCCTGATGTAAGCATCGCAGCACCAAGAAGGATTATAAATACCATTGAAGTAGTAATACAAGTCTCAGTAACTACTTCTTTTAAAACGTTTTCAGTTTTAAATGTTCTCCAAAAACTCCATGCAATACCATAAACGAGAATTGCTACAAAAAATGCGGTAATATAGATAGCACCTAAATTTCTTTCTTCTAAATTTTTAACATTAAGTTCATATGTTGATGCAAGAAAGGTAATAGGTATTAATGATCCAATTATAAGAATTAAAGGATAAAATGCACTTTTCTTGCCTTCAAATAATCTATAACCAGCCATCAACGTTGCACCAATTGCTCCAATTGAACCAGCTTGGTTAACTGTTGCTATACCCATCAAAATTGAACCCAAAACTGCAAAAATAAGTGCAAGAGGAGGAATAATTATAACAATTACTCGTAACCAAAATTTAAAATTAAATTCTCCTTTAAATGGAACTGGTGGGGCTACACCTTTTTTTATTCTCGCATAGAAAAATACATAGATCATGTAAAGCGCGACTAAAACGAGACCAGGCAAAAGAGCACCAAGGAACATATCACCAGCACTTGAAGACCCAACTCTAAATTCTCCTGGCATGTTAAATTCTCCAGTGACTGCTTTGTAATCATTTTGACGGATGTTGTTTGCAACATCTGATGCGCTAGCTAATTGGTCAGCGATAATAATTAAAACAATTGATGGGGGTATTATTTGACCTAACGTTCCAGATGAACATACGATACCACTGGCAAGTTTCCTATCGTAGTTATTATTTAACATAGTAGGTAATGAGATTAATCCCATTGCAATAACAGTTGCCCCAACAATACCTGTAGTTGCTGCCAACAATGCCCCAACGAAAATTACTGAAATACCTAGACCACCAGGAATTGGACCAAATAATTGACCCATTGTTATTAATAAATCTTCTGCAATTTTGGATTTTTGCAGCATAATTCCCATAAAAATAAATAAAGGAATTGCAATTAGGGTGTCAGTTTCAACATCCCAATAATTACTCCTAAAGTTTGTAATACCAGCAACAAGCCATTCTATCGGACCATCAACTGCAAAATAAGCATCTGCATCACCTTCAAATAAATATCCAAAAAATGCAGCTAATCCAATTGATATTATAGCGGAACCAGGAAGCGCAAATGCTACAGGATATCCAGAAGCAAGAGCGACTATCATTATTAAGACTAAAACTGCTAAGAAAAATAGTTCCATACTTTAATTTTCCTTACCATTTAAAATTTTATGACTACTACCCATGAAATAGCTCGTAAACTGTAAAAGCATGGTAACTGCAAATACTGCTAAGTATACAGCCATCAAATATAAAAGGTATAAACCATTAGATCCTTGTTGTGTAACTTCAAAGGCAACCACCGGTCCATTTATTATACTTGCTTTTCCATTAAGTCCCAAAAATAAAACTATCAATACAAGTGGAACACCTAGAAGAGCCGAGCCTAAAAGATTTGTCCAAGCTTTTTTTCTTTCACTAAACGAAGAGTATAGCACATCTACTCTTACATGACCTTCGTGAATTAAAGCATAAGCGCTTGCAAATAAATATAGTGCAGCATACCAGAAACGAACAAGGTCTCCTTGAAAAGCTTGTTCATATGAAAATATAAATCTGGAAAGAACAATTATGAACTCACTTACAACAACTAAAACTGCTAACCAAATAAATCCAACAGATTTTGTAAAGTAACCAATTACAAATGAAATTAATATAATTGGAAAATGTATAAATGTAATTCTTTCTGGTGATTTCACCATAAAGGCTTTCACTTCTGGACTAAATATTGCTTCCCATAATCTTTCAACAACCATAAAAGAAATTATAAAGTCTGCAACACCAACTAAAAAGACCGCCCAAAAAGATGATCTAACCAAGTAAGCTGAAAATTTTGATAATATCTCTGAATCTCGTTCTAAAGATTGAGAGTAAGTTTTAAAAACATAAATTATTACTGCTACTATGCATATTAAATATACTCCAATTTGCATGAAACCATAATTTAAAGCAGATCCATCAAGTGCCTTTTTCTTGTAGCCAAACATTTCGTAATGAGAGAAAATTTTTTTAACTCCAGGCCAATCACTCCAAACTGTTAAAACATTATTTATTAGGAATGCTAGGGTGAAAGCTAATACTGAGTAGCTTAAAATTCTTAAATATAAAGATATTTTGCTGCTTTCTGAACTCATATGAATTTAAATTTCTATTAGTAATACTTAATTTTAAAATAAAAAAAAGGGCCCAAAAGAGGGCCCTTTTAATATCAAATTAAGCTTGATTACATTCCTAAAGCTCTGTTTCTTTGAGAAATGTAAGGTGAGTCAGACAAGTTAGTCCAAGATCCAATGTCTTTTCTTGCTTTTAAGAAGCTCGAATGAACTCTTTCAGCAAGACCACTGCTAGCTCTTGTTTCTTCAAACACTTCGTTAGCAGCTGATGCAAAGCCATCATAAACCTTGTCGCTAAACTTCTCTAGTTTAACACCATGATCATTGATCAATCTAGCTAAAGCCGCACCATTTTTAGCATTGTACTCAGACATCATTACGTCGTTTTCCATTGCTGCAGCAGCTTCAATCAATAATTGATCTGATTTGTTTAAGCTTGTGAACCAAGATTTGTTTGTTCCACATGCTAACATTGATCCAGGCTCGTGCATACCAGGATAGTAGTAGTATTTAGCAGCTTCTTGGAATTTCATAGCTTCATCATTCCATGGACCTACCCACTCTGTAGCATCAATTGCTCCAGATACTAGGTTTTCGTAAATTTGTCCACCAGGTAATGAAACTGGAGATCCTCCAAGTTTACCAATTACTTGTCCACCTAAACCAGGCATACGCATTTTTAAACCTTTGAAGTCATTAGGGCTTCTAATCTTTTTGTTAAACCATCCACCCATTTGAACTCCTGTGCTTCCACACATAAAGTTTTTAAGACCAAATTTGTCAGCTAGTTCATCCCATAACTCTTGACCACCTGCAAATCTAATCCATGCATTCATTTCAGTGTAAGTAAAACCAAATGGTACCGCTGTAAAATAACCCCAAGCTGGATCTTTCTTCACCCAGTAGTAGTCAGCAGCATGGTACATTTGTGAGTTACCAGATGCAACTTCATCAAATGAGTCAAATGCTTTAACTCTTTCGTTCGCTGCATAATAAGTAACTTGAATTCTACCATCACTTATATCTGAGATTCTTTGTGCAAATCTTTGAGCTCCTGTTCCTAAACCTGGAAAGTCTCTTCCCCAAGTAGCAACCATTGATGCTTCAATTCTTTCAGCAGCAACAGCTGGAGCAGCTAAAGATGATGCAGCTACAGCAGCAACACCTGTTGCAGCAGCAGCTTTAAAGAACTTACGTCTTGAAGGTGTTTTTTTAACCTTCAGCTTTTTGTCTTTAATCATTTATTTCTCCTCTTTAGTTAATTAACTGCAGGATATTAAACACATATGTTACTTAGAGTCATTTTAAAAATGACAATATCCAGTGAAATACAACTTCAGATTGTTAATTTACTTTATTTTTACAGTTTCCAGTTTTGAAAAATTCATCAATATTATCAATAGCTAAATTAGCCATCGCAGTCCTAGTTTCTTTAGTGGCACTACCTAAATGTGGAAGAATGAAAGCACTTTTGTGCTTATAATAACCTTTATTTAAATGTGGCTCATTTTTGTAAACATCTAATCCTACTGCATAAACTTTCCTTCTGTTAAGTGCATCAATCATTGCCTCATCTTCAATAATGTCTCCTCTTGCAACATTGGTTACAACTGCGCCCTTTGGTAAATATTCAATTGTATCTTTATTAATCATATCAATTGTTTCTTTTGATGCTGGACAGCATACTGATAGCACATCTGATACAGATAAAAGATCTTTTAAATTATCATGATAAATAGCACCTTGCTCTTTATCTTCACTTAGTTTTGATCTGTTATGATAGTGAATTATCATACCAAGAGATTTTGCTACTTTTGCAATTTTTTGTCCAATTCTTCCCATCCCTAGAATTCCTAATCTAGTACCTGTAAGTTGTTTCCCAATTAAAAGATCAGCTGACCAAACCCATCCTCCTTGTCTTGCTTGCTCAATTCCTTCTGAAGCTCTTCTACATGCACCTAAAATTAATAATACTCCAATTTCAGCAGTAGCATCTGTTAAAACATCTGGAGTATTTGTTACAGCAATACCTCTATTTTTTGCTGCCTCTAAATCAATATTTCCAAATCCAACTGCAAAGTTAGAAAGTATTTTAATACTATCTGGTAATTGATTAATTGTATCAGCATCCAACTTATCAGTTAATGCTGAAAGTATACCATCACAACCTTGGCTCATTTCTATTAATTTTTTTTGTGAGTAAAGTTCATCATTTAAATTTAGATTTGCATCAAACATTTCCTTTGCTCGATCTTCACAAGATCTAAGCAATCTTCTAGTAACTAAAATTTTTTTCATACAATTTGATTAGTTTAAATCAAAGATTTTTCCAGGATTCATTATGTTATTAACATCTAATGATCTTTTAATAGATTTCATAACAGGTACATTATCTGGATGTTCTCTAAGTAAATAATGTTTCTTTTGAAGTCCAATACCATGCTCTCCTGTAATCGTTCCCTCGAGTTCAAGAGCTTTATTAATTAAGTCATCACTGTATTGTCGGATTTTTTTTTGTTTTTCCTCATCATCTGGATCATAAAGTACTATTGAGTGAAAGTTTCCATCTCCTACATGTCCTACCATTGGTGCAGTTAATCCTAACTTTTGAACCTCCTTTTCTGCCCATGAAATACATTCAACTAATCTTGAAATTGGCACACAAACATCTGTGGAATAAACTTTCATATCGTTACCCAAAGCTTTAACGGAGTAATAAACATCATGTCTCGCTTTCCATAATTTTTTCTGTTCTTCAGGTGACGATGCCCATTGAAAATCACTTCCATCATTACTTTTTGAAATTTCTTCGACTATACCTATTGACTCATTGTTTGAATTTTCACTACCATGAAATTCAAAAAACAAAGTAGGTGATGCTTTTATGTTATCTAATTTTGAATATTTAATACTTATTTCCATTTGATCTTTATTTAGCATTTCGATTCTCGCTATTGGGACACCATATTGAATAACCTCTTGAGCAGCTTTTACAGCTGAGTCTAAATCTGGAAAGTAACACACTGCACTCATTATACTTTCAGGTATCGGAGATAACCTTAATTGAACTTCAGTGATTATTCCCAGAGTTCCTTCAGAACCAATAAATAAATTTGTTAAATTATATCCTGCAGAAGTTTTTTTTGTTCTGGCTCCAGTTTTAATAATATCTCCATTGGGTAGAACAACTGTTAAACCTGAGATTACAGTCCTCATAGTTCCATATTTCACAGCCATTGTGCCTGATGCCGATGTTGCAGCCATTCCGCCAAGAGCAGCGTCTGCTCCAGGGTCTATTGGAAAGAATACTCCATCCTCACGAAGATATTCATTTAATTGTTTTCTAGTTACATTTGCCTGTACTCTACAATCGAAATCTTCAGCATTGACACTCAATACTTTGTTCATTTTTTCAAGAGAAATTGTTATTCCATTTTGATTTCCAACAACATGACCTTCTAAGGAAGTTCCAGTACCAAAAGGAACAACCGGGATTTTGTGTTCATTACATAACTTTAATAACTGTGAAACTTCTTCATTAGTTTCAGGAAATACGACAGCTTTTGATAGAATTGGATCATAAGTATCTTCTCCTCTAGCATAGTTAGCTCTTGTAGACTCTGAGGTTGAAAACCTTCCATTAAAAATCTTTTTTAATTCCGTTTGAACAATCTCATTCATAATTAAATATTATAGAAGTTTCTTTTAAAAAATACAGTCTATTTAGAAAGCATCTTGCCTATATTTTCTAAGGCCTGCTGTATGTTATCTCTGGATGCGGCAAAACTAAATCTCACATAATCTTGGCAAGTTTGCCCGAATGCAGTTCCAGGTACTATTGCTACTCCAGCTTCATGCATAGCTTTTTTACAAAACTCAGCGCCTGTCATTCCAGTTCCTTTTACATTTGGAAAAGCGTAAAACGCACCACCTGGTAAACTACATTCTACTCCTGGTAATTCATTTAAACCTGTATGAATTAAATTTCTTCTTAAAGTAAATTTATCCAACATATCATTAATTGAGTCATCTGGACCATCTAAAGCGGCTATTCCAGCAAATTGTGCTGCTGCATTTACACAAGATACACTATTGATTAATAATTTATTAACATGCTCAACAAGCTCTTTTGGCCAAAAACTCCAACCTAATCTCCATCCAGTCATTGAATATGCTTTGCTCCAACCCTCTAAAACAATAAGTCTATCTCTTAAATTTTCATAGTGGAAGAATGATGGCATTTCTTTGTAATCAAAAATCTGTCTACTATAGATTTCATCACTTAAAATAGTGACATGCGGATACTTTTCTAATTCTTTTGCAAAATAATCTATAACTGGTTTCTCAACAAAACTTCCTGTTGGATTGTTAGGATTAATTAAAATTAATAATCTTGTTTTATCAGTTATAAGTGAAAGTATTTTATCAGGATCAAACTTAAGATCTTTATCTTCAGTTAAATCATAAGGTACTGGAGTTGAACCAGTATAATTAATCATTGACTCATAAATAGGAAACGCAGGTGTTGGATGAATTATTTCTGCTCCAGGTTCGCCATAACACTGAATTGCATAACTCATTGTAGGTTTTCCACCTGGCATAATTAAAATTCTTTCAAAATCTATATCTGTGTTATAACGTTTTTTAATCCATCTAGTTACAGCCTGCCTACATTCTGGAATTCCATTTGACATAACATAACCATGATGACCATCATCTAAAGCTTTCTTGGCAGCCTCGACTACATGTTTTGGAGTTTTAAAATCTGGTTGTCCTAAACCCAAATGTATCATTGGATGACCTTTAGCCTCTAATGCTTTCGCCTCAGCTAAGACACTGAACGCAGACTCTGTTCCTAAATTTTCTAAACTTTTTGCTAATCTCATAAAAATTAATTTTAAGGTGTGAAAACTAACTGAAAAGTTAGTGTATGTCTATTATATTTAATTTTTTTTACTTATTTTTTATATTAGTAATTTTTATTTATTTTCGGAAAATAATTTTTGATTCATCAAGGTCTTTGATACTTTTACAGCCCATCAATATCATGTTACGTCTTATTTCATCATGCATATTTTGTAATAATCTTTCAATACCTTGTTGTCCACCAGCCCCTAAACTAAACAAAAATGCTTTACCAAAACTACAAGCTGTCGCACCCACTGCAAGTGCTTTCAATACATGTGTACCTCTTCTAACACCCCCATCTAATATAACCTCTAATTTATCACCTACTGCATCCCTAATAGCTTTTACCTGATCAAACGGAGATCTAGATCCATCAAGTTGTCTTCCTCCATGATTTGATATCATTATAGCTGTACATCCAATATCTATAGCTTTTTTTGCGTCATCAACTGACATAACTCCTTTAAGAGCAATAGGACCATCCCATTTTTTAATACAGTATTCTGCATCTTTCCAATTCATAGCTGGATCATACTGTTCATTTATATATCCCATAACGGATTGAGCAATATTTGTTCCTTTTTCAACTTTATCTTTCAAATTAGCTAATTCAAATTTCTTATTTGTAAAATAATTAAATACCCACTGCGGTCTCATTGCGAAACTCATTAGACTATCTAATGTAAATTTTGGAGGTGTTGTAAAACCTGTTCTATGGTCCCTTTCTCTATTTCCAGCAACAATTGTATCAACAGTAATACACATGCCATTGAAGTTTGCTCTTTTACATCTATCAATTAAGTCGTCGGTTATAGATTGATCTTTATGGATATATAATTGAAAAATTTTCGGTCCACTTGAAAGATTTGCAATTTCTTCGATCGAAAAAGATGCCATTGTAGACATGCTATAAATTGTACCAAATTTTTCTGCTGCACGAGCAGATGCTTTATCTCCATCTGGATGATATAAACTTTGCATTGCAGTAGGGGACAAAAAAATTGGCATGTCCATTTTTGTTCCAAAAACCTCAGTTTTTAAATCTGGCTCACCAACACTATTTAAAATATTTGGGACTAGATCACAGTCATTAAATGAATCTGTGTTTCTATTCATTGTGACTTCATCGTCAGCTCCACCATCAATGTAATGAAAAATCGGGGCAGGTAATTTTTTTTTTGCTAGCTTTCTAAAGTCTTCGAAATTGTAGCAATTCTTTAGACTCATTATCTTCTGAATCTTAAATTACTTCTATTTAGATCACTTATTTTTGTGCAACCCATTAGTTTCATATCACGTTGCAGCTCTGTTTTATATTGGTTTAAAGCTCTTTCAACACCGGCTTGGCCTGCAGCAGCTAAGGCGTATAAATAAAGCCTACCACCTGAACATGCTTTAGCACCAAGTGATAACGCTTTAAGCATATGAGTTCCTCTATGAATTCCTCCTTCACAAATAACATCAAGTTTATCTCCAACAGCATCAACTATTTCAGCTAATTGATCAAATGGAGATCTAGATCCATCAAGTTGTCTTCCTCCATGATTAGAAACCATTATACCGGTACATCCAATGTCTACAGCTCTTTTTGCATCTTCAACACTCATAATACCTTTAAGAGCAAAATGACCTCCCCATTTAGAACAAAGATTTTCAGCATCTTTCCAATTCATAGACTGATCTAACATGGTAGAAAAATAACTTCCGATAGAAGAGTTAGTACTGGTACCCTCTTTAACAAAATCTTGAAGATGAGGTAATTCAAACTTACCTTTTGTTAAATAGTTTATTCCCCACATAGGCTTTGTGGCAAAACTAAATAAACTTGATAACGTTAATTTTGGAGGTGATGTAAAACCAGTTCTTAAATCTCTCTCTCGGTTTCCACCAGTAATAGTATCAACGGTTAAAGCCATTACATCAAATTTTGCTGCTTTAGCTCTTTCTAGACAAGAGTCATTAAGACCTCTGTCTTTATGAAAATAAAATTGAAACATTTTAGGTGTATCAATCATTGATGAGATTTCTTCAACACTCACAGTTGCTAAAGCTGAAACACCAAACATTGTATTAAATTTTTTTGCTGCTTTTCCTACTGCCCTTTCTCCATCATAATGAAAAAGTCGTTGTAAGGCTGTTGGTGCTAGGTAAAAAGGTAAATCCAATTTTTTTCCAAATATTGTTGTTGAAAGGTCAACATTTTCTACTCCTCTTAGAACATTCGGAACCAAATCAACATCGTCAAAGGCGCTGGTGTTTCTCGCATAAGTTATTTCATCATCTGCTGCACCATCTATGTAATGGAATATTGGAGAAGGTAATTTTTTCTGAGCTAATTTTCTAAAATCACTAAAATTGTGACAATCTTTTAAATTCATATCCTTAAATTAAAATTTTTTTATATAATTAAACATATAACTATTTGCCCCAGGATTCTTATCTCCAAGACTCGCATTAGATATATGGTTATATGATACTGCTATTTCGCTATTTTTTGAAAATTCATAAGATATTTGAATTTCAGTTTTAAACTCAATCACATGCCCTAAATCTTTACCATCACCCTCGGAGTATAATCCAGGTGTGAAACTTGGGGTAAATTTTAATGGCCCTTCATTGTAAATTTGAAAGCCTGTATATACGTATGCTGCATTATCTGCTGTTATCATTAAACCTGTCACAGGTTGTAGTATCCCTAAGAAACTCTCCTTATTTTTTCCAGTATTAATGTGTTGGATACCAAATAAAGTTGACTTTTTTCCCTCATCACTAAAATCAAAAGTTCCAGTGTAAAAACTCCAACTTTTATTAGATTTATGTCCATCTGCGTTTGCAAAATTAAATAATAGTAAAAAGTATATTAAAAATATTTTTAAAAAGGTTTGCATAAATGTTTTTATCTACTTTATAGATACTTTTCTAAGAATTAAAATACCGCCAAAAACGAATAAAATCAAAGGTAATACCCAAAGCAAAAGGGTATTTTTGTTTATTTCTGGATCATAAACTATCCACTCACCGTACTTATTTTTAAGAAAATCATAAATCTGCTCATCATTTTTACCTTCATCGATTTTATTCTGTATTAGAATTTTCATGCTTAATGCAAAATCTGATTGGGAATCGTAAACTGATTGACCTTGACAAATTAGACATCTTAAGTTCTTTGAAATTTTGTCAACTTGTTGTGAAGTTTCAGCTGAAGAAAAATTTTGAAAGAACAAAAAAATAATAATTAGTTTTGACAGAATTTTCATCTTATTCATTGAATTATTTTAGTGAGTTGTATAAACGATTTATCATCTAAAGGACCTATAAATTTTTTAATAATTAATTTAGATTTATTTTCTATTAAATAAGTTTCAGGTACACCAAATGCTCCCAGTTCAATTGAGTTTGTTCCATTTGGATCGGTAATTATATTGGTATAAGGATTTCCAAGTTCGCTAAGAAATTGTTTAGCATTATTTTCATTATCTTTATAATTAATTCCAATAATATTTAAGTTATTTAAAGATTTTAATTTTAATAAATAAGGATGCTCATCTTTACAGGGCAAACACCAAGAGGCCCATATATTAATTAAAGTCATGCCTTCGTTTTTTAATAACTCGTTTAAAAAAACTTCTTTTTCAGAAAAAAGATATTTTGATTTAAAATTGAAATCAATTTTACTTTTATCAATACTGGGAGAATAAGTATTAGATTTATCTAATCCTTTTAAAAGTATAAAAAAAGAAAAAAGTGCAAATAAAACTATACAAATTAATTTTATATTTTTAGACATTTTTTTTCTTTAAGCCTAATATTCCACCCAATGAAATCAGTAAGACTGAAATCCAAATCCAAATCATAAATGGTTTTATTTGATACCTCACATTATAAAAACCATCGTTTTTGATTATATTAAATACTAAAAAATTATCTGCAAAAATTGTAGACGAAATATCAGCTTCACTGGTAATAGTTTGAGGTTGGTCATAAATTCTAATTTCAGGTTTTAAACTTAATGAATTATTTTCATCAACAATATTAAATTTACCAATTAATGTTTGATAATTTTGTTTTTTAATTACTTCAATATTTTGAAATTGAATTATTTTATCTAAAAATTTTATTTCATCTCCAACTCTCATGTTTGAAGAATGTTCTTTAGCCAAAACACCATTTAATAAAATACTTAAAATTAACAGACTAAAACCAAAATGAGAGATTTTTTGAGATATGTTAATATTTTTTCCAAAAAAATCTCTAATTGTCACAAAAAATAAAAATAAACTGAAAATAAATAAAGGAAGAGATAGCAGATAAGAAACACCAAATTTATTTACAAAAATATAAGAAATTAAAATTGATATTATAAAGATAAAGATATCTTTTAAATTAATCTTTTCCATCTTATCTCTTATCCATTTAATATTGGGTCCGATTGCCATAAAAAATAAAAATGGAATTAAGAATGGGATAATTAATTTATGGTAAAAAGGTGGTCCAATCGAAATTTTTTCGTCGTTAATTACCTCTAAAAAAATTGGATAAACTGTACCAATCAAAACTACTGATAAAAAAAACATCATGAATAAATTATTGATTAAAACTGCAGTTTCTTTACTCACTAAAAAAGTTTTTGTTGATTCAACTGTGATAGTTTTTTGATAAAAAAAATAAATAAATATTGAGATAAAAATTAATACAAATAAAAAACACAATATAAACACTCCACGTGATGGATCGTTTGCAAAAGTATGAATTGAGTTTAAAATTCCAGATCTAACTAAAAAAGTTCCACTCATACTCAATGAGAAAGTTGTAATTGATAAAATTATTGCCCATGATTGAAATGTTCCTCGTTTCTCTAAAGTAAAAACTGTGTGTAATAATGCTGTTAGGCAAAGCCAAGGCATTAGTGATACGTTTTCAACAGGGTCCCAAAACCAAAAACCTCCCCATCCTAATTCGTAATATGCCCATATAGATCCTAAGAGAATACCAATAGATAAAAATACCCACGAAATTAAAACCCATCTTTTAATGTGACTTGCCCAAGATTTATTAATGGAGCCAGAGATAATTGCACCTAAAGCTGATGAGAATATAATAGAGGTTCCAACATAACCCAAATATAAAATAGGTGGATGAATTGCTAATGCAGGATCTTGGAGTATTGGATTTAATCCTGTTCCTTCAGATGGAATTGGAAATATATTTGCAAAGGGATTGGATGTGAAAAGTATAAATAGAAGAAAACCAAAAATTATAATTTCCTGAAAAAACAATGTAAAAGTTCTGTATCTTTGAGGAAGATTTTTAGAGTCGATTACAAATAAAAATAAAAAAATTGTTAATACCAATAACCATAAAAGTAAACTTCCTTCATGATTGCCCCATGTCCCAGAAATTTTATAGAATAAAGGTTTTGCAGTATGAGAGTTGTTGTAAACAGTCTCGTTACTAAAGTCTGATGTAACAAAAGCATAAATTAAAGTTAGAAAACTAATTATAACCATTAAAGATTGTACGGATATTAACGAAAAAATATTGCCACTCAAAACATTAGAGGAATTCCTAAACGATAATGAGGTTTTTATAATTATAAAAATCGAAATTAATAAAGCTATATATAAAGAATAATTGCCTAGTTGATTGACCATTCTAATTTTCTTTCAAAGACTCTGCTACCTCTGGGGGCATATAGTTTTCATCATGCTTCGCTAAAATTTTCACCGCCTTAAAATAATTTCTATCTTGAAGAAATCCCTCAGCGACAACTCCTTTTTCTTCCTCAAACAAATTTGGTATTGAGCCTTTATAATTTACTATAAGCTCGTTTTTAAAATCAGTTATCACGAAATTTACTTCGGATTGATTAATATTAATTGAATTTTTTTTTACCATTCCACCAACTCTAATTTTTTTCTTTGTGACTTCAGAAAGTACTTTAATTTCTGTTGGTGATTTAAAATAAACTACATTTTCTTCCAGCGATTTAATAATTAAAAAAGAAACTAGAATTACAGAAATAAATATTGATAATATAAAAACAGCTCTTAATTTTACTTTTTTACCATACATGAAAATAAGTAATTAAATCTTAGAAACTGATGAAGTGGCTAAAATTTCTTTGAAAGTTTCTTGTTTTTTTGCTTTTTCAACTTTCTCTATATCTAAACTTTCAAATTTTGCTTCAAATTTTTTTTGCTCTTTAATTAACTGAAGCTTAATAACCAAATGTAAAATCCAAAAACAAGATAAAGTAAATACAAAAGAAGACCATACGTATAAGCCGTACCCATTCATGTATAAAACGTCTTGAATCATAATCTATCTAATCCTTTATTCTTAATTTTTATCAGTTCTGTATTATATTTCATCAAAAATATCAAAAGTGAAAAAAGTGCAAATGCCGCAGTCATTATTCCCAAAGGAAGCAGCATTGATGAATGAATTGAAGTTTCTTTAAGAAGATTTATTGAAGCTGGTTGATGAAGAGTAGACCACCAATCGACAGAAAATTTGATAATTGGAACATTAATAACTCCAAATATAGCAATATATGAACTTAATTTAACAGCTTTATCTTCTGTTCCTGCAATTCTCCAAGACAAAATAAACATTAAATAAAATATTGCTAATAATAACATGGATGTAATTCTTGCATCCCATGCCCACCACGTTCCCCAGGTGGGTTTGCCCCATATTGATCCGGTTACTAAAGCAATTATATTAAAAACAAATCCTGATGGAGCTAAACTTTTAGTAATTAGTGAAAAATCTTTATTTTTAAAAATAATAATACCGAAAGATAAAACTGATATTAATGAAAAAATTCCTAATGAGATCCAAGCTGCAGGAACATGTACATACATAATTCTAACAGAGTCACTTTGTTTATAATCCTCTGGTGAAAGGATTAATGCTTCAACAAGCCCAAGAATTAAGATTAAAATAAATATTATAAAGACAAATCTTTGAGATCTATTGATAATATGAATTAGTTTTTTTGGTTTAAAATAATTTAGCATTTATTTAGCTATCTATATCAAATTAAAAAATTTTGAAAATTTTTATGGTGAGTTATTCTGACCAAGAACACAGAGGGAGATAAATAAATGGATAAATTATGCATCCTTGGTCAAAATATGTGATTATTTTAATCTGCGTGTATGTCGAAGATTTGCACGAAATGTGTTTAAATGATGTAATTGTGTCTAGTTAGAGGGTTTGAAATAACTAGAGCCTCTTTTTCCTGAAAATATTTCATTTATTAATGGGTGTTTAATGGGCTCATCAGAATCGTCGACTAATAAATTTTGCTCAGAGACATATGCTTCGTATGTTATTTCATCATTCTCAGCTAACAGATGATAGAAAGGTTGATCTTTCCTTGGTCTTACGTTTTTTGGTATAGACTGATACCATTCCTCAGAGTTATTAAACTCAAAATCTACATCATAAATTACTCCTCTAAAGTCGAAGTGCTTATGTTTTACAACGTCTCCAATTGAAAATTTTCCTTTTTGAATAGTCACCTAATAAATATGGATATTTAAAAATAAAAATCAATAAAAAAAATATGATTGTTTTAATATTCTGCTATTATGTAGCAGTGAATAAATCTGTTTTAAAATTTGTTACTGATTTAGGGCCTTTGGTAATATTTTTTTATTTTTATTATAATAATGACAAAAATTTAATTGTTGCAATACCTCCACTTATAGTTGCAACTATCATAGCAGTTTTAATTATGTGGATTGTTGAAAAAACAATTCCAAAAGTACCACTAATTAGTGGAATATTAATTACACTATTTGGTGGTTTAACAATTTATTTTGATGATCCTATATTTATCTACATGAAACCAACAATAATAAATATTTTGTTTGGTCTTGCATTAATGTTCGGAAAATACTTCACCAACGAACCAGTTTTAAAAAAATTACTAGGTAAATCGATGCCCTTAAGTGATGAAGGATGGGAGATTTTAAATAAAAGATGGACATACTTCTTTTTTGGACTAGCCATATTGAATGAAATAATATGGAGAACTCAATCAGAAGAATTTTGGGTCAACTTTAAAGTTTGGGGAATGTTACCTATAACCTTTATTTTTACAGCTTTTCAAATTGGTCTAATAAATAAATACAAATTAAATGAATAGAAGCTTAAAACTAGTAGTAAATAATGTAAATAAAGATGAAAACAAAAAACTTTTTTTTGAAAGAGCTGAGTTAAAAATTATATTAGATCTTTATGCAAAAATGGTCTCCTCAGGAAATTGGAAAGACTATGGTCTTTCTATTTCTGGAAAACAGGTAAGTTTTAGCGTTTTTAAAAACGCAGCTGAAAAAGCAATTTATAAAATTTGTAAAAATTTTAAACCATCAAACAAAAATCTTAAATATTTAATTACAGATACTAATGGTAAAATTCTAAAAAATTCTTACGATTTAAAAATACTCTTAAATAAAGTTGATTGGAAAAAAATTTAGGCCTTATCTTCTTTGACCGAATAATCTTAGAAGCATTATAAAAAGATTTATAAAGTCTAGGTATAAAGTTAGGGCACCCATTACCGCTTTTTTACCCATTAACTCACCGCTGTCAGATGCTGCATACATATTTTTGATCTTTTGCGTATCATATGCAGTTAAACCAACAAATACCAAAACACCAATAATTGATATTGCGAAATACATCATTGATGATTTTAAGAATATATTGACTATTGATGCAATTATGATCCCGATTAAACCCATCATTAAAAAAGATCCCATCTTAGTTAAGTCTCTTTTTGTTGTGTAACCGTAAATACTCATAGCACCAAAAGTTGCCGAAGAAATAAAGAATACTCTTGTTACACTCAAACCTGTGTAAACTAGCAAAATTGATGAAAGTGATAATCCCATTAAAGCTGCAAATACCCAAAAAGTAGTTTGAGCCCTAGATGCACTCATTTTATTTATGCCAAAGCTCATGTAAAACACAATCCCTAGAGGAGCCAGCATAACAATCCATTTCAATCCAGATAAATAAATTGCACTTCCGAATTCAGTTAGTCCAACAATCGCACCATTTGGGTCTGTTACAACAGACATTTTAAACGATAAAAGTGCAATTATTCCAGTAAGCAATACACCGGTTGCCATATAATTATAGACTTTTAACATGTAGGCTCTTAGGCCTTCATCCATAATAACCGTTTGTTTGGCTGCAGTTGCTTTTCTTAGAATATTTTCTTTATTGAATTCCATAATATTTATATAAGTTTTTTTTTTGAGATTTTCAAGTCGTCAAAATAAATGTAACAAACATTGCATATAACTGAGCATGAATTATAAAAAACTAGGAAATACTGACATAAATGTAAGCACAATCTGTCTTGGGACAATGACTTGGGGTGAACAAAATACCCAAAGTGAGGCATTTGAACAAATGAATTACTCGTTAGAAAATGGGGTTAATTTTTGGGATACAGCTGAACTCTATGCAGTTCCACCAAAAGCTGAAACATATGGTCATACAGAAACTATTATTGGAAATTGGTTTGAGGAAACAAAAAAAAGAAAAGATATAATACTAGCATCCAAAGTGGGTGGCCCTAGTAGAAAATATATGAGGAATGGAGAAAATAGTTTTACTGGAAAAAACTTAGAGGATGCTCTTCACGGAAGTCTAAAAAGATTAAAAACCGATTATATAGATCTTTATCAATTACATTGGCCTGAAAGAAACGTAAATAATTTTGGAAAATTGGGATACGAGCACAAAGAAAATGACTGGAATAAATTTGAAGATGTTTTGGAGAACTTAAAAAAATTTATTGAACAAGGCAAAATTAGATATGTTGGTTTATCAAATGAAACTCCATGGGGGGTGATGAATTATCTTCAACTTGCAAAAGATAAAAGCCTTCCAAGAATGATGGCAATTCAAAACCCATACAGTCTCCTAAACAGATCTTATGAAGTAGGGCTAGCTGAAGTATCAATAAGGGAGAATATTGGATGTTTAGCTTATTCACCACTTGCAAGTGGTTATCTAAGTGGAAAATATAGAAATAAACAGTTTCCTAAAGGCTCGAGAATGGAGAGAGATTTTGATTTTTGGACAAGATATAGAAAGCCAAATATGGAAAATGCAGTTGAAGATTATTACAAAATTAGTCAGAAATATGATCTAGATATGAGTCAAATGTCCATAAAATTCTGTGAAGTCCAAGACTTTATGACGAGTGTGATAATTGGAGCAACAACTATGGAGCAGTTGAAAACTAACGTAGAAAGTGTAAAAGTTAATCTTGATAGTGAAGTAATTAAAGAAATAAATAATGTACAAAAAAAATATCCTAATCCATGTCCATAATTAAAAAATTATTTTTAAAAACACTTATATTAACAGTATTTATAATATCATCTGTCCAATCAGAAGACTTAACAAAGTTAGGTACTTTTAAAGATTGGAATGCTGTTGCAGTTTTTAATGAAACTGGAAAAATCTGTTTTGCTTATTCAATACCAGTAAGCCAGTCTCCTAAGGCAAGCAACAGAGAAGCAAGATTATTTGTATCCTTTAGACCTGAGGATAAGATTTCAGATGAAGTGAGCATAACTTCTGGTTATGACTTTAATGTTCAAAATGCAATATTAGCTACATCTGGAAAATCAAAATTTGAGTTTGACTTACCTCAAAATAAATTTGCATGGATTTCAAGTGGAAAAACAGAGCAAAAAATTATTAAAAGAATGAAAAAAGCCTCAAGGCTGATGATAACAGCCTACAAACAAAGTGGCACAAGAACTACAGATGACTATTCATTGATGGGTTTTACCAAAGCTTATAACGCTGCAAAAAAAAGCTGCACTTAAATGAAAAAACAAAAGAAGATTGTACTCGCCTATTCAGGTGGTTTGGATACGTCTATCATTCTTAAATGGCTTCAAGAAAATTATGATGCTGAAGTTATAGCATACACTGCTGATGTTGGGCAGGAAATGAATAGAAAAAAAATAATTAAGAATGCAAAAAAATTGGGAGTTAAAAAAATCATAATTCAAGATCTAAAAAACATTTTTGTTAAAGATTATGTATATCCTATGATAAGAGGTCATGCTCTTTATGAGGGTGTTTATTTATTAGGTACATCTATTGCAAGGCCACTGATTGCAAAAGATCAAATCAGGGTTGCTAAAAAATTTAATGCTTATGCTGTCTCACATGGCTCGACAGGAAAAGGAAATGATCAAGTTAGATTTGAATTGGGATATCATTACTTTGGTCCTAAAATTAAAATAATTGCGCCATGGAGAATTTGGAAATTAAAATCAAGAACAGATCTAATCAATTATGCAAAAAAACATGGAATACCCATTCCAAAAGATAAAAAAGGTGCGCCACCTTTCTCAGTTGATGATAATTTATTTCATACTTCAACAGAGGGAAAAGTTTTAGAAAATCCTAAAAATTCTGCACCTGAATTTATTTTTCAAAGAACAACTTCTCCTGAAAAGGCACCAAATAAACCAAGCTTTATTACTATCAATTACAAAAATGGTGACCCTGTTGGTTTAAATGGAAAAAAATTATCTCCAGCAAAAGTTTTGGATAAATTAAATCAATTAGCTGGAAGAAATGGAATAGGAAGAGTGGATTTAGTCGAGAATAGATTTATTGGAATAAAGTCTAGAGGAGTTTATGAAACTCCTGGAGGAACATTATTACTTGTGGCTCACAGAGCCATTGAGTCTGTAACTTTGGATAAAAACACAATGCATAAAAAAGATGAGGTTATGCCAAGGTATGCAGAACTTGTTTACAATGGCTATTGGTATTCAAAGGAAAGATTTAAACTGCAAAAAATAGTCGATTTAAATAGAAATAAAGTAAATGGATCAGTAAAACTTAAACTTTATAAAGGAAATATTACAATTCAATCAAGACAAACTTCCAGTAATGCTTACTCGATGAAAAAAGTTTCTTTCGAAGAAAATAAAACTTTTAATAAATCAAATGTAGAAAGATTTATTAACTTTCATAAAAGAAAATTAAGATAAAAAAAATGGAATTTAAAACTACAAGAGCTTCGGCTATTGAGAACTTAGATAATTTTATAAAAAATAATATTGGAGAGTATTCAAAATTAAGAAATTTTGATTTTGGTCCTGATAAACGATCTAATACATCTTGTCTGTCACCATATATAACACATGGAGTGATTAATGAAAAAGAAGTGATTAGTAAATCGCTGGAAAGATTTTCCTTCTCAAAAAATGAAAAATTTATTCAAGAAGTCTTATGGCGAACATACTGGAAAGGTTGGTTGGAACTAAGATCAGGAGTGTGGGATGATTATTTATTAGATTTAAAAAGAATAAAAGAAGATTTTAAAGATAATAAAAGTTACTTAAATGCCATTGAAGGTAACACTGAAATTGAGTGCTTCAATGAATGGGTAAATGAACTTAAGACTTATAATTATTTGCATAATCATACCAGAATGTGGTTTGCGAGCATTTGGATATTTACACTAGACTTGCCTTGGCAACTTGGTGCTGAATTTTTTATGCAACATTTATACGATGGTGATACTGCTTCTAATACATTGGGCTGGCGTTGGGTTGCAGGTATTCAAACTCAAGGGAAACATTATCTTGCAAGTGAATGGAATATTAAAAAATTTACAAATAATAGATTTGAAAATATTAAACTTAACGAAAATGCACCTCCAATAATAAATGATAAAAATTATACTATTCTTCATAAAACTTTTGAAAATCCGATAAATATTGAAGAGAAAAACTTACTTGTTTTTGAAAATAACTTAGCATTTGAAATCACTGACTTTGCAATTCAAAAATTCAAAAAAATTCTTCTTATTGATAATAAAAATGAAAATAGAAATATTAAACTCAGTGAAAATGTAGTGAAATTCAAGGCTAGTTTAATTGAGGAACAAAAGAAAAGGTTAGAGGAAAAATCAATTAATTGTGAGATTATTGATATAAACGAAATTAAAAACGTAGAAAGTTGTTACTGCCTTTATCCAACTGTTGGAGAAAATTTAGATTACTTAAATCAAAACTCACTAAAAAATATTGAGTTTCTTTATAGAAAATTAGATCAAAATTCATGGAAGTTTTGTAACAAAGGTTTTTTTAACTTTAAAAAATATATTCCTAAAATAGTAGAAAACCTTGAATAAATTATAATTGAAATTTTTTTAATTTATGAGATAAAAATAATATGCAAAACCCACAAATATTAGAATTAATTGAAAATTTAAAGGGAAGAAGAAACTACGAAGAAAAAAAAGCTTCTAAGCTAGGCTTTAACTCTCTTTATGCATATTTTGAAAACAAACTTTTGCAAGAAAAGACTGCTTTAGAAGAAAGTGCAAGAGAGCTAGAAATAGCAAAAGCTGAAGAAAAATTATTAAAAGAAGAAAAAAGTAAGCCAAAGAAAACTTGCGGCTGTTGTTAAAGTCCTAAATTTTTTAAAGACTGAAATTCACCAATTTTAAAAATAATTGCATCTTCTTTTTTAAAACCATATTTTTCTGCATTATCTTTAAATCTAACTGGTGGCTCCATTATTGGCTCCAAAGATAAAACAAAAGTACCCCAGTGCATCCCTAAAACTTTTTTACTTTTAAGGTCTCTTGCAATACTTAAAGCCTCTTCAGGGTTGGTATGATAAGAAGATTTATCTTTATTAGGTGATAATGGATAAAAATTATATGCCCCAATGTTAATAAGTGTTAAATCAATAGGTCCATATTTTTCACCTAACTCTTTATAAATATTTCCAACTCCAGTGTCACAGGCAAAGAGTATCTTTTTGTCCTTGTACTCAATTAAAAAGTTTCCCCATAAAGTTTTATTTGTATCTGTTAAGCTTCTTTTTGACCAGTGAACTGCTGGTAACAATGTTACTTTAAGGTCGTGATTAACTTTAATTTCATCATACCAATCCATTTCCTTCACATCTTTATAGCTATTTCGCATGAAATACTTTCCAAGCTTTAGAGGAAGTAAAACTTTTGCATCCTTAAAAGGAAATCTTCTAATTGTAGTCATATCTTGATGATCGTAATGATTATGAGTTAGAAGAAATAAGTCTGTCTTTGGAATTTCATTTAAATCTAGGGCAGTTTTGACATATCTTTTTGGACCAAAAATTAGTGGGCCTGCATTTTTTGAAAAGACAGGATCAGTTATAATTGTTGTATTTCCAAGCTTTATTAAGAAAGTTGCATGTCCAATCCAACCGACATAATCACCATTTTTTAAATTTTCTAAATTTGAAAGAACTCTTTGTTTATCAACGACATGATCCTTGGGAACAGACATATTAAGTTTTTTCTTTTCTTTGTTGAATACTTTAAAGGACCATTTGAAATTAGAATTTCTCTCAGGTGAGCCCTCTGGATTTCTGAAGCTACCGTCTGGTAAGTGATGATAAGGTATTTTTTCCATAGCTAATGATAAAGAATTATAGATAAAAAAATAAGTATTAAAATTACTAACTTTGGCAATTAGTTTAATTAATTAACGATCTTTTGAAACACTCAATTGTATTTTTTAAAAGACATGCAATTGTCATAGGTCCAACGCCACCTGGAACTGGCGTTAAAGCTTTTGCAACTTTTGAAACTTCTTCAAAATTTACATCACCCACTATACCATTTTCTGTTTTATTTATTCCGACATCTATAACTATTGCATCTTTTTTTACCCAATCTCCCTTTATAAGTTCAGGAATTCCAACTGCTGCAACTATCACATCTGCCTCTAAGCACTCATGCTGAAGATCTTTAGTTTTTGAATGAGTAATCGTTACTGTACAATCTTCTTGAAGTAAAAGCTGAGCCATAGCTTTTCCATTTAGGTTTGATCTACCAATCATGACAGCTTTTTTTCCTGTTAAGTTGGGTTCAATTTTTTTTAATAAGTAATAACATCCAAGTGGTGTACAAGGAATTGATCCTTGATATCCAGACGATAGATTGCCTACATTCATTGGATGTAAACCATCTACATCCTTGTGTGGTGAGATAGTTTCAATAACATGTTGCTTGTTGATATGTTTTGGCAATGGTAATTGAACTAAAATTCCTGAAACTGTTTCATCCTTATTAAGTTCCTCTATTTTATTTAAAACAGTCTTTTCATCTACTGTATCTGGATATTTTATAACTTCTGATTTCAAACCAACTTGTTTTGCTGATTTTTCTTTATTTCTTACATAAATTTGGCTTGGGGTTAAGTCCCCAATTAAAATTACTGTAAGACCTGGAACTTTATTATGTTTTTTTTTTAATCCCTCAACTTCTTGTTTTAGTTCTTCTCTTAGTTCGGCTGATTGTTTTTTTCCGTCAATTAAAATCATGATATTAAAAAATTAGTGGTGCTATGTAGAGCTTCATACACATTTCTATAAACCATATCAACAAAAGAAGAATGATTGGCGATATATCAAAAGCACCAAGGCTAGGTAAAAAACCCCTGATTTTGTTGAGAATTGGATCGGTGAGCTTATAGGTAAATTCTAAAATTGAATAAACAAATCTGTTCGATGTATTTAAGACATTAAAAGCTATTAACCAGCTAATAACAACGTTGGCTATCACAACATATGAATATAATTTCAAGAGTTGGAGAACTAAATAAAATATAGCTATCATTTCTTTTCTACATAAATAGATGTGCTTGGGAAAGCAAAAGAGGCTTTGTTACCCTCTACAATTTCTTTAATCTTAATTGCAAGTCTTTCCTTTACTAATAACATTTCGCTCCAACTATTTGTTTTTGTGTAACATCTCACATACATATCTATTGAGCTATCAGAAAATTTGTCAACTCTTACTGATACTCCAACAGCAGTATCATAATCTTCTGAATGATTAATAAAATTCTCTATTTCATTTCTAATCGTTTTTAATTGTTCTACCGTTGAATCGTATTGAAGAGTTATCGTCCAACTAATTCTCCAATTAGTTATTTGACTTTTATTTATAACAGCATTTTCTGCAAACTGAAAATTGGGGATAATAGCTAAAGATTTATCAAATTTTCTTATAACGGTTGATCTAAAACCTATTTTTTCTACTACACCCTCAATTATTCCCTCAACTTCAATCCAATCACCCATTTTAAATCTTTTCTCTACAAGAACTAAAATTCCTGAAATCAAATTTTTAAATAAATCTTGCGCCCCTAATGCAACTGCAACACCAAATAAACCTAGTCCAGCTATTATCGGACCAATTTTTATTCCCCATAATTCTAAAACTGCTGCAGCACCTAAAATTAAAATTAAAATTTTAAATGATTTAATGATCCAGCCGATTAGTTCTCTAGTTAAAATTTTATCAAAACCACTAAGAATGTAAGAGATTGGCTCAATTATCTGATGGATAATCCAAAATAGTAGAATTGTAATTAAAGTTCTATTTACATTATCTAAAAATAATCTGGTGTCTTCTGAAAAAGACATATAATAACTCGCAAAAAATACCCCTAAAACAATTGGAAGAAATCTTGCTGGTCCCTCCATTGCCTTAACAAAAGTATCATCAAGTTTATTGGTGGTTCTTTTTGAAATTAATTCTAATTTTCTTATTACTAATTTACTAATCAAGCCTCTAAAAACTAGGAATATAAAGAATATCCCAAGACCTATTAAGATCTCTACAAAGTTAACACCCAATATTCCTTTTTCCCAAACTGATAGAAAAAGTCCTGTAAAATTATCAAAAACATCCATGGCTAAATTTTATATAGCAAAAACTCTTCTTCACCAGAATTAAATAGAAAAATTTTTTTCCACTTGATCTCATTTAAAATTGATGATGATTTTTCACCCATACACATCAAATTAGTATCCATCCAACTATCTAAAAGGTCATATTTTTTAAGTAAATTTAATAAACTCTTAGCACTATTTTCTGAGTAAACATAAATTATGTCAGGAATTGACTTTTTTAGTTCTGCTCTGAATTCCTCTTTTATTTCTAAAGTTGAAGAAACTGTATAGTTTATCAATCTTTTTAAAGAATAACCCTCTGAAATAAGATCTTTATCTATCCTACTGGAAACAACTTCTCCACTTACGTAAAGAAGTGATCCATTTTTTGAATCAAAGTTTTGTAATATTAGTTCTTTCAAATTATTTACGTTTCCTTCTGCAGAGATAATATTTTGAAAACCATTTAACTTTGCAACTTTTTCTGTTGCAGAACCAACACAATAACATTCAATTTTTTTATCAACTTTAGTTAAATCTAAATTCTTTATCGCGTTGGAACTGGTAAATATTACTCCCTTAAATTGGCTATAGTCAGGTTCATCGTATTTAATTGGTTCAATTTTTATTACAGGTAAATGAGAAACTTTATGCCCCAGAGAACTAAATCTTAGGATTAATTCTTTACTATCTTCTAGTGGTCTTGTTAATAAAATATGCATTCTACCTTTTGTATGATCCTTTTGATTCTGATTTTAATTTTTCTCCAATTTTAATACTCAGATCATTTACCATTTTTTCATTTTCACTTTCATGAACATAAAATCTCTGTTTGCCATCAACTGAAAAAAGTTCTGCCTTAATATTTACAATATCTTTGCTAATTTTTGCATAGACACCAACTGCTGTATCGCAATCCCCTTCAAGAATTTTTAAAACTTTTCTCTCTGCGTTTGCAATTATTCTTGACTGTTCATCATTAATTTTTTCTAATATATTTATTATTTCTTGATCATTTTCTCTACATTGTATTGCAATAATTCCTTGTCCAGCACATGGTGTGAGTTCCTCTGTGTTAAATTCCTGGGTGATTTTATTATTGAATCCCAAAGCTTCAATGCCAGCTTTGGAAAGTAAAATAGCATCGTAGTCTCCATTCTCTAACTTTTTGATCCTAGTATCCACATTGCCTCTTATTAATTTATAATTTAGATCTGATCTAATACTTTGAAGTTGATATTCTCTTCTATATGAAGAAGTTCCAATGATTGAATTTGGTTTAAGATCCTGGAACTTAATATTATTATTGCTAATAAGTATTTCATTAGGTGAATTTCTTTTTAAATAAAAATTTGTTATCAAACCCTCAGTTTCAATCGTTGGCATATCTTTTAAAGCGTGAACAGCTATATCTATTTTATGATTAATTAGCTCTGTTTCAATTTTTTTTGAAAATAAGCCTTTCCCTCCAATATTTGACAACCTATCCTTTTGGTTTTCGTCTCCACTTGTAAGTATTTTTTTTATTTCTATGTGAGTTGATGAAACTTTTTTAAGAAACTTAGTCACTTTTTCAGTATAAATTTGAGCTAACTTACTTCCGCGAGTACCAATAATAAATTTATCTCTTTTCATAATTCTTATTTTTATTACATTCTTATAGTTTAATTGTATTAATTATAAATATTTATGAATGAAAAAAAATTAATTCTAGGAATTGAGACAAGTTGCGATGAAACTGCGGTATCAATCATAGAAGAAGATAAAAATGGTAAGATAAAAATATTATCTAACGTAGTTTCGAGTCAATTTGATATTCATAAAGAATTTGGAGGTGTAGTTCCTGAGCTTGCAGCAAGGTCTCATGTTGAAAAAATCGATTTAATTGCAAAAAAAGCAATTAATGAAAGTGGTGTTAATTTAAACGATGTTTCTGCAATTGCCTCAACATCTGGTCCAGGCTTAATCGTTTGCCTTACTATTGGTTTAAATTTTGGCAAAGCTTTAGCTGCAACCTTAAATATACCTTTTATTGGTGTAAACCATCTTGAGGGACATGCTTTAAGTCCAAGACTTAGCACAAAGTTAGATTTTCCATATTTATTATTATTAATTTCGGGTGGGCATACTCAATATCTAAGTGTTAATGGGCTTGGAAAATACAAAAGATTAGGAACAACGATTGATGATGCATTAGGAGAGGCATTTGATAAAACTGCAAAACTTTTAGGAATTGAATTTCCAGGAGGACCAAAGTTAGAAGGCTTTGCAAAGCAGGGAAATGCGGATAAATTTAAACTTCCTAAACCAATTATAAATAAAGGAGGGTGCAATTTATCATTTGCAGGTCTTAAAACAGCAATTTTAAGGATATCAAACTCTATAAAATCTAAGCAGGAGAAATATGATCTTGCAGCATCTTTTCAAAAAACAATTGAAGAAATTTTAGAATTAAAAACTCAAATAGCATTTGATGAATTCAAGAAAATCAGCAAAATGAAAGATAAAGCATTTGTGATCGCTGGAGGTGTTGCGGCTAATAAAGGCATAAGAAAAAAATTAATAAAAGTCTGTAAGAAAAATAATTTTAAACCAATTTTCCCTGAACCACAATTATGTGGAGATAATGCAGCCATGATTGCACTTGTTGGTCTTGAAAAGTATAAAATCAAAAAATTTGATAATTTAGATCTAGAAGCAAGTCCAAGACTTCCACTTGATAAAAAAGCAAAATTTTTAAAAGGAGCAGGAGTAAGACTATAAATGTCGAAAAGATATAGTGGAAAATCATTTAAAGATGCAAGTGTAATGAAAAAGGCAAAACTTTCTCTAAAAGAGAAAAGAAAACTTAAGAAAGAAAAAAAGAAAAAACAAAATTAATGAAATATTGGTTATTAAAATCTGAGCCAGATGTATGGTCAATTGATCAACAAATGAAATCTGGAGAAAAGGGTGCAGATTGGGACGGAGTAAGAAATTATCAAGCCGCAAATAATCTTAAACAAATGAAAAAAGGAGATCTCTGTTTTTTTTATCATTCTAATATAGGAAAAGAGATTGTTGGTATTGTAGAAGTTATAAAAACTGCGTTCATTGATCCAACAGATAAGAAAAAAAGGTTTGTTGCAGTTAAGGTTAAATTTAAAAATAAACTTCAAAATCCTGTAACACTTAAAAATATCAAAAAAATAAAGGCTTTAGAGAACTTACCACTGATTAGACAAAGTAGACTTTCAATAATGCCAATTGATACTAAAAGCTGGAAAATAATTTTGAACATGGGTAGAATTAAAAAATAAAAATTTCATGCCTAAGAAAAAAAAAACCAATAAAAAAGTAAAAAAAAGGAAAAATTCCAAAAAAACTAAAGAAACAATTTATAAAACACAAAAAGATTGGATAAGTAAAGCAGTTGTTAATAAGTCGCAATATTTAAAAAAATATAATGAGTCAATTAAGGATAATGATGGCTTTTGGAAAAAAGAAGGAAAAAGAATTAATTGGATTAAACCTTATAAAAAAATTAAAGATGTGAAATATAGTAAAGATGATGTTCATATAAAATGGTTTTATGATGGCACATTAAATGCATCAGCAAATTGCATTGATAGACATTTAAAAAAGAATGGCAACAAAACTGCAATTATCTGGGTTGGTGATGATCCAAAAGTTCAAAAGAAAATTAGCTATAAAGAATTACATAAAGAAGTTTCTAAAGCCGCAAATGGTTTAAAAAATTTAGGAGTTCAAAAAGGAGATAGAGTAACAATTTATCTAACCATGATCCCTGAGCTTGCCTATACAATGCTGGCATGCGCACGAATAGGTGCAGTTCACTCAATAATATTCGGCGGTTTTTCTCCAGATAGTATTTCGGGAAGAATTAATGACTGTGAATCCGATTATGTAATAACTGCAGATGAAGGAGTTAGAGGCGGTAAAACAATTCCATTGAAATCAATTACTGATGAAGCCTTGCAAAGCTGTCCGAATGTTAAAAAATGTATTGTAGTAAAAAGAACTGGTACTAAGAAAATAGATTGGTTTAATGATAGAGATGTTTGGTATCATCAAATGACTAAAAAAGTATCATCAAAATGTGAGCCTGAGGAAATGAGTGCTGAAGATCCTCTGTTTATTCTTTACACATCTGGTTCAACTGGAAAGCCAAAAGGGGTTCTTCATACAACTGGTGGTTATATGGTTTACGCATCAATGACCCACCAATATATTTTCAACTACAAACCAAAAGATATTTATTGGTGCACAGCTGATATTGGGTGGGTTACTGGACACAGTTATATTATTTATGGTCCACTTGCTAATGGCGCAACTACAATAATGTTTGAGGGAATTCCAACTTATCCTGACACATCAAGATGGTGGCAAATAGTTGATAAATATAAAGTCAATATTTTCTATACTGCTCCTACGGCAATTAGAGCTCTAATGAGAGAAGGAGATAAACCTGTTAAAAAAACTTCCAGAAAAACTTTAAAACTTTTAGGTACTGTTGGAGAGCCAATAAATCCTGAGGCCTGGGAATGGTATTTTAAAACTGTTGGAGATAGCAGATGTCCAATTGTTGACACCTGGTGGCAAACTGAGACAGGTGGGATATTAATAAGTCCACAAACAGGCGCAATAGATTTAAAACCTGGCTCTGCAACAAAACCATTTTACGGGATAAAACCAGAAATATTAGATAAAGATGGAAAAGTATTAAAGGGAGAAGCTCAAGGAAGATTATGTATAGCACAATCTTGGCCAGGACAAATGAGAACTGTGTATGGAGACCACCAGAGATTTATTGATACATATTTTTCACAATTTGATGGAAAATATTTTACCGGAGACGGATGTAGAAGAGATAAAGATGGTTATTATTGGATAACTGGAAGAGTAGATGATGTCATAATAGTATCCGGACATAATTTAGGTACTGCAGAAATCGAAAGTGCTTTTGTAGCTCATCCTAAAGTTGCTGAAGCAGCAGTGGTTGGCTATCCACACGATATTAAAGGTAATGGACTTTATTGTTACGTGACTTTAAATGCAGGGGAAAAAAGTACTCTTGATTTAGAAAGAGATTTAAAACTTTGGGTTAGAAAGCAAATTGGTCCAATTGCTACACCGGACTTAATACAGTTTGCTCCAGGACTTCCAAAAACTAGATCTGGAAAAATAATGCGAAGGATTTTGAGAAAAATAGCTGCGAATGAACATGGTCAATTAGGAGATACAACGACCTTAGCAGATCCTTCGGTTGTTGACAGTTTGGTAGACAATAGAAAAAATATTTAGATCTTTATTAATTTCGAAAACTCCTCTTTAATATTATCCCATTTTAAAATCATTGAATTCAGAACAATTTTCCTATCTAAAGTTTTTAATTCATTCGCAACAGGAGCCCAATTATATAAAGCCAAAGCACTTTCATTAAATGGCCAAGATTTATAATATTCCTCCCACTTAATTTGATCTAATCTTTTTTTAAAACTTATTCTTGCCTCATCAACAATCTCTGCGGGCATACCATTTTCTAACTCTTTACTGAGAACATCATTGTAAATTTCAGATGCTTTGTCTGTTTCCTTATAATTATAAAAAACATATAAATACGAAACTGTATAAAATGACAAATCTTGAAGAGATATTGCATAAATATTCCACTTTGCAGTATTTATTGAAGTTAAAAACTTTTCGTCATCAAAATGCAGAACCCACTTAGTTCCCATTCTCGTTTTTAAATAGTTATATAAAGTAACTTGAGATACCCAAGCAGATTTTTGCTGAATAAATTGCCTAAGATCATCAACGTTCTTAATTTTTTTCTTAGGTAAAATGCCCTTAAACATCGCAACTAAATAAACTTTAAAGTCTTCAAGTTTTATATCTTTAAGATTGAATCTGTATTTGAGGGCCATTTATCTACCTAATATGTTGATGTATAATGTAAAAATGCCACAATATCGAGTGTTTTTAAGGGTTTAAATAAATTTGATTATCAGTAAGGTTATTTTTTTAACCTATAGGGAGAGAAAAAAATGTCAAAACAAGAACAACACTGGGAAAAAACCAGGAATTTGCTTTTTATTACATTAGCAATTTGGTTTGTTTTCTCAATTGGCATCTTTCTCTTCGGAGCCGAAATGCAAGAATCTAGCATTAGACCATTTGGATATCCTTTAACGTATTGGTTTACATGCCAAGGATCACTTGCGATCTTCGTCATTTTAATTTTCTGGTTTGCAGGTCGACAAGAGAAAATAGATGATGAGTTCGGGTTTTCTGAAAGAGAGGGTGACAAATGATAAAAGGTAAATTTATAGATAATTTACCAAAGGTCTACGGAATATATACCGGAGGATTTCTTGTATTTATTATTCTGATGGCAATAGCTGAACAAGCTGGAATGTCTGCAAAATTGATTGGTATCTTTTTTGTAGCTTTCACAGTTTTGATCTATGCTTTAATTGGTTGGTTATCTAGAACACTACAAGTTGATGCTTATTATGTAGCTGGAAGACAAGTTCCAACTGTCTTCAATGGTATGGCAACTGCTGCTGACTGGATGTCAGGGGCATCTTTCGTTGCTATGGCAGGTGGAATTTATTTCAAAGGCTATGGATATATGGCTCTACTTGTTGGGTGGACTGGTGGATATGTACTAGTTGCTTCGTTATTAGCACCGTATCTTAGAAAATTTGGATGTTATACTGTTCCAGATTTTATAGGAACACGTTATGGTGGTAACTTAGCAAGATTTAGTGCAGTCATAGTTTTAACAGTAGCCTCATTCACTTATGTAACAGCACAAATTAATGCAACAGGTACAATTGCATCTGTAGCATTAGATATTCCATTTGGGATAGCTGTTTATGTAGGGTTAGCAAGTATTTTGATGTGCTCAATGCTTGGTGGAATGAGAGCTGTAACTTGGACGCAAGTAGCTCAATACATTGTATTAATTATAGCTTACTTACTTCCAGTATTTTGGATTAGCAGTAAGTTGGGAGCAGGTTTCTTCCCACACTTTATGTTAGCTGATGAAGTTGCAAGAATTGCAGAACTAGAAGGTCAATTTGGTTTTGTTAAAAACTCTGCTGCTGACTTAGCAACAGTTCCAAAAGGTTTAGCTGGAATAACTAAAGCGCATTCTTCGGTTAATGCAACTCCTTGGGCATTTATTTCATTAGCAGTGTGTATGATGGCAGGAACTGCATCGCTACCTCACGTTATGATGAGATACTTTACAACTCCAAGTGTAAGAACTGCAAGAAGATCAGTAGGTTGGTCACTATTCTTTATTTTCCTACTTTATTCTTCTGCACCGATGTTAGCTACATTATCTAAACTATCTTTAATAGATCCAACGCTACCGACTGGAATTATTGGTAAAACAATTGCGGAAGTTCAAGCTATTGATTGGTATCAAAACTGGAACCAAGCAAACTTAATGTTTATCAGTGACTTTAATGGTAATGGAACTCTTGAACTTAATGAGTTCTTTATGGGTGGTAAAGCTGTTGTATTAGCAACACCAGAGATTGCAGGATTACCTTATGTAATTTCAGGTCTAGTTGCTGCTGGAGGTATGGCAGCTGCAATGTCAACTGCAGATGGATTAGTGTTAGCAATATCAAATGCGTTATCTCATGATATTTACTACAAAATAATTAATCCAAAAGCTGAGACAGCGAAAAGACTAATTGTTGCAAGGGTACTACTTGTATTAATTGGTTTTGCAGGAGCAACAATAGCCGCGTTAGAGATACAAGGTATCTTAGGTTCGGTAATTTGGGCTTTTGACTTTGCTATGTCAGGACTATTCTTCCCACTTGTACTTGGTGTATGGTGGAAGAGAGCTAATGCACCAGGCGCTGTTGCGGGAATGCTACTAGGACTTATATCTGGAACTGCTTACCTAATATGGGTAAGAAGTGGAGGATCTGGTTTCTTGGGCATAACTCAACTTACGTTTGGAATAGTTGGAGCAGCTGTAAGTTTAGTTTCTATGATTGTTGTCAGTTTAATAACTGCAGCACCAGATGCAGCTACTCAGAAAATGGTTGATGATGTACGTGTACCAAGCGGTAAGACGGTACTAGCACAGAAATAAATAATAAAACTTAGGGGCGATTAAGTTCGCCCCTTTTTTTCTTAAAATTATGTCTGCTAACTTTCATCCTTTAGTTTATATAATCGATTACATTTTAGGAGTCATTATGTGGACATTGATTGGAAGAGTAGCGATGAATATTTTTCAAAGAGAAGATTCACAATTCTTCTTTATGAAAGTTTTTGTAAAACTCACAAATCCACTAATAAATGTGTTTAAACCGATTACCCCAAGCTTTTTGGTAGGGCCTTTAGTACCACTTTATGTAGCTTGGTTCTTTTATATGGCTCGTTTCTATTTAATGCCTTATTTACTTGGTTATTCGGTAATGGGAATGCTTTCATTTCCTTTAGAGAGTGAAATAGCTCAAGAATTATATAGAATATTTAGTAAAAACTAATTCAAATAGAAAAAAAAATTGATAGAAATATTTTAGTATCAAATGAAAAAAATTCAAATATCCCCTTCAATATTATCTGCTGATTTCAGTCAACTAGGAAATGAAATTAAGAGACTTGAAGAGGGTGGTGCTGACTTAATTCATGTCGATGTAATGGATGGCCACTTTGTTCCGAATTTAACAATTGGACCTCCAGTAATTAAAAACTTAAGGGAGTACACTAAGCTTCCTTTTGATGTACATTTAATGATCTCACCTGTACATAAATATATTGAAAATTACGCAAAAGCAGGTGCTGATATTATAACAATTCATCCTGAAGCTACTGAAAATTTGAAAGATTCAATAAATTTGATTAAAAAGTTAGGTAAAAAGGCTGGGGTTTCTTTAAATCCAGAAACTGAAATAAAGACTTTAATTGATGAAATAGAACACATTGATTTGGTGCTAGTTATGAGTGTCAATCCTGGTTTTGGTGGGCAAGAATTTATGCCAGAGGTATTAACAAAAATTAAAGAATTAAAAGATATTAAAGAAAAAAATCAATACCACTTTAGTATTGAGGTAGATGGTGGAGTAAATTTTAGTAATTCAAAAATAATCTTAGAAGCTGGAGCTGATATTTTGGTATCTGGCACTACGGTATTCAAAGAAAACAATGGAGATATCAAAACTAATATTGAAAAACTAAAATCAATATAAAATGTTTTTAAAAAGTTCTTTTAATTATATCAATGAATTTTTTTTTATAATTAAAAACCAAGTACGAAAAATTTATTTAAATTCTTCAATTTATAATAAAAAAATTTCTAAAGTTGACGAAAATAATTTGGTTTATCAACCAAGCCTTAATATATTAAGCTCATTAATTAAATATGAAAAACAGAAAAATAAAATAGAGGATTTTAAAGTTCAATCGATATGGGAAAATAAAAATATTAATGACAAAAATTTTAAAAAACTTCATAGTTTTTATTGGCTTTTCTCAATAGATCTAAAATCGTCAAATAAAATAACTCAATCAATTATAGAAAATTGGATTTCAAAAAATCAAAACTATAAAGCAAAAAGTTGGGAAATAGATGTTCTCTCAAGAAGAGTGATAGCTTGGATTTCAAACTCCAAAATTACATATGATGGGTCAGACAATATTTATAAAAATAGTTTTAATGAGTTAGTTAGCAAACAAGTTAACCACTTGATGAATGAAATTGATAGATCCGCTGACTTTAACAATAAAATGATTGGTTGTTCAGCTATTATTATTACTGGAGTAGCTTATAAGAACCGTAAATTTTTAGATTATGGCTTAAATTTACTAAAAAAAATAATTAGTACATCTTTTGATGTTAACTACTTTCCAAAATCAAGAAATATAAGGCAAATGGTTTTTTATCTAAAATATTTTATTTTAATAAGAGAACTTTTGAAAGATTCTTTGAATGATATTCCAGAATATTTAGATGAAATAATTTTTTATGTTGGAAAATCTTATGATTTTTTCTGGGGATCTTTAAAGCAAAGCTTATTATTTAATGGAAATAATTCTTCTAATTATGAAGACTTTGATAAATACTTAAATCTTTTTAGATATAAATTCAGAAATGATAAATTTGATAAATCAGGTTATATAATTTTAAAAAATAAAAATGTAATCCTTGCAATGGATACAGGCAATAGTCCAGGTAAAGACTATTCTGAAAATTATCAAGCTGGACCTTTATCGTTCGAATTTTTTTTTAAAGATAAAAAACTAATAACAAATTCTGGTTTCTTCCAAGATCATAATCATCAACTTTACGGAATATCAAAGTCAACCGCAACTCAATCTACATTAATTTTAGATAATTCTTCTGCATGTAATTTTAAAAAAAATAATATAGGACAAAGCGTTGTCAACAAAGGATTTAAGACTTTTGATCAACAGGTCACTTATGAAAAAAATTATTGGAGTATTCAATGTTCGCATGATGGATATTTGTCAAGATATGGCGTAATACATGAAAGAAATTTAGAATTTAATTCGAATAAAAATATTCTAATAGGTAAAGATAAGCTGATAAAAAAAAAGAATTTTAAAGTTACAAATTTTGAAATAAGATTTCACTTGCTACCAAATATTAAAGTAACTAGACTGCAAGACAATAAATCTGTTTTAATAGAATTAGAAAATTCGGGTTGGAGATTCTTCTCCAATGATGGAATGATTGGGGTAGAAACTGGACTATATTTTGGTGATAAAAACAATTATATTGAAAACCAAAATATTTTCATCTCGGGTGTTACTCAAAGCGAAGAACAGTTAATTAAATGGCAGATTAGTAAAATATGAGAAATAGAATTAAAAATGCAATTATATCTCTTTCGGATAAATCAAATATTAAACCTATTTTACAGGCACTGAAAAAATATGATATAAAAATTATCAGCTCGGGTGGAACTTCCAAAGAAATAAAAAGATTAGGATACAAATGTATGGAGGTTTCAGAATATACAAAATCAGACGAAATATTAGATGGTAGAGTTAAAACACTTCATACAAAATTATATGCTGGAATTTTAAGCAAAAGAAACAGCAATAAACATAAAAAAGAGCTTAGAAAAAATGCTTTCGAGGAAATAGATTTAGTTATAGTTAATTTCTATCCGTTTGAGGAAACTTTAAAAGTTACCAGAGATCATAAAATACTAATAGAAAATATAGATATTGGTGGCCCAGCGCTAGTAAGAGCTTCGGCTAAAAATTATCATGATACAACCATTTTAACTTCTCCCAAACAATACAATGAATTTTTGATAAATTTAAAAAAAAACAAAGGTTCTACAAGTCTAGAATTTCGAAAAAAACTATCTGGTGAAGCATTTAATTTAACAGCATATTATGATTCAGTAATTTCAGAATATTTAAATATCACCAATAATAATCATTTCCCTCAGAAGAAAACTATTCATGGAAATTTAATTGAGGTGTTACGATATGGAGAAAATCCACATCAACAATCTGCAATTTATAGCAAAAATAATAGTTTGGATATAATCCAATTAAGTGGAAAAAAATTAAGTTACAACAATTATAATGACATTTATGCAGCTTTAAATATTTCAAAAACTCTTCCTAAGAATATTGGAACAGTAATTGTCAAACATGCCAACCCGTGTGGAGTTTCAATAAATAAGAATAAATTAAATAGTTATCTTGAGGCATTAGCTTGTGATCCTATAAGTGCATTTGGGGGAATTGTTTCTTGTAATTTTAAAGTGACTAAAAAAATAGCCCAACAATTAAGTAAAACTTTTTTAGAAGTAATAATTGCTGTTGGTTTTGATAAAGATTCATTGGGGATTTTAAAAAAAAAGAAAAATTTAAGGCTAATAGATGCATCTAAGTTAACATATAAGAATTTAAATAATATAAATTCTAATTTTAATTCTTTATTGGTTCAAAATGTAGACAACAAAATTTTTACAAGTGATAATTTTAAAGTTGTATCTAAAATGAAGCCAACAAAAAAAATATTTAATGATCTATTATTTGCCTTTAACGTTTGTAGAAATGTAAAATCCAATGCGATTGTTATAACAAAAAATACCTCAACTATTGGAATTGGATCAGGTCAAACTAGTAGATTGGATAGTTGTAGAATAGCAATCGATAAAATGAAAAAATTTCATAAAATTAACATAAACGACAACATTTTGGGTGCCTCTGACGCATTTTTTCCATTTGTAGATGGAATTGAAACTTTAGTTCAAAATGGAGTAAGCGCAATTATCCAACCTTCTGGATCTATCCGAGATAAAGAAATCATTAAATTTGCAGACAGTTTAGGTGTTATTTTAGTGTTTTCAAAAACAAGGCACTTTAAACATTAATGAAATTAAATTATTACCTAAAAAAAATACAAAATATTATTTATAAAAAAAAATTTAATTATCCAAAAACTACTGTAGATTATTTTAATAATAACAAAAAAATAACAGTAATATCTTTTTCTAGTATTGGGGCAGGTAGAAAATATGTTCAGTCAAATGAGTTTTTTAATTTAACGAAAAAATACAATGTGGTGTTCGTCAAAGATATCACTAGATCATGGCTAAATAATATTGATATCAGCTATATAAAATCGTTTTTAAAAAATAATAACAATTATGCAATTGGTTATAGTATGGGAGCATTTAACGCTATTGTTTTTTCTACACTTCACCCGATAAAAAAAGTGATTGCATTCTCTCCGCAATTTTCAATTCATCCTGAGATATCAAAAGATGATACGTTTTTAAATTTTGCAGCTAATATCAATAGATGGAAGTATAAAAAGCTTAAATTTTCTAATAAAACAGAATATTTAATTATTTTTGGAGACGATGATAAAGAAAAATATCATATGAATATGATTCCAAAACAAGAAAACATAAAAATAATAATTTTAAAAAATTGCGATCACAAAACAGCCTCAAAACTAAAAAAACTTAAGAAACTTGAAGAAACTATTAGTAAATTCTTTTCAAACTAAAATTTGTTTATTAAATCAATTTTTGCAGCAAGAACAAAATCACTTTCATGTAATCCATTTATGGCATGAGTTTGTATTTTAATCTTTGCGTATCCCCAACCAAACCATATATCTGGATGATGACCTTCTTGCTCAGCAATCTCTCCAACTTTATTCACAAAAGATTGACTTTCTAAAAAATTATTAAATTTAAAACTTTTAGTAATATAATAATCTTTATTTTCAATCGATTCGACGTCCCAGCCATCAACCTTCTTAAGGTATTTGTGAATTTCATCTAGATTAAAACTTGGAATACCACCCTCGCAGGGAATACATTTTTTATCAGCTAGATCACTCATGAATTATATCCTAAATCATTTAAATCATTTTGCAAATTTTTATTTAGTTTGTATAAAATATTTTTTGGTAATATTTTTTGCCATCTATTATTAAATCCTAAATTGAAAAAACGTTTTTTTTCACCAGAGTTAGAGTATACACTTTCCTCAAATCCTTCGTTTTCCTCTTTATTTCTAAGATTAGAAAAATTTGTAGAATTTATTGAGTTGATTAGTTTTTTTTCATTAATCGAAGATTTATCTTGTTTTAAACTATTTATAAAATTTATTATTTTTTTAAAAGTTTCTAATCTGTTATTTTCTAGTTCTTCATACTTAATAAATAAAGTTTTAAATTCATTTGTATTTTTCCATGATTTATAGTGGTCAGACCAGGAGCCTAAAAATGTAAAATTACTATAATCTCCATCTGTTGATTTTTCTAAAAGTGTTTGTTTCTCATTTATTATTTTCAGATATGCTTGTTCATAGCTTAAAGAATAATGATTTGTCATTGACGTTATGAGGTTTCTTGGGTCCCTAACAATGTATATAGCACCAAGTGACAAGTTTTTGTTGGTAAAATTATATCCTCGATACTGATTAAGGGAACTATGAGTTTTTATAAAGTGTAATTTATCTCCAGAGAAAAATTGTTGTTGATTATAAATCCAACTTTGACAGGCCTCTGCTTCAGAACTAATTTTTTTTTTTGAAAACTTTATAGATGGAAATTGAAGAATATTTAAAAGTAAGTCAAAATCAAATTTACCTTTTTTTGAAAAAAAATATGAAGAAATAAATGACCTTAAATATGTATTTCCGCTTTTTGGATAAGAGGAGATCCAGATAATCATAAATTTTGGAGCGGGCAATGGGACTCGAACCCACGACCTTCTCGTTGGCAACGAGACGCTCTACCACTGAGCTATGCCCGCTTGTTCTATTAATGTTGAAGTTATTAGCTTTTTAAAAATTAAGCAATAGGCAATATGATTAGAATTCTATACTTGCACTTTTTAAAGTTTCTTGCATAATTTTTAATTTATCTTTGTATTTTTTCCATTCTTCTGATGTATTTTTTTTTATTTTTCCTCTCACTTGTAGAAGAGAAGCAGTTTGTACAGGTCTGTTATTCTTGTAATAATTTTTGATATTTTGTTCCCAGTTTATGCCAATTTTTTCAATTAAACTTTTAGTTTCATTTTCAAAGTCATTAACGAAATTTTCATATTGAATATTTATTATTTTATTCTTTAAATTGTCTAACCAAAATTTCATCAAATTATTATATAAAACATAATATTCTGCTGTATTCTTTTGGCTAAGTGAAAAATCCATTCCGGGATCTGGAAAATTAATCTTATAATTAGACCAACAAATAGCCATTGGGTTTCTTTGAATGTGAATTATTTTAGCTTCAGGAAAAGCTTTTATAATGAAACCAATCCATCTAAAGTTCATGGGTAATTTATCGATAATAAATTGTTTATTGCTCAGTGAAGAAACTTTTGAGTGGTATTCATATCTTAAAGTTTTAACATAATTTTCGAAATTATGTGGCTTATTTATTTCAAATTTGTCAATAATTTTTGGTAAATAATTGAGTTCACCAGCACCATGAATTTTAGAATGTGATGATAATACTTGTTCTAAAAGAGTTGTTCCAGATCTTGGCATACCAAGAATAAAAATTGGTATAAATTTGAGCTTGTTATTGTGAGTTATTGGTTCATCTATTTTATCTAAAAAAAGATTCTTAATATTTTCAAAAAGCTTTTTTTCTGTCTTAATACTAAAGTTTGACTTTGATTTTTTTAAATTATTTGACTGCTCTAAATAGTTTAAAGCTTTATCAAAATTATTTAAATCAAAGTTGCATTTACTTAGAGTTATATATGCAAATATTTTATCTTCATAATTTACATTTGATAAATCCAGTTTTTCAAGTTTTTTTAAGTATTTATTTTCACTATTTGCCTCTGTTATTAAAAAATAATTCTTAAAGGCTTTTATATGCCTATCATCAATATTAATGACTTTTTCGAATAATTTTCTTCCTTCATCTACATTTCCTAGGATTAAATTTAAGTAACCTAGATCATTCAGTGCTGTAGTATTATTTTCATCAAGTTTCAAAACATCTAACAGTACTTTTTTTAGATTGTTAAAATTCTTTTCCTCATTATATAAGTGAGCTAAATTAAAATATGCCTGTAAATTATTTTTATTAGAATTTATTGCATTTTTATAATTTTCAATTGCTTCATTGATAAGTCCTAATTTTAATTTTGTGTTTCCTAAATTATTATATGCCTCTGAATAATCTGGTTTAAGACTTACTGCTTCTACAAAATATTTAGATGCATCATTATAATTTTTTAATTGTTTTTGAATATTTCCATAAATATAATAATTTTCGGCATTTGGTTTTAAAGATACAATTCTTCTAAAAAATTTTTCCGCTTCTCCATAATTTTTTAAAGTTAAGAAACTAATACTTAATGCATATAATATTTGGAAATCATTATTCTTTTTTAAAATTTTTTTTGCTAATTTAATTACTTTTTCAAATTTACCTTTATTAAAACTATCTAAAATAATTTTTTTTTTATCTAAAAAATTGCCATCAATCATTTCTTTAATTAAAGTTAAAATTTTGAATATAGAATTTATGATGCAAAATCGAACCAACCTGTAATTATATACTTAGTGCCACTTTTTAGTACTGACCCAGTATGAGCATGTGTCCATTCAGCTGGCCATATTAAAGTTTTATTGTTTTCAGGCTTAATTTTTAATCCATAATGATCAAAATTAGTTGTACCTCCATCGTTCACATCGTTTAAGTATGTCATAAAGGCAAAAATTCTATGTAATGTTGACAAGCCTGTTCTCTCTGAATGTAATGCAGCAAAGTGATCACCTGGATAATATTTTTGTACATTGAAAGGACCAACGTTAACTTTTGTTAAAAATTGTTTCACAAAAGGCCATTGCTCTCTATAGTCAAGAAAGCATTTTTGAAGCTCTGAGAAATAATCGTTAAAAACTTTATATTTTGCATCAGTTAATTTATTTGGGCTAATGGTGATGTCTGTTGATTTTTTTCTGTTTTCTTCAACTCCCTTGGCTGTTGAACCTTTTTTTTGAAGAGATTTGTTATTTTCAAAAAAATCAATAATATTTTTGCTTATATTTTTATTTTCAAGAAACCAACATCCAATAAAATTTGGTGATTTTTCACAATTAATCTCGACTCTTTTCATTAAAGTAATTTCACTCCATTTTCATCTAATTGCAAAAAACCTGCTCCATTTTTAATATAAGATAAACCCTCTTTATGAAAATTTAAAGCTAACAATGATTGACCTAATAGATTATTTAGAACTCTATTTCTCGGATACTTTGAAATAATTTTTAACACAAAGTCTTTTAACTCAGTTCTCTTATTTATTTTATGTAAACATATTGCGTATCTCTCACAAATTTCCTCTTGCCTTGCCTGGATATGAGTTATTTTTTTGTAAAAATTTGATGCTTCGTTATAACTTTCTAAAAAATAGTATAAACTTGCAATATTATAACAGGCTTCTACGTTGTTTTCTTTCAGGCTAATAGCTTTTCTATAACTTATTAATGCCTTTTCAAATTTATTTAGAGATTTTTGAGTACTGCCCAAATTGTTATATGCCTCAGAAAAATTTGGATTTATTTTTACTGCTTCTTTATATGATTCTAAAGCATCTTTAAATTTTTTTTGTTTTTTTTGAATGTTTCCTAAAGTATAAAAATTCTCAGCACTTTTTTGAATAAATATCAATTTTTTAAATAATTTTTCTGCATCAACAAAATTTTTCAAGTTTATATAAGATAGTCCTAATACATATATCAATTGTGCATCATTTTGTCTCTCTTCCAATAGCCCTATCCCTTCATCTAATGCTTCTTCAAATCTTTTTTCCTTAAAAAAAGTTAACACTTTTTTTTTTTTAATTTCTAAATTATTTGAATTCATCTTTTAGATGTTATAATTTAAATTATATGAAAAAAGAAGACCTGCCAAAAATTTTACCTGTTTTTCCTTTATCAAATTTTATAATTTTTCCAAGAACCACAGTACCATTAAATATTTTTGAACCTAGATATATTCAAATGATAGACAAAAGTATGAAAAGTGACCGAATGATTGGAATGATACAGCCAAAGAAAACTGGAGAATTAACAAAGCCTGATTTGCATAATATAGGCTGTGCTGGCAAAATAACTAGTTTTAATGAAACCGACGATGGAAGGTACTTAATAATTCTGAATGGAGTATGTAGGTTTAAAATTGTTGATGAAGTTAATAATGACAATTTATACAGAGAATGCGAGGTTAAGTATGAGGATTTTTCTGCTGATTTAGTTGAGAAATCTGAGGAAATAAAATTCTCAGATCTAAAATTAATATTCCAAAATTTAAAAGGTCTTTTTAAAAAACAGGGGTATGAAATCAATTGGAAAGAAATTGAAAAACAAAGCTTAGATCAAACTATAAATACTCTTTCAATGGCGTCACCATTTTCCTTAGAGGAAAAACAAGTTTTACTTGAAAGTAAAGATTTAAATTTAAGGAAAAAAAATTTCGAAGAAATCTTAAATACTTATGTTTTAGACAATTTTAATAATAAAACATTACAATAAAGAATTAAATATAAGTTAGTCAGATAAAAAAGTTGCATAATTATTAAGAAATTTATTACCTTTTAAAATTTTGAATATTGGCTCTGATAAATTATTTTTCAATTTACTATCCATCTTAAAAAAAGAATTAATTGCATCTATTCCTAATCCAAACATAAAATTTAGATGTTTATTATTTTTTTGAAATTCATTAGCAATGTTTTCTCCATCATTTATCCCTAATTTCATATTATACTCTATAATTTTAGTTAAAGATTTAATATCTCTTATAGTCATATTAAATCCTTGTCCAGCTAATGGGTGAACTTTATGTATCAAATCTCCAAAAGATAATATATTTTTATAAATATAGTTCCTTAGTATTAAAAATTTAATATTAAAACATTCAACTTCACTAATTTTATTTATTTTGTATTTAATATTATGCTTATTTATAATTTGTAGTAAATTAATCTTATCAATACGTTTTGTAGAAGTGTTTGAAAAAACTACTGAAGTTTGATTTTTAGACAAAGGGAGGAATGCCAAGGGTCCATTTTTAGTAAAAATTTGTGTTGCTATATTATTTGTTAAGTGATTGTGAGTTATAATTGCAGTATGTGCCAAGGATTTATAATTTTTTTCAATTTTTCCCTGAAAATATTTTTTAGTTATTAAATTGTTTTGGTCAGAGTTAATAATTAAATTATAATTTCTTTTTTTAATATTTTCTAAATTAAACTTTCTGAGTTGAATAAATTTTAAAAGTTTATTTTTTTTTAAGACGTTATATAGCTCAATATACTTAAATAAGTAAAAATTATTTTGATTTTTATTTTTAAATTCGAATAATTCTGGAAAACGTTTATTTTCAGAATAAATTTTTATACTTCTGGTTGGCCACCCTAAACCACTTAGTTTTTTTATATTTGATTTTAAAAAATTATAATTTTCATTAGAAATTGCGATAGTTCTAATAGTTTTTTTTAATAATGTTTGACGATTTTCTGAAATAATCTCAACATTAATCCTTTTGCTTAAAAAGATATTTGCTAAAAGAAGGTTAGTTAAATTATTTCCTAAAAGGCAAATTTTCATAATATTATTTAATTTTATCAATAAAAATTAAATGATACAAAGTGACAAATCATTAATAACAAAATGAAAATTAAAAATTTTGTAGATAAAACAACAAATTTTCTTTTTAAAAGACTGTCTGAACTATTGGGCATAATACTACTTATTTCGTCAATATTACTACTAGTATCGCTAATTAGTTATTCGCCAGAAGACCCTAACTTTATTTTTCCAGAGAATACTGAAATAAAAAATTTATTAGGAGCAAAAGGGAGTTATGTTTCTGATATTCTATTTCAATCAATAGGTTTTATATCATTATTGGTACCTGCTTCATTCATTTTTATATCATTGTCAGTAATAATTGATAAAAAAATTATACATATTATTGAAAGTTTTTTTTTTATAATACTGTACTCACTCACAGGAACATTATTCTTCACGGTATTTCATACTGAAACATATTGGCTTACGATTAATGGTAATAATGGATTTTTAGGTAATTTGTATGAAGATTCTTTTTTAATAAATTTAGTAAATTTGAACCGTCAAATTAGTTACATAGTTTTAATTTTTTTAATTCTGATATTATTTCTTTTTAGTATTAATTTTAAACTAAGATATTTTAAATATATAATAAAAATTTTCAATAGATCTAAGAAAGAAGTACCTAAAAATATTATTGAAAACTACGATGAAAATACATTAAGTGAAAATAATAACGTTAATTTTGAAACCAGAATTCAAGAGGATTTTGCTTTTGAAAATAATAATGCTTCATTAAACACAAAATCAATAAAGTATAAATTACCATCAGTAAATTTTTTAAAAATTCCAAAGAAAAAAGATATTAATATATCAGAAAATAAAATTGACGAAAAAACCTTAGAAAAGATCTTATTAGATTTTGGGGTCGAAGGTGAAGTCAAAAAGGTTAGTCAAGGACCAGTTGTTACTTTGTATGAATTTGAGCCTGCGCCTGGAGTTAAAGTATCAAAAATAATTAACCTTTCCGAGGATATTGCAAGAAATACAAGTTCAGAGTCTGCAAGAATTGCAACCATTCCTGGCAGTAACACTATTGGAATTGAATTACCTAAACCTCAAAGAGAAAATGTTTTTCTAAGTGAAATAATCTCTGATAACAGTTTTAAGAAAAAAGATAATAAACTTCCAATAGCGCTTGGCAAAAGTATTTCTGGATTACCAATAACTGGGGATTTGAGTACAATGCCTCATTTACTCATAGCTGGAACAACTGGATCAGGTAAATCAGTTTGTATTAATACGATTATTTTATCACTTTTATACAAACACTCCCCTGAGAAATGCAAATTTATATTAATTGATCCAAAAATGTTAGAGCTATCTACTTACGAGGGAATACCACATTTATTATGCCCTGTAATAACAGAAGCGAAAAGGGCTGCGTCTGTTTTAGGTTGGGTTGTTAAAGAAATGGAAAATAGATACAAACTTATGACTAGAGTGGGGGTTAGAAATATTGATGGGTATAATGAAAAGCATAAGATTTCTATGCCTTATATAGTTGTAATTGTAGATGAAATGTCAGATTTAATGCTCGTTGCAGGGAAGGACATAGAAAATTATATTCAAAAACTTTCTCAAATGGCAAGAGCCGCAGGGATACACATTATAATGGCGACACAAAGACCTAGTGTTGATGTTATTACAGGAACAATTAAGGCCAATTTTCCAACCAGAATATCTTTCCAAGTTACATCCAAAATAGACAGCAGAACAATTCTTGGTGAACAGGGTGCAGAACAACTCCTTGGAAAAGGAGACATGCTTTATATGACTTCAGCAAATAGAATGACAAGAATTCATGCTCCTTTTGTATCGGAAGGAGAAATTGAGAAAATAAATAATTATCTTAGAAATCAGGCTGAACCAGATTATGTGGACGAAATTCTTAATTTTGTAGATGAAAATGAAAAACCTAAGGATTCTAATGATAATGAAAATCTTGATGAATTATACAATACAGCATTAGAAATTATAAAATCTGAGAATAAAGCGTCAACTTCTTTTCTACAAAGAAAATTGCAAATTGGTTACAACAGAGCTGCAAGAATAATTGATCAAATGGAGACAAATGGAGTAGTTAGTAAAGCAAACCATGTAGGCAAAAGAGAGGTTCTAAAATGAAAAAATACTTAATCTTTCTTTTAACTTTTTTTTTTGCTTTAAATGCCAATAGTTCATCAAATCAAAAAATAATAAATCATTTTAAAAATATAAATTCGTTGGAATTTAAATTCATTCAAAAGATAGATAATAATAATATTGAAAAAGGAGAGTGTATTATATTATACCCAAAAAAAATTTTGTGTAAGTATTTTGATTTAAATAACAAAATATTAGTATCAAATGGTAAATCACTAATAATAAATTCTGACAAAATAAAAAGATATTATAGATATCCTCTAGACAAGACACCTTTAAATATAATTTTAGACAAGGAATTTTTAATTTCAAAAATGAATAGTAAAAAAGAAGATGAAGCATATCCTTTTTATTATGTATATAACTTCGATTATGAAAATGTTTTTATTAAAGTTTTTTTTGATAAAAAAAGTTTAGATTTAATTGGTTGGGAAACAAAAGATATATATCAGAATCTAGTTCAAACTTTTATAAGTGATATAAAAATTAATATTGATGTCGAAGAGAAAATTTTTTCAATTCAAAGATATATTAATTAAGTTCAATTTCAATTTTTTCAGATTTAAATATTTTCATTCCCCTGGCTAAATAGTTTTTAATTGCATTTTCATGGTCTAAAGAACAAGTGTGTAGCCAAACTCTTGGTACACCTTCCTCGAATAAATTTTTAATAGCCTCTGAAAGCATGTATCCACCACATTTTTTTCCAAAATATTCTTCTAAAATCCCAAAATATGCTATTTCAGAATGATCATTATCCAAATTACGTATAGTTTCATAATACCCTGCTAAATTGTTATTATCTTTTAAAACAAAAGTTTTTACTCTAGGATTTTCAACATATTCAATCCATTTTTGATCTTCCCATGACAGTCTGTCTATCCATCTATGTTTTTTTCCAATTTGCTTATATAAAAACTTATTTATTTGAAAATCTGGAGGATTAACTTCAACAATCTTGAAGTTCGGCCCAGGGTTCTTTGATTGATTAAGATTATTTATTGATTTTATTTCTAAAAAACTTCTATCTACATTAATAATCACGAGACCATTTTACCAATTTTCTCTCCACCGAATAAATGAAAATGTAAATGTGGAACCTCTTGACCTCCATCATCACTGATATTTGCTAATGCTCTATATCCATTACCAGTATCTACAGATATATTTAATTTTTTTGCTACAGTGTTGATACCTTTTAGTAATCCAACCATCTCATCAGGTGAAGCATTTTGGCTAAAATCATCTAGATCAATGTATTTTCCTTTTGGAATAACTAAAGCATGAATTTTTTTTTGTGGGTTTATATCATGGAAAGATAAAACAAACTCATCCTCGTAAATTTTATTACAAGGTATCTCCTCTCTTAAAATTTTTGCAAATATATTATTATTATCGTAACTCATATTTACATTTTTTCCAAAACTGTTTTAACTGTTTCTCCCATAACAGATGGGTTTTTAGAAATTGTAATTCCACACTCTTTCAAAATTTCAACTTTTTCAATAGCACTTTCGCCATACGCTGAAACTATTGCCCCCGCGTGTCCCATTACTCTACCTTTTGGTGCAGTTAACCCAGCTATGTAAGCTATAACTGGTTTTTTCATATTCTCTCTCACGAACTCTCCTGCTGCTACTTCTTGAGGACCACCAATTTCACCTATCATTAGTATTGCATCTGTCTCATCATCTGTCTCAAACTTTTCAATTATATCTCTAAATGAGCTTCCGTTGATTGGGTCTCCTCCGATACCCACACTTGTTGAAACTCCAATATTTAAATTTTTAAGTTGTTGGGCCGCTTCATATCCTAGTGTTCCTGATCTGCTTATGATTCCAATTCTTCCCTCTTTGTAAATATGTCCTGGCATAATCCCTAACATTGATTTTCCAGGACTAATAATTCCTGCACAATTAGGGCCAACTAAAGTCATTTTAGAACTTTTAGTATATCTTCTCATATATCTTTTTATTCTAATCATATCGTGAGAAGGTATTCCATCTACAATAGCCACACATGTTTTAATTCCTGCATCAGCTGCCTCCATTGCTGAGTCCGCTGCAAAAGCTGGTGGCACAAATAAAATTGATGCATCTGCCCCTGTTTCACTCACTGCATCTTTCACTGTATTAAACACTGGTAAGTTTAAGTGCTTAGAGCCTCCCTTTCCTGGAGTAACTCCACCGACAACATTAGAACCATATTTAATCATCTCGTCTGCATGAAAAGAACCCATTTTTCCTGTAAAACCTTGAATAATAATCTTACTGTTTTTGTCAATTAATACTGTCATGTTTTATTTTTTCAGAGCTGCAACCGCTTTATTAGCTGCATCCTCTAAAGTGTTTGCCTCTATATAATTTATCTTACTCTCTTTTAAAATTTGATTTCCTTGTTCAACATTTGTACCTGCTAATCTGATAACCAATGGAATATTAACTTCGATTTTTTTTAGAGCTTCTACTATTCCCTCTGCAACCCAATCACATCTATTTATACCAGCAAAAATATTTACGAGAATAACTTTAACTTTTTCATCCATTGTAACCAGCTTAAACGCTTTGACTATTTTTTCTGGAGTTGCCCCACCACCAACATCTAAAAAATTTGCAGGACTTCCTCCTGCTAATTTAATCATATCCATTGAGGCCATTGCTAAACCAGCACCATTAATAATATTACCAATGTTTCCATCTAAACTTACATAGTTTAATCCTCTATCTGACGCAAAAACTTCTTTTGAGTCCTCTTGTGTCTTGTCTCTAAGTTCTGAAACTTGGTTTCTTCTAAACATAGCATTGTTGTCAAAACTCATTTTACAGTCCAAAGCTAAAATTTGTTTTTGTTTTGAAATTACCAACGGATTGACTTCTACCATAGTAGCATCTAGTTCACTAAATGCTTTGTAGCAACCAATAATAGTTTCGGAGGCTCTTCTAATTAAATCGGGTTCAATTCCTAAACCAAATGCTAATTCTCTGGCTTGAAAACTTTGCATTCCAACGGCAACTTCGATTTTGGATCTAATTATTGTTTCTGGTTTCTCTTTTGAAATTTCCTCAACACTCATACCGCCTTCCGTTGATGCAACCACCATAATACTCTCTGAACTTCTATCAAAAACAAGACCAAGGTATAGTTCTCGCTCAATATCTGTTGCTTCTTCAATATAAATTCTATTTACTATTTTACCTTCAGGGCCTGTTTGGTTTGTAACTAATTTTTTTCCAAGTAGTTTGTCTGTTGCTTGGGCAACTTCCAATGGATTATCACAAACTATTATTCCACCAGCTTTTCCTCTAGCACCTGAATGAATTTGAGCTTTAACTACCCATCTAGATCCACCAATCTCTCTAGCTTTATTCTCAGCATTCTCTGGGCTATAGACAATTCCACCTCTTGGAATTGTTACTCCAAAATCTGAAAGTATTTTTTTTGCTTGGTATTCGTGGATATCCATAATTTTAATTATTTATTATGGATTAACTTGTCGATGTTTACAATATTTTCAGCCATTCTAGCTGATGCAGCATCAATCATCCTACCATCAAGCTGAGCGGCACCTTTTCCTTCATTTGCAGCCTTTTCTAGCTCTTCTAGGATCCTTTTAGCCTTAGTAACCTCTGCTTCTGGAGGTGAGAAAACCTTGTTTGCAAGCTCAATTTGCGAGGGATGTATAGCCCACTTACCTTCAATACCAATTGCAGCTCCTCTTTTAGCAGCAGCTGTATAGGCATCTGGATCATTAAAATCCCCAAAGGGTCCATCAATTGCTCTAAGGCCATAAGCTCTACAAGTCATTACTAATTCTGATAATCCATGGTGCCATTGATCTCCAGGATAGTTTTCATTAAGTCCACCTATAACAGTTGTTCTTGCCCTTAAACTTGCTGCATAATCTGCAACACCAAAGTGAAGTGCCTCAAGTCTTTCACTGGAGGTTGCAATCTCTTTAATGTTAGACATTCCCAAAGCAGTTTCAATCAGACATTCTATTCCAATTTTATTTTTCAATTTTTTATTTGTTTCAATTTGAGTTAACAAACAATCAACCATATAAACATCGCTTGCAGTACCAGCTTTTGGAACTAAAATTGTATCTACATTTTCTCCAGCTTGTTCAACTATTTCAATTAAATCAGAATACATGTAATGTGTATCTAAACTATTTATTCTCACAGAAATAGTTTTGCCATTGCCTCTCCAATCCATTTCATTTAATGCTTTAATAACATTTGCTCTAGCAGAAATTTTATCATTAGGAGAAACAGCATCTTCAAGATCTAAAAAAACGTAATCAGATGGTGAACTTAAAGCTTTCTCAAACATTTTTGGAGATGAACCTGGAACAGCTAGTTCACTTCTTTGTAATCTTGATCTAGCAGGTTTATAAAATTTATGGCTCATTTTTTTCTTTTATCTAATTCGCTCATTACATCTTCAATTTTTATATTATTTGCCTCAAGGTACATTATTAAGTGATAAAATACATCAGCTGCTTCATGTATTTTATTAGAATCTTCTTCAACCGCCTCAATAAGTTCATTTATCTCTTCAAGCACTTTTGCTTTACTCAAAGATTTATCAATCAAAAGTTTATTGGTATAAGAACCGTCAACTGGTGAAGATTTTCTTTCTCTTGCAAGTTTAAATAGACTTTCTAGGGTATTTAGCATCTCAAATCCTAACAGGTATACCTTTTGAGTCCAGATATTCTTTAGCTTCTTTCACAGTATATTTTCCGTAGTGAAATATGGATGCTGCTAAAACCGCGCTAGCTTTGCCTAATTTGATGCCATCGACTAAATGATCAAGATCCCCAACCCCGCCTGATGCTATTGTGGGTATGTTTACCATAGATGAAATTTTAGACATCAAATCTATGTCATAGCCTACCTGAGTACCATCTCTATCCATTGATGTAACAAGTAACTCACCTGCTCCGCTCTCTTCCATCTTTTTTGCGAACTCTAAAGCATCAATTCCAGTATTGTTTCGACCCCCATGAGTAAAAACTTCCCATTTATCTCCATTTTTCTTAGCATCAATTGCAACAACTATACATTGTGATCCAAATTTTTTTGAGCTTTCAACTACAACATCTGCGTTTTGAACTGCAGCTGTATTAATTGAAACCTTGTCAGCCCCACAGTTTAAAAGTTTGCTAATATCCTCTACACTTCTCACTCCACCTCCAACTGTTAAAGGTACAAAACATTTTTTTGAAGTATCTTTCACTACTTCATAAATAGTATCTCTATTTTCATTTGAAGCTGTAATATCTAAAAAACAAATTTCATCAGCACCACCATCACTATAAATTTTCGCTTGCTCTACCGGATTACCTGCATCTTGCAAATCAACAAAGTTTATACCTTTTACAACTCTTCCATTTTTAACATCTAGGCAGGGTATAATTCTATTCTTAAGCATCTATTTCTTTTGCAAGTTCACCTAATTTAATATCACCATCATATATTGCTTTACCAACTATAATTCCCTCAATATTTTTATTTCCTAACTCTTTAGCTTTTTTAATATCATTTATTGAAGAAACTCCTCCAGAGATAATTACAGGACAGTTTGAATTGTTAGCTATATTTTCCGTTTCATAAAAATTTGGGCTTATCTTCATTCCATCTCTATTAATATCTGTATAAATCAATCTACTAGCTCCATAATCATTTACATCTTTTAAAAATTCTAAAGTTTTTAAATTAGAATTTTCTTTCCATCCAGATACAGATAAATAACCATCTTTAGCATCTAGACCTAAAGCAATTTTGTCCGGAAATTTTTCACATGCTTCTTTTAGAAAATTTTTGTTTTTTATTGCAGCGCTTCCTAAAATTACTTTCTCAACTCCAGCGTCAGTATATTTTTTGATACTTCCAAAGTTTCTTACGCCTCCACCTATTTCAATTTTAAGATTAAATTTACTAACAATTTCCTCAATAATATCAATATTTACAGTCTCACCAGTCAATGCTCCATCTAAATCAACTATGTGCAAGTTCTTAAAACCATGATCTTTATATTTACCAGCTTGTTCAACTGGGGACATTTTATACTCAGTTTTGTTATCAAAATCTCCTTTTACTAACCTGACACACTTTTTGTCTTTTATGTCTATTGCAGGAAAAATTTTCATAAATTATTTAATTTAATTTTCTTAAAAATAATTGGTACTTCGAAAAATTTGCAACTTCATATTTGTTATTAACCTCTTTCAAGAATTGATTAATCGCAAATGCAGGATTTTCCTCAATTTTAGCATATCCTTTCCAAAAATAGTCATCTAAAATTAATATTCCGTTTTTTTTTAAAACTGACCATGAATTTTTACAATCCTCTAGCACATCTGGCGCATAGTGTGAACCATCGATATAAATAACATCAAATTCCTGATCATTATTTCTAAAAAAATTATTTGATGATATTTTGTTTTTTAAAAATCTTCCTGAATAATCTTTTAAATTTG
>CACICF010000002.1 GCA_902584995.1 uncultured Pelagibacteraceae bacterium
CCAAGAATAGTAATTGATAGAATATATGATTTTTATTCTAAAGAATTTTCAAATGTTGGTAGAAGCGTTCATTATTTGGCAGTGGCAGCAACAAATTTGTATGAGCAAACAAGAACTTCTGTACAAAAATATATAAATGCATCTGATAAAAATGAAATTGTTTTTACAAAAGGTGCAACAGAGGCAATAAATCTTGTAGCAAATACATTTGGCCAAAAATATCTTGATGAAGGTGATGAAGTATTAATCACAGAATTAGAACACCATTCTAATTATGTTCCATGGCATTTTTTAAGAAATTCAAAAAAAATAAATATTGAATTTGCTGAAGTAAATGACCAGGGTGAGGTAACATTAGAAGAAATTGAAAAAAAAATATCTGATAAAACTAAAATTATATGTGTTACTCATTTATCGAATGTAACTGGAGCCATACTTCCAATCAAAGAAATTGTAACTCTTGCTCATTCTAAAGGTATTCCAGTATTAGTTGATGGTTGCCAAGGAGCACCTCACTTAAAATTAGACATGCAAGATTTAGATTGTGATTTTTATGCAATATCAGGTCATAAAATGTATGGGCCTACTGGTATTGGTGTGCTTTATGCTAAAAAAAAGTGGTTAGAAGATCTTCCTCCGTACCAAGGTGGTGGAGGAATGATAAGAGAGGTAAAGAAAAAAGGTATTTCTTATGGAGAGTTACCTAATAAATATGAGGCAGGAACTATGGCAACTGCTCAAGTAATAGCTTTTAACGAGTCTATTAAATTTCTTGAAAAAATTGGAATTGAAAATATTGAGAAACACGAAAAAGAGTTGCTTGATTATGCTGTTGAACTTTTAGGTAAGAACAATTCAGTAAATATTATTGGTAACCCTAAAAACAAAGGTGGAGTTATATCGTTTACGATAGAAGGAATTCATCCTCACGATATAGCTACAATTTTAGATGAGGATGGAGTGGCAATTAGAGCTGGACATCACTGTTGTCAAATACTTCACGAAAAATTAGGTTTACCAGCAACTGCGAGAGCATCTTTTGGTGTTTACAATACCAAAGATGATATTGATCAACTAAATAACTCAATAAATAATTGTAAAAAAATATTTAATTTAAAATGAACTTAAAAGAATTATATCAAGAAATTATTTTGGACCATGGAAAAAATCCTAGAAATCTAAGAAAAAGTGAGAATTTCAATAAAGATGCAAAAGGGCATAATCCTTTATGTGGAGATCACGTTCATGTTTTTTTGAAAATTGATGAAAATAAAAAAGTTGAAGATATTTCTTTTGAAGGACATGGATGCGCAATTTCAATGGCCTCTGCATCAATTATGACAGACTTAGTAAGAGGAAAAGAAGAATTTGAAGTTAAAGAAATACTAAATGATTTTTTAGAAATGATTAAAGAGAAAGATGAATTAAAAACAAATCTTTTGAAAGAAGATGAAAAAACTAAGTTAATGTGTCTGTCAGGAGTTAAACAATACCCAATGCGTGTTAAATGTGCAACGTTGTCATGGCATACTCTCACATCTGCACTAGACAATTCACAACAAATAGTAAAAACTGAAGATTGATTATGGAACTAAAAGAAAAAGTAATAAATGAAATAAAAAAAATTTATGATCCTGAGATACCAGTAAACATTTATGAGCTTGGATTGATATACAATATTAATGTAAATCAAAAAAATGTGAGTGTTAAAATGACTTTAACTACACCTAATTGTCCTGTAGCAGAAAGTTTGCCTAAAGAGGTTAAAGATAGTATTATGCAAATAGACGAAGTTGACAAAGTTGATTTAGATTTAGTATGGGACCCACCTTGGGATAAATCAATGATGTCAGAGGCTGCTAAATTAGAGTTAAATTTATGACGAAACAAATAATCTCATTAAGCGATCAAGCGGCTACAAGGATTAAGGAAATCATGTCATCTGCGAGCAATGAATCTATTGGAGTAAGAGTTGGAGTTAAATCTGGAGGCTGCGCAGGTATGTCATACGTAATGGAATATACCAACAAAATTAACCCTAATGACGAAGTAATTGAGGATAAAGGAGTAAAGGTATTTATAGACTCTGCGGCTGTGATGTATTTATTTGGAACAGAAATGGACTATAAACAGGAAGAATTTTCTTCTCAGTTTGTTTTTAACAATCCAAACGAAACTGAAAGATGTGGATGTGGAGAGTCCTTTAAAATTTAATAATATTTATTGGTAATATGAAATAAACCAATATTGTCCTCTTTTATTCATTGTATAAACTTTATTATTCTTCTTTTTATTTTTTCTAAAGTTTGGCCTCTTGAAACCAATGATGTTTTTTAAAGAAGATATAAATTTTGACATTCATTTTAATAACAAAATTAAATGAAATGAGAATTTCTTATAGGGAATACCTGCTATCACAGCAGGTATTACCTAAAATAAAGCTTTTTAACAGCTATAATACATATCGAACTCGATAGGGTGCGGCGTATGTTCAAAATTATGAATTTCCTCGTACTTTAATTCAATGTACGCATCTATCTGATCGTCAGTAAATACATTACCCTGCTTTAAAAAGTTTCTATCTTTATCAAGAGCTTCCATAGCTTCTCTTAATGATCCACAAACTGTAGGAACTTTTTTAACTTGTTTTTCAGTTAATGCATAAAGATCTTGGTCGAAAGATTTACCTGGATCAATTTTATTTTTAACTCCATCAAGACCTGCCATCAACATTGATGCAAATGTTAAATATGGATTACCTGAAGCATCAGGGAATCTAATTTCGCATCTTGCACCTTTTTTGCTTAAAGTTATTGGAATTCTACATGAAGCAGATCGGTTTCTAGCAGAGTATGCAAGCAAAACTGGTGCCTCAAAACCTGGAATCAATCTTTTATAACTATTAGTCGTAGCATTTGAAAAAGCATTAATTGCTTTTGCATGTTTTAAAATACCACCAATATAATAAAGAGCTGTTTGAGATAGACCAGCATACTTGTTTCCAGAAAATACTGGAGTTTTACCTTTCCAAATTGACTGGTGAGTATGCATTCCAGATCCATTGTCACCTTTTACTGGTTTTGGCATAAAGGTAGCAGTTTTTCCAAACGAATGCGAAACCATTTGAACAACATATTTATAAAGTTGAACATTATCAGCTTGATCAACTAATGTTCCAAACAACATTCCTAGTTCATGTTGACTTGGTGCAACTTCATGGTGATGTTTTTCAACTGTAATACCTACATCTCTAAGACCTTTTAAATATTCACCTCTCATATCTTGTGCGCTATCAACTGGTGGTACAGGAAAATATCCTCCTTTAATACCAGGTCTATGACCCATGTTACCATTTTCATATGATTTTCCTGAATTGTAAGGCCCTTCAGAACTGTCGATTGAAAAACCTGTTTCATTCATATCATTTTTAATTTTAACATCATCAAAAACAAAAAATTCTGGCTCTGGACCAAAGTAAGCTTTGTCTCCAATTCCTGTTTTTTTCAAATACGCTTCTGCTTTTTTAGCAATACCTCTTGGATCTCTTTCGTACGGATCTCTTTTAACGGCATCTAAAATATCACAAAATAAAATCATTGTATTATGCGATGTATATGGATCAATTACTGTTCTACTTAAATCTGGTTTTAATATCATGTCAGACTCATTTATCGCTTTCCATCCAGCAATCGACGATCCATCAAAAAATACTCCGTCGTTCAGCATACCTTCATCAACTATAGTTTTATCCATTGTAAGGTGTTGCAGTTTTCCTCTTGGATCAGTGAATCTAAGATCAACATACTCAACATTCTTAGATTTAATTTGTTTTAATACGTCCCTAGCGCTCATATTATCTCCTATAAATTTTCTTGTTCTCTTATCAGTTAAGAAAAGATAAATAATGTCTATTAAATAGATATCAGTTATGCTTTAATCACATGTATATTAACCTTAAAAATCGCAATTTTTCAATCAATCAAGAGTTGTACTAATGACAGCACTTAATAAAGAACCAGTTAAAAGAGCAAAAGAGGCATTAAAAAAATTTAATAGTGAAATAAATGTAATCGAATTAGAACAAACCGCAAGAACCGCAAATGATGCTGCAAATTCACTAAATACTGAAGTTGGTTCAATTGTTAAAAGTTTATTATTTAGGAATGAGGGAAATTTTTTCCTTTGTTTAGTATCTGGAGATAAAAGATGTTCTTTAAATAAATTAAAAAAAATTTTTAATAGTAAAGATTTGAGTATGGCATCTCCTGATGAGGTTAAAGATCAAACAGGATATACTATAGGAGGAGTTTCACCAGTAGGCCATAAAAATAAATTAGAAATTCTTGTTGATGAGTCTTTAAATAGATTTAAAAATTTATATGCCGCAGCAGGACATCCAAACTGTATTTTCAAAATAAATTTTGATGAACTGCTTAATTTAACCAATGGAACAGTAAAAGATATTGTAGAATGACTTCACCCAAAACATCTGATTATTTCATATTAGTTTTGTTGTCACTGATTTGGGCCTCTGCTTTTTTCAATATTAAAATTGCAACCTACTCTTATGGTCCAATAACAATAGCGTTCTTAAGAATTTTTTTTGGAATGATCCCAGTTTTACTATTGTGTTTTTATAAAAAAATTAAAATTGAAGTTTTTTCAAAAGACTGGAAATGGTTTGCTGCAATTGGAGTCATAAATTTAGTTATTCCATTTTTTTTAATTGCTTATGGGGTACAAAAAGTCCAAAGTAATTTAGCAGCAATATTAATGTCTACCACTCCTATTAGTGCAACTATTTTAGCTCATTTGTTTATAGATAAAGAAAAAATTAATTTAGTTAAAATATTAGGAATAATATTAGGATTTTTAGGAATAGTTTATCTTTTTTCTGAAAATCTATTAATTAATGATGAAAACTTATTTTCTGCTTTGATGATATTAGTTGGTTCAACATTTTATGTAATTGGTGGAATATTAACTTTAAAAATAAGTCATAAAAAAAATGAAAATGTTACTGCATCAATATTAATTTGGGGAACAATATTTGTTTGCCCAATTTCTTTAATTATAGAACAACCTTGGAATTTAAATCCATCTTTAGAGTCAACTTTGTCTTTAATATATCTTGGAGTATTTCCTACTGGTGTAGCCTGGTTATTGAGATTTATGATATTAAAAAGAAACGGGTTAGTTTTTCAAAGCCAAGTCGCTTATTTAATACCAATATTCGGGGTAATTCTTGGATACTTATTTCTTAACGAATTAGTTACTTCAAAAATATTAATTTCATTATTTATAGTTATACTTGGAATATATTTTGTCAAAAAATCAGGAGACAAAAAAATAGAAGGAATTTAAATTTTAATAAATTAATTTTTCAAACCTTTTCGACTTGATAGAGTTCATTGCTCCTTCTGCCAATATAATTGATTTTCTTCCATCTTCAAAAACTGCTCTAGGTTTTATATTTTTTCTACAAAATTTTGCTAGATCGAATAATTGAAGTTTAAAAGCCTCAGAATATCTCTCAATAAAGAAGTGAAGAAGGGGTGATTTACTGTTTGTTGAGCTTTTTGAAAAATAATTTATTTCATCGTTTCTTTTATTGTCTGAAACTAGCATTCCTTTATTTCCAAATAATTCTACTCTTTGATCATATCCAAAGCTACAATGTCTTGAATTTGTTATAATACATTGTACACCTTTTTTTGATTTAAGTATTGTAGTTGCCAATTCATAATCTTTAATTTTATTAAAACGTTTATCTGATAAGTTGCTACCCATAGCAAAAATTGATTGGAATTCGTCTTTTCCTAAATAATATCTTGCAAGATCAAAATCGTGAATCATCATATCTTTAAATATCCCACCTGAACTTTTTAGATATTTAAGGGAAGGAGGAGAAGGATCCCGACTAGTAATTATAATTTTTTCTAATCGTCCGATTTTTTTTTTTAGATGTCGTTTTAATGAATGGTGTCCAATGTCATATCTCCTATTGAAACCTATTTGCACTCTTGGTTTAAATTTTTTTATCCTTTTTAGACAAGAATTTATTTTTTTTATATTCAGATCTAATGGTTTTTCACAAAAAATAATTTTATTTTGTTTTACACCTTGCTCAATAAATTTTAAATGCGTAGGTGTGCTTGACGCAATAAATATACAGTCAATATCTTTATCATTGAAAGCTAGATCGGGCTTATTTATTGAAGTGACATTATATTTATTAGATATTTTTTTTAATAAATCTTTGTTTAGGTCAAAGACATATTTTAATTTAAATTCCCTATTTTCGATTAAATTTTTTGCATGCATTTGGCCAATTCTGCCAAGACCAAGCAAAGCAACTTTTATTTTATTTTTGTCCACGCTTTTCTTTTATTTGAAATTCTACACGCTTCAATAAACTTTGCGGTTTCCAGCCCTTCATATTCATTTGGAAAAAACCACCTTTTTTTAGCTTTTGTTCTTAATGATTCTGCAAATTCTTTATAAATGTTTGCAAAAGCATCTAGATAACCCTCTGGATGTCCAAATTTAATTCTTGAAAATTTTTTAGATAATTCTGCATTAAAAAAACCTCTTTCTAAAAATTTTACAGCACCTTTTAATGGATTAAATTTAAGATAACCTGGATCATTTTGAACCCATTCTATACTTCCTTTTGTGCCAAAAATCCTAAATCTTAAACCATAAACACCGCCTCTTGCCATAACACTTGTCCAAAGTAAGCCTTTTGCATTGTTATTAAAGTTGATCATTACTTGAGCATTGTTATCCATTTTAACAGTTTTTGAAACTTGTTTGATATCAGCAAATACATTTCTACCTTTTAATCCAGAAACATAGCATGCTATGTGATAAGCGTGAGATCCAATCTCATTTAAAACCGCCGAGGTCCCAACTATTTTTTTATTTATTTTCCATTTTAATATTTTTTTTGCATTTTTTTTGTTTACTATTTTTCCATCAGTCCAGTCTTGAACATACTCTACATTAACATATTCAACTTTTCCTATTTTCCCTTTTTCAACTAATACCTTTGCTTCTCTAACCATCGGATATGCTGAATAATTATGAGTTAAAGCATACTTTATATTTTTATTTGATTTAATTTTTTTAAAAAGTTTTTTTGCTTGTAATAGATCACCTGTAAATGGCTTGTCAGATATTATATGAATATTCTTGTCTATAAATTTTTCTGCAATAACTTGGTGACTTGAAGGAGGAGTCATAATCGCCACAACCTCAATACCATCAAATCTTATTGCCTCTTTATCAGCCATTTCTTGATAATTTGAGTAACATCTGTCTTTATCAATTCCTATTTTTTTCCCAAAAGTCTTTGAAATATTTGAATTTCTTGAAAAAACTCCTGAGACAATTTCATATTCGTCATCAAATCTTGAGGAAATTCTATGGACATGTCCTATCCATGATTTTGGACCACCGCCAACAATGCCTAATTTAATTTTTTTGCCTTTAATTAATCTCATCATCAAATATCTTAGCAAATATAAAAAATATGTCAGTAAAATTAGGGATAGCACCAATAGCGTGGAGCAATGATGACATGCCTGAACTAGGTGGAGACACTCCTCTTGAACAATGTTTATCGGAGGCAAGTCAGGCTGGATATATAGGTATAGAGTCAGGTGGAAAATTTCCAAAAACATCCAAGGAATTATTACCAAAACTAGAAAAGTATAATTTAAAATTATGTTCTGGATGGTATAGTGGGAATCTTAGAAAAAATTCTGTTAAAGAAGAAAAAAAATTAATTCAAAACCAACTTCAATTATTTAAAGACTGTGAGGCTCCATGTATTGTATTTGCTGAAGTTTTTGAATCAATACAAGGCAATCCAAAAAAAAAACTATCTAGTAGACCAAAAATGTCCAATGATGAATGGAAAGATTATTGTGTAAAAATATCTGAACTTGCAAGATATCTTGAAGATGAAGGTATGCCATTAGCTTACCACCATCATATGGGCACAGTAATAGAAACGGAGGAAGAAACTATTAGATTGCTAGAAAATACAAGTGACAGCGTAAAATTAACTTTAGATACTGGTCATATGCTATTTGCTCGGGGAAATTCTATTAACATAATCAATAAATTTAAAGAAAGAGTAATCCATATTCACTGCAAAGATATTAGAGAAGATGTATTAAAAAAAGCCCTTTCTGAAGATTTAAGTTTTAGAGATGCTTTTTTAGAAGGTGCTTTTACTGTGCCTGGAGATGGGTCTATCGACTATAAACCTTTGTTTGATATTTTGAAAAAAAATAATTACCAGGGTTGGCTGGTAGTGGAGGCTGAGCAAGATCCAAAAAAAGCAAATCCTCTTGAATATGCAATTATGGGTTATAAATATATTACAGATACTTTAAAGAAATCAAATTTAGAGATTGATAAACTATAATTTTACTTTTTTACTATCTTCAAGTTTGCCATCAAAAAAATTGAAAATATTTTGTATAGTTTCTATTGCCATTCTAGTCATGCACTCTTCAGTAAACGCTGCTGCATGAGGGCTAAGGAAAACTTTTTCATTTTTTAATAATGGATTGTCAGTTTCTGGAGGCTCTACTTCAAATACATCGATACCTGCTCCAAAAATTAGGTTCTCTTTTAATGCTCTATCTAAGTCTTTCTCATTTAAAATTCCACCTCTTGCAGCATTTATGATGATGCAATTTTTTTTCATAGTTTTAAGAAGTTCGTAATTTATGATATTTTTAGTTTGATCAGTTAAAGGTATATGGAGTGACACAGCATCCATATCTTTTATAGTTTCTGATAAATCTTCAACTTTTTTTCCACCCATTTTGCTTATTGTTTCTGCATCTACAAATGGATCATAAACAAAAACATTCATTTCAAATCCTAAACATCTTTTAATCAATGCTTTTCCAATTCTTCCAAAACCAGCTATAAGAATATTTTTGTTCCAAATCTCTATTGTTTTTGGAAGCTTATTTCTCTCAGTAAATTTTCCACTTTTGACCGATTGATCATACATACCTTTTCTTTTTGATATACTTAAAAGCATGAAAAGAACATGTTCTGCAACTGCTACAGCGTTTGCTGTTGCAGTTATCGCCACATCGATATTTCTTTTTTTACAGCTATCTAAATCAATATTGTCGTAACCAACTCCATGTCTAGAAATTATTTTAAGTTTTTTTGCATTTTCAATTACTTCTGCAGGCAAAATTGATGTTCTTAAAGACACTGCATCAGCATCTATAATTTTTTGTTTAACGTTTTCAACGCTTAAATCTTCAACTATCTCGCAAGTATAGTTACTATTACTTTTTAATAATTCCATACCTTTTTCATGAATAGGTTGGACAATGAGAATTTTTTTCATAATTTAAAAATGAAATTATATTAATCTAGCAAGATCTCTTTTACTATTTTTAAATGTTGGAAGTGGATATTTAAATGCATATTTTCTTGGTATACATTTATTTTTAGCTTTCTCCCATAAAGAGATCCATTGCTTATAATTATGAATAGTAATATTTTTTTTATTTCTACTTCTCACGTAAAAATTTGGTAGAGGTTTTCTACCTGATGGAGTTCCAGCCCTGTTATATCTTAAGTCAGCGCTTATTCTAAAATTGTTAGATCTATTAGGTAAAGAACAATGTATCGAGTGTTTGTGTAAAATAATTATATCACCCACATTTGCTTCCAGAAAAATTGGCTTAAATTTATCAAGTAATTTACTACCTTTTATCTCGACCTGACCTTTATATCCAGACACATGATTTAATAAACCCAGTTTGTTTATTTCTTTAACGGTAATCATGCATCCGTTATTTTTGGTAGTTTTTGTAAATGGTATCCAAACGGTCACCATATCTGTCAATCTTTGTCCAACAGATGATAATACTGCTGCGTCTTGGTGCCAAGGAGTTCTACCTGAAAGCCCATCATGAACAGAGTGTCTAGGCAGTTTACTTTCCGGTTGTTTAATTCTTGTATTCTGAACAGGATTAGAAAGAATCTCAGATCCTAATAATTGTTCTACAACATCTAAAATTTTTTTATGGTTTATTAAGTTCCATAAAGATTGTGATGCAAAGTAATCACTATCTTTTTTCACATTATCTCTTGGTAGTCTGGTATTAAAATGTTGGTCAAGATCATCAATATTTAATTTTGATATATAGGTATATTTTTTTTTAAAATCATATTTAAAAACTTTTTCTCTCATATGTATGGGTGCAAACTTATTAACTAGATTGTCCATTACATATTCCATATCGTTTAAGATAGGCTTTAAATCTTTGTTGAAATTAAGAATATTTTTTATTCTTAGGTATCCATCTCTGTCTAAAATTTTCTTTAATTTGCTACTAACTTGCATGTATACAAGATTTTAGCAGATAATTTGAATCATGAAAAGATGTAAGCATTCTTTTTTTCGTCGCAACTATATGAGGGTGATATTCAAAATTTTTATATTTCCATATAACAGGTTTATTAAATGCATAACTTCCATAAATAAAAAATCTTTTTGGACAGTTTTTTTCCTTAAATCGTGTTACCCCATGATAAGAATTAGGAGTAGATTTAAAGAAAATTACGCTTCCCTTTTTTGGTGTAAACTCCATTAATTTATCAAGTTCATTAATTTTGGGAAATCTTCTAAAACTTTTTCTAAGGTTTCTGTTAGCCTTTTTTTTATATAGAGTAAGAGACCCTCCATTTTTTTTTGGTATATCAGTTAAATATATCAAAAAATTATATATTCTATTGATATCATCTCTATGCGGCCTCAATCTATACCCTCCTTTAGATACTGAAAAATCAATATCTAGATTTAAATTCGGGTTTTTATAATTTTTACCTAGCAATCTTTTTAGCTCTTTAGAATTTACTTTTCTTTTTAATGTATATTTTTTTTTATTAAATATTTTTGGTTTAAACAAACTTTCCCATGTATTTGCCTTAAACTCTGCTTTAAATTTCTTATCAATTTTCTTATAAAATGATTTTGTATTGAAAGTAGCAAAAAGTTTTTTTGAGATTTTAGAAGTTGAAATATATTTGTTGAAATTTTTTGACCCTTTGTTAATCCTATTTCTGCCACCCATAATCATATCATCGAAATTTTTTGAATTACTTATTTCTTTAATTAACGAATTGCAGACTTTTTTACTGATTATTTGTTCTCCAACAATGACCGGGAAGTTTGATTTAATTTTCTTTAGTTTGTTAATTTTCAGCATTTAGCTGTACATACCCTCTTTTACTCTAATCATTTTGTACATTAGATCATTTAAAGGTGTGGCTATTCCATGTTTTTTTCCTATTTTAGATACAGCTCCACTTATGAAATCAATTTCAGTTTTTCTTTTGTAAAGTACATCAAAAGCCATTGAGGACTTGTTTGTTTGTTTTGAATCAACAATTTTATTAAACATAAATAAACACTCATCTTCAGAAACATTAACGCCATCTGCTAAAGCAACTTCCCTTGTTTCTAAAATAATCTCTTTACCTAAACTTCTAGATACGTCATTGGCATTATTATTTATGTAAAGATCAGTATGATGTAGATCAAAAATAGCTGAAAGTGGGCCAATTGCGGTTAAAGCAAAAAGTTTCATCCATTTTCTTTTTTTTACATCCTCAGCTGCAATCATTTCTAAATTATGCGCTGTAAATGTGTCTGCAATTTCTGTTATTCTATCTGTTATTCCGCCATCATATTCTCCAATCCAAGAAGGCAAAGCTGCATGATTCATAATATGACCAGGGCCTAAGATATTTGATGCTTGAGTTGTTGTTCCTCCAATTACTTTTTCATCGCCAACAATACTTTTAATTATAGCTTCATGTCCAATTCCATTTTGAAAAGACATAAAAACTGTTTTATCTCTAATAATGTTTTTAATACTTTTTAAAGCTGGTTCTAGAGCTGTTGCTTTACACATTACTATTACAGCATCAACTTTTCCAATTGTAGATGGATCTGATGTTGCAGGTATTTTTATAAATCTATCACCCCCATGGCCATCCATTTTTAGACCATTTTTATTAATTTCTTCAACATGCTCTTTCCAAACATCAATGAGCGTTACATTTAGACCTTTTTCTGCTAGAAGACCTCCAAATAGACATCCCATTGCTCCTGCACCAAGAACTGCAACTTTTAAATCTCTATTATTCATATTTAAAATCGAAATATATTTATGTAAAAAAATTATGCAATATATTATGTAACTAATTAATATATGAAATTAAAAATAGAAAAAGGAATTTTCAAAAAATTTGAGTTAAAAGAAATATCAAACGCATTAGAAAAAGGTCTGTCAAAGAATTATGACAGCGTGAAAGCAGAAGTAATTGATTGCCCAAATTTAAGAAATTGGGATTGTCCGTCTGAAGGTATGAGTGGCAACCAAAGGATAATCGATGTCGGAGGAGAGCCCTACATGCACGATCCTAAATATCTTGGAACTGAATTTGATTATGCTGAAATCTCAAAAATGATTGGATCAGAAAAATCATATGCACTTGGAGCAGGATCTGGAGCAATGTCTTGCCTCGATGGACACTGTGGAGAACTAGTTATAAATGAAAACTTAATAACTAAAGAAAATAAGTCTTTAATTGCCAGGGTAGGGAAAGATAAAGAATGTATAGTAGAGGACTATACTGCAAGCAAACATGGTGGGCTTGGTAACATTTATTATTCAGATGGTGTTAAAGGAAAAGTTATTTATTTAAACATAAAAAAAAGAACTGGAAATCAAGGTTCATTACCTCAATCAATTAGAACAGCGCTTTCTGACAATCTTAAAATTGGGTATAAAAATCATATTGCTCTTGCTGGTGTATTTAGAGTTTTGAATGGAAAAATAAGATCACACGTACAACCAGATTATAAGGATATAAAACATGAATATTATGATCCACAATTGATGAAATGCACAAAAGACTTTCTACAATTTTATGAGCCTGTTGGACCAAAATTACAATGTTATACTGTTTTATGGACTGGTGATCCAACGGGGGGAGAATTAAATTTAAGAGAGTCTGGAGAGCATACTCACTTCCACTCATATGAGCATAAAAATGACGCTGGACATTATCATTTTGACGTATCGCCTGATGAAATTGAATATGAAGGATACTTTAATATTGCACAAGAAGTACATAGAGTGAATAATATCTATAAAGAATTAAAAAATATAAAATGAAAAAGATTTATACTTGGGCTGCTCAACCTGCCAACAGATCTCTCACAGTTGATGATCTTAAAAAGGCAAAAGGAAAAAAAAAATTTACTCAAGTCACAGCCAATACATTAGATGAAGCTGAGGCCGCAGAGATAGCTGGATTTGACATGATAATCTGCAATGCTTTTAATGTAAAACAGGTGAGAGAGGGATCAAAGAATTTATTTTTAACTGCTGCACTAGTATTAAATAAGTTTGTCACTTCAGATGATATAATGAGAGGAGCGTTTGAAGCCTTAGAAAATGGAGCTGACGCTGTAATGACTCCTAGAAGCATGAAAATAGTAGAGATGTTGGCTAATGAAGATGTTCCAGTTATGGGGCATCTTGGTTTAGTTCCAAGAAAATCTACGTGGATTGGTGGATTAAGAGCAGTAGGAAAAAATAGTGAGGAGGCACACAACCTTTTTTTAAAATTTAAAAGATTGGAAAATGCGGGAGCCTTTTCTGCTGAATGTGAGGTTATCCCAGAAAATGTTATGGGAGAAATCTCTAAAAGAACAAATATAGTTACAGTTTCTTTAGGTTCAGGAAAAAAAGCAGATGTAATGTATTTGTTCATGGAAGACATATGTGGAGATACTTTAAACCCTCCAAGACATTCAAAAGCTTATGGGAATTTATTAAAATTAAAAAATGAAATAAAAATTGAGAGAATTCGAGCTCTCAAGGCATTTAAAAAAGATTCTATGGCTGGAAAATTTCCAGGAAAAAAACAGTCTTCAAATTTAAATAAAAAAGAGTTTGAGTCCTTTCTTGATAAACTAGATTAATAAGTTTCAGATTCTTTTTTATTTATTGAGCCCTTCATTTTTTCTACAATCGCTTTAGCACCAGCACTCATTGCTCTTTGATCAGCTCCTATAGTCACAAAATTAAAACCTTTATCAATCATTTTTTGAGCATACTCAGTTGTTCCATTATGTATTCCTGCAAAGATATTATGTTTTTTAGCATGCTCTAATATTCTTAATATTTCAGAATATGCTTTTGTGTCCTCTGCTCTGTCAAAGCCAGGCTTTTCTCCAATCGCTAAACTTAAGTCAGCTGGACCAATATATATCCCATCCACACCGTCAGTAGACATAATCTCATCTAATTTATCTAATGATTCCTTCGTTTCAATCATAGCTAACTTTAAAATTTCATCATTTGCATGATCAGCATAATCAGCCCCACCATAAATTAATCCTCTAACTGGACCAAAACTTCTATATCCTCTTGGAGGATACATGCATGCTTGTACAAATCTTTCTGCCTCTTCTTTATTGCTTACCATAGGGCAAATTATTCCATAACAACCAGCATCTAAAATTTTCATTATTTGTCCTGGTTCATTCCAATTTACTCTTGCAAGAGGTGTTACATCAGTTGAAGAAATTGTTTGAAGCATTGGAAGTGCGTTTGTGTAATCAACAAGTCCATGTTGCATATCTACAGTAAGGGAGTCCCAACCTTGATGCGCCATAACTTCTGCAGATACTGTACTAGGTATTTGTAACCAGCCATTAACAACTGGCTTTCCCTCAGCCATCATTTGTTTAACTTTGTTTTTTCTCATTAATAATTAAGACCAAAATGAGTATATTTAATATTTAAATAATCCTTGATAGCCATTGATCCACCCTCTCTGCCATAACCTGTCTGCTTAATACCTCCAAAAGGAACTTCTGCAAACGCAATAGTAGGATGATTTACTGCACATGTTCCAGTTTCCATTTTTTCTGAGACTTTGTGAGCTTTTTCTAAAGAATTTGTATAAATATAGCTTGCCAAACCTAAGTCATTGTCGTTAGCTCTTTGAACAACTTCATCTGTATCTTTAAACGTTAGTAGTGGAACTAATGGTCCAAAAGGTTCTTCTTTTGCAATTGTAAAGCTATCTTGAACATTATCAAAAACAGTAGGTTCATAAAAATATCCTTTATTAAAACCTGAAGGTCTCTTTCCGCCACATAAAACAGTTGCTCCTTCTTTTTTTGTTTTCTCGACTAATGCTTCTATTTCATTCAATCTCTTTTCTGTTGTTAATGGACCTAATATTGTGTCGTCATCCATTCCATTTCCAATTTTAAGTTTAGAAACTTTTTCAACTAATGTTTTTGCAAACTCATCTTTTTTCTTTTCATGGATATAAAATCTTGCTGGTGATATGCAAACTTGACCGTTGTTTCTAAATTTTGCCGTTATTGCCATATCTGTAACTTTGTTTATATCTACATCATCAAAAACTATAAAAGGTGAGTGACCACTTAATTCCATTGTTACTCTTTGAACTTTCTCAGCGGCTTGTTTTAAAATAAGTTTACCTACTCTAGTTGATCCAGTAATAGAAACTTTTTTTACTATATCAGATGATATAAGTTGTGATGAAATTTGTGCTGGATCACCCGATAATAAATTAACAACACCTGGGGGAACTCCTGCATCATTTATAATATTCATTAACTCCATTACACTTCCTGGAGTAATGACATCTGGTTTGCATATAACTGAGCAACCAGCTGCTAAAGCTGTAGAAATTTTTCTAGAAGATAAAACTATTGGAAAATTCCATGGTATTAATCCTGCAACAACACCAACAGGCTCATATTTTACATACATTCTTGTGTGTTCAAATCTGCTTTCAACTATTTGACCATATATTCTTTTTGTTTCTTCAGAATTCCATTCAAAAATATCTGCTGCTCCACCTACTTCTCCTTTTGCTTCTGACAAAGGTTTTCCAACTTCTAATGTAAGCCATTTTGCTAGTACATCAGTTCTCTCTCTCATAAGATCGGCAATTTTTCTTATAATTTTTGATCTTTGCCAAGGTGGAGTATTTCTCCAAACTTCAAGACCTTTTTCAGCTGACTTAAGAGCTTTATTTACATCTTCTTCACCAGCTTTTGATGCTTTACCAATTACTTCTTCAGTTGCAGGATTTAACACATCGTAAGTTTCATTATTTTGAGATGGTTGCCATTTACCATCAATGAATTGTCCAAATTTGCTATACATAATTTTTATTTTATGGTTTATTAGTTGAATTTTTGAGGAGAATATAACTAGAAAAATGAAAAAAATAAAGCTTACTTGCGCTCATGCTTTGGTTAAACATCTAATAGCTCAAAAAATCTATATAGATGGTAAGGTTGAGCCTTTATTTCCAGGGGCATTTGGTATTTTTGGTCATGGGAATGTTGCGTGCATAGGTCAAGCATTAGAAGAAAATAAGGATAAACTTCCAACTTATAGAGGTCACCATGAACAAAATATGGCTTTAACAGGCATTGCTTTTGCAAGAGCTAAACGAAGAAAACAAATTTTTATTGCAACAAGTTCTGTTGGGCCTGGATCTACAAATTTAGTCACTGCGTCTGCAGTAGCGATGAGTAATAGATTGCCTATTTTATTTTTACCTGGAGATACTTATGCGAATAGAATGCCAGATCCTGTACTACAGCAAGTAGAACATTTTTCAAATCCAGGAATGACAGCAAACGACTCTTTTAAACCAGTTACAAAATATTTTGATAGAATTACAAGACCTGAACAAATAATACAATCTCTTCCGCAAGCAATTCAAACAATGATTGATCCTGCAGATACTGGTCCAGCGTGTTTATCTTTATGTCAAGATGTGCAAGGAGAAATATTTGATTATCCAGAGGAATTTTTTAAAGAAAGAATACATAATATAAGAAGACCTAAACCAGATGATTTTCAAATTAAACAAGCAATGGAAAAAATTAAAAAATCAAAAAAACCAATTATTATTTCTGGGGGAGGTGTTTTCTATTCAGATGCAATGGATGAATTAGGAAGTTTTGCCATAAAACATAACATACCAGTTACACAAACAGTGATGGGATACTCAACAATGAAAAGAGATCATTCTCATTTTCTTGGACCAATAGGAGGCCTTGGTGGAAAAGCTGCAAATAACTTAGCAAAAGAAACTGATTTAGCTATTTGTGTTGGTACAAAATTGGCAGATTTTACAACAGGTTCGTGGGCTAATTTTGAAAACCCTGAATTTAAATTGGTCTCAATTAATATTGCAAGACATGATGCAAACAAACATTTAGCCGAGGCAGTTATTGGAGATGCTAAAGTTTGTTTATCAGAGTTGTCAAATTCTTTAGGAAATTGGAAATCTCCTGACAGTTGGCATAAAAAATCACAAGACGAACTTAAATCTTGGAATGAGTATGTTGATAAAGAAAGCGGTCCAACAAACCAAGAAACTCCAAACTATGCACACGCCGTAGGGGCAATTTATCGAAATTCAGATCCAACAGATATAGCAGTTACTGCTGCTGGTGGATTGGTTGGTGAGGTAGTCCAAGTCTGGAGACCAAAAGAGCTAAATACGCATGAAACTGAATGGGGTTTTAGTTGCATGAGTTATGAAATTTCTGGTGCGCTAGGAATTAAGATGGCAAATCCTGACAAAGACGTAATAGCTTTTGTGGGAGACGGTTCATATTTGCTTAATAATTCAGACATCTATTCTTCAGTTTTAACAAATAACAAATTAATAATAATTGTTTGTGATAATGGAGGTCATGCAGTTATAAATAGACTTCAATTGTTTAAAGGTGGAAAAGAATTTAATTGCTTATTTAATTCATCTAATATTCAAAATTTTAAGGAAGTAAATTTTGCTCAACACGCAGCTAGCATGGGTGCAAAATCTGAACATGTTTCCACTATTTCAGAATTAGAGGAAGCATTTAAAAGAGCTAAAAAATCAGATGTAACATATGTAATATCAATAAAAACTCATAGTTACGAATGGCTTGAAGGTTCAGCTTACTGGGAAAGTCCTACGCTTGAAATACCAACAACGAAAGAAAACGAGGAAGCTTTAAAACTTCATAAAGAAGGTAAAGCAAAACAAAGACAAGGTATCTGATTTCTTTATATGAATAAAGTTTTCAAAGTTGGTCTTATTGGTTGTGGACACATTGCAGAAACTTATTTTAGAGCAGAGAAATATTTTAATAATATCAAAATAATTAAATGTGCAGATATTAATTTTAAAGCTGCAAGAAAATGTTCTAAAGAGTATGGAGTCAAATTTTTAAGTGTAAATGAAATTTTAAAAGATCAAGAAGTAGAAATTATTTTAAATTTAACTATCCCAAAAGCTCATTACGAAATTTCAAAGAAAGCTTTATTAAATGGTAAACATGTTTACTCAGAGAAACCATTGGCAATTAATTTAAAGGATGGAAAAGAACTTTTAAAAATTTCTAGAAGGAAAAAGTTATATCTTGGTAATGCACCAGATACATTTTTAGGAGGTGGAATTCAAAAATCAAAAGAGCTAGTTGAAAAAAATATAATTGGAAAAATAAAATTAGGTAATGCTGTTTTTGCTTTTCCTGGAATTCAATCATATCACCCCAATCCAGAACCATGGTTTGCAAAACTTGAAGGAGGTCCTGTAATTGATATGGGACCATATTACATTACAGCTTTAGTAAACCTTTTTGGACCTGCAAAGAAAGTTAGTGGGAGAATAATAAATGGTCCAAAATATAGAACAATTGGAATTGGACCAAAAAAAGGGAGAAAATTTAAAGTTAATTGCCCAACAACTTATCTATCAACAATCACCTTTAAAAATAAAACAGTAATTAGATTGACATTATCTTTTGATGTTATTGCTCACCAAAGAAATCATATTGAGCTATATGGTGAAAAAGGTTCAATGATTGTCCCTGATCCAAATATGTTTGGAGGATCAGTGTTCACATGTAAAAAACTTGGAGATAATTGGAAAGAATTTAAAACTACAAAAATGCATTTAGGTAAAATTAATATAAGAACACAAAGTTCAAGAGCAAATGAAGCTCCAACTAATGCAAATTATAGAGGTGCAGGACTTTCAGAAATGGCTTATTCAATCGAAAAAAAAAGAAAACATTTATGCAATGGTGAAATTTCTTTGCATGTCCTTGATATAATTACCTCAATTATGAAAGCTTCAAAGTCTGGTGTTAATCAATCAATAAAAACTGAGTGTGTTAAACCAAAAAAATTTACAAATATTGATATAAGAAAAATAATTAGATAGAGCAAAGATATGATTAAACCGATTGTAATTTCTGACCCTTATCCAAGAACTTTGGATTTAATTTTTACTAAGACAAAATTAAAAGAACTTAAAACTAAATATAAAATAATAGTTGCTCCAAAAAAAAATAAAAAAAATTTTTATGAAAATAATATTGGCAAGGCAACATTTATTATGGGTCAACCGAATTTAGATAAATATTTGTTGTCTAAAGCATCAAAATTAAAATGTATTATAAATGTGGAAAGTAATTTTATGGATAATTTAGATTATGATTATTGTTTCAAAAAAAATATTCATGTTATTGCAACTTCGCCAGTATTTTCAAAGCCCGTAGCTGAAATTGCTTTAGGTATGACATTGTCTCTTTTAAGAAATATTCACAATGCACACTTTGATTTTATTAAATCTAAAGAGAAATATGGTTTAGAAAGTAATTTAAAAGCTTCACTTCTGACAAATAAAAAAATTGGTTTACTAGGGTTTGGGGACTTAGCAAAATCTTTATACCCTTTACTATTGCCATTCTCAAAAAATATAAATGTATATGATCCATGGATACCTAAAAATAAAATAAAAAAAATTGGATTTAATCCAATTAATTTGAATAACATGTTTAGTAGTTGTGAAGTAATTTATGTATTAGCCACAATCACCAAAAAGAATAAACATTTAATTGATAAAAAATTATTAAATAAAATGAAATCTGGAACTGTTTTTATTTTAATGAGTAGAGCAGCAATAGTTAATTTTAAAGATCTGGTTAAGAGAATTAAAAAGGGAGATATTTATGTCGCAACTGATGTCTTTCCAGATGAACCAGTAAAAAAAAATGATCCAGTAAGAAAGTTAAAAAATACACTATTTTCTGCTCATAGAGCCGGTGCTTTAAAGGAAGCTTTTTATAATATGGGTGAAATAGTTTTGAAAGATATGAAGCTTATTTTAAAAAATATGCCACCTAAATTCTGTAAAAGAGCTCAAAGAAAAACTGTAAAACTCTTAGCCTCAAAACCTGTTGCAATTAACTGATTTTTTTATATTTTCTTAGATTATGTCATCTGCCAATCAATTATTATTAGAAGCTAAAAATGTTACAAAATACTTTGGTACAATTACTGCTCTTGAAAATGTAAACCTTAAAATTCATGCAGGTGAATGCTTAGGAGTTGTAGGAGACAATGGAGCAGGAAAAACAACATTAATGAAGGTTTTATCTGGCCTATATAAACCAAGTGCAGGCTCTTTACATTTTGAAGGAAAAGAAAAAGTTTTAGAAAGTCCTAGGGACTCTCAAAACTTAGGTTTAGAAATGGTTTATCAAGATTTAGCTTTAGCAGGCAATCTTCCAATAGGCGAAAATATTTTTTTAGGCCGTGAACCAACGACTAATTTGGGATTATTAAAGTTTCTTGATTATAAAAAAATAAAAGAACTTACAGAAGCACATCTTGGTAAACTTAGAATAAATGTAAAAAGTGCTGATCAAAAAGTTGAGGAACTTTCAGGTGGACAAAGACAAGCAGTTGCAATTGCAAGATCAACGGCATTTAACGCAAAAGTAGTGATCATGGACGAACCAACAGCAGCATTAGCTATTAAAGAAGTTGGTAAAGTTTTAGATTTAATAAATGGTCTGAAAAAGACCGGGGTAGGTGTAATTGTGATCAGTCATAGAATGGATGATATTTTTGCAGTTTGTGATCGTGTGATGGCTTTGTTTCAAGGAACAAATTTTGCAGAATCTGAATTATCAAACACTTCAAGAGATGAAGTAATTGGATGGATAATGGGTAAAAAATAATCATGGACTCAAAAGATCAAGATAAAGACTCTTTATATCTAAAACTCATTCCTTACTTTGAGAAATACGGAATATTATTATTATTAGTGATAATGATTGTTGTTATGCATTTTCTTCAACCTGATGTTTTTTTATCTTGGAGAAATGTAACAAATGTTTTCAAACAAATATCTTGGCAGTCAATGCTAGCTTTAGGAGTATTTATGGTGATTGTAACCGCTGGTATAGATCTTTCAGTCGGATCTATAATGATGTTGTCACTGATGATACTTGCAATTGTCGCTAAGGCTGGTGCTCCATGGTATATTGTTGTTATCACACCTCTTATAGCTGGATTTTTATGTGGGTTATTTAATGGTTTAGGGATTACCTTACTAAGGATGCCCCATCCGTTTATAATGACATTAGGTACATTATATATATTTAGAGGAACGGGTAATTTAATTTCTGGCGGAACTCCAATAAGCGGCTTCACAGATGAAGTGAGATACCTTGGGCATGGAAGAATTGATTTAACTTGGCTTGGCTTAGAAAAGTCGCAATACCTTCCTGTTAGTTTAGTTCTTATTGCAATTGTCTATATAATATTTTGGATATTCATGAACAAAACTCGGACAGGTAAATGGATATATGCAATTGGTGGCAATCCAAATGCTGCAAGAGCCTCAGGTATTAATGTAAATAAAATCCTTGTAATAGTTTATTCGCTTTGTGGTTTCTTATCTGGTATTGGAGCTTTAATTTTAGCTGGTCGAACGGACTCAGGTTATCCAAATGCAGGATTACAGTCTGAATTGGATGCTATTGCAGCATGTATTATCGGAGGCGCTAGTTTTTTTGGAGGAAGAGGTACCGTTTTAGGCGTTTTTGCAGGAGTGATGATAATGGGAATTTTAAGAAATGGTCTTAATTTGATGGATGTGAGTTCATTTTGGCAACAAGTATTAATTGGATCAATTATAGTACTAGCTGTTTATGTTGATGTATTAAGAAGAGATTTTGGGACAAGAAAATAAAAAACACGCCATAGTTGAAACAAAAAATAGTTACCATTGTAACAGTTGAATTCTTTTAAAAAATTTTATTAAATTGAAGTTTAATAATTATTAAAGGGGATATTAATGAGTAAATTGTTTAAATTACTAGGTGCTTTCACAGCATCTGTTTTTCTTCTTTTAAGCATTACAACAAGTGTTAGTGCTGAGAAGAAAATTTTATTTAGTATAAAAGGACCTGGTTCAGGAAACCCATTTTGGGCTTCTGTAACTAAAGGTGCAGAAGAGGAAGCTGCAAAATTAGGTGTAAAACTAATTTTGATTGCTCCACCACAAGAGGGAGATGTTCAAGCACAAATTAACCAAGTGGAAGATCAACTTGCAAAAGGTGTTGATGCACTAGCTCTTGCTCCAGGAGATCCAAACGCTTTTGCTCCAATAGTAGATGATGCTATTAAAAGTGGAGTTCCAGTTGTATTTGTTGATACAAAAGGAATTAACGAAGGTGTTACTTTTATTGGAACAAATAATATGAATGGTGCAGAATTAGCTGCAAAATTTATTTGTGACAAAACTCCAAAAGGATCAGATGTTGCAATTCTTACAGGGATTGAGTCTCAATCAACTGCATTATTAAGAAGAGATGGCGCAATTAAAGGATTTAAAAATTGTGGTTTAAATCTTGTTGCTACTCAAACAGCAGAGTGGGATACTGCAAAAGGTAGATCGGTCACCGAGTCAATCATTTTGAAAAATCCTAATATCAAAGCAATATTTGCTTCTAACGATAATATGGGCTTAGGTGCAATGCAAGCTCTTAAGGATGCTGATATGAATGATGTAATCGTTGTTGGTTTTGATGCTACTCCTGATGCTGCTACAAGTATCTTAAAAGGAGAGATGACTGCAACAATAGCTCAGTTCTCATACAATATGGGTGCATATGGAGTTAAGTATGCTCTTGAATTAGCTAACGGTGGAAGTATCGATCCTAATATTGATACTGGTACACAATTAGTTACAACAGAAAACGCTAACGATTTTAAATAATCTTTAGAATAATCAAAATTAAAAGGGTGGAATTTTATTTCACCCTTTTTTTTTATGTAATATAATAGTGTAATGCTAATTAATATTAATCCAATTTTAAACCCTGAACTTTTGTATCAATTAAGAGCAATGGGTCATGGTGATAAATTAGTTTTAACAGATGCAAATTTTCCTGCTTATTCACATTCTATAAATAATAAAGTAATTAGATTAGATGGCGTTAATATCTATGAAGCTGCAAAAGCTATTCTTTCAGTTTTTCCATTAGATAGTTTTATAGACTCTGCCGCAGAAAGAATGCAAGTTGATAATAAACCAGATGAATTAACAGATTGTCACAAAGATTTTATAAAAGCTGTGAAAGAGACCTCTGGAGAAAATTGGAAAGTTGGTTCAATTGAGAGGCAAGAATTTTATAAAGTAGCAAAAAAATCTCAATTAATCGTATCTACTTCTGAAACAAGGCCTTATGGATGTTTTATACTAACAAAAGGAGTGATTAAACCAGATGGTAGCGTTTGGGTTCTTGATAAATAATGAACTCTATATGTATTTTTGGAGTATTCGTAGCTGACCTATGTTTCTTTGCTGAAAAAATTCCTGTTAAAGGAGAAACAGTTTTAGGTAAAAATCATATAATTGGACCAGGCGGCAAAGGATCTAATCAAGCGATTGCTGCTGCGAGACTTGGTGGAAATGTAAATTTTATTACTAAAATAGGAAATGATCAAAATGCCAAGATGGCTCTCAAGCTTTACGAAGAAGCTGGAATTAATACAGGTTCAATAATCCAAGACCCAAATCAGTCAACTGGCGTTGCGGGCATAATGATAAATGAAAAAACAGGGGATAATGCAATCAATATTGTACCAGGAGCAGCTGGGTCGATATCTAATGAAGATATTGATAACAATATTGATTTTATTAAAAAATCAGAAATTTTTTTAACACAACTTGAAACACCTAATGAAGTTACTAGTTATGCACTAAATAGAGCAAAAGAGACAGGATCTATTACTATTTTTAATCCAGCTCCTGCATCAGATATTAAAGAAAGTGATTTTAAATGTATTGATTATTTTACTCCTAATGAAACTGAAGCAAGTTTTTATTTAGGTAAAAAGGTTGAAAGTAAAACAGAAATTGAAGTAGCTGCAAAAACTTTTTTAACAAAAGGAGTAAAAAATATAGTCATAACATTAGGCCCAAAAGGTCTTTACTTTGCAAATTCTGATGAAAGTTTTTTTATAGATGTTTATAGTTTAAAGGATAAAGTTATAGATACAACGGGAGCAGGTGATGCTTTTAATGGAGCATTTGCTTATGCTTTATCCAATAATTTAAAAATCAAAGATGCTTTAGAATTTTCAAATAAAGTAGCTGCAATTTCCACAACAAAAGCAGGCGCAGCAAATTCAATGCCTAGTATTAATGAAGTAGAAACTTACTAGTTATTCGATTATTTTGAAATCTGATTTAAATTTATCAGTAATAGTTAAACCTAGGCCAGGTTTATTGTCGTCCAAGTTAATAAATCCGTTTTCAGGAGCTGGGTCACCTTCAAAAATATAGTAAAATAGCTCATTACCAATTTCTACATCGTGCACAGGAAAAAATTCGGATATAGGACAATTAAAGTTAGACATTGTTAAATGATAATTATGCATTTGCCCAGCATGTGGAATAACTGGTACTTGATAAGCTTCCGCTAACGCATTTATTTTACTCGCAATAGTAAAACCACCAACTCTATTATTATCATATTGAATATAACTGACTGCTTTTAAATCTAACAATTGTTTAAATCCAAATAAGTTGAATTCATGTTCTCCACCAGATATTGGAATAGCATTCATATTATTTAGTTCAGCATAACCATGAATATCGTCTGCTATAACAGGTTCCTCTAGCCATCTAGGATTAAACTTTACTAATTTAGGAATCATTCTTTTAGAGTAGTCTAAATTCCATCCCATATAACATTCCATCATAAGGTCTGTGTCATAGCCAATCACTTCTCTAACAGCCTCTGCTAGTTCCAAATTTTTCTTCATTCCATCAGGTCCGTCTTTTGGTCCCCATCCAAATCTCATTTTAAACATTTTAAAACCTTGATTAACGTAACTTTCAGCTTCTTTTTGTAGTTCTTTTATTGGTTGGCTATAAAGTTTTGAGGCATAAACTGGAATTTTTTCTTTAGTTCTTCCACCCAATAATTTGAAAACTGGTTTATTTGTAATTTTTCCCATTATATCCCACAGAGCAATATCAATTGCTGAAATAGCGACCATTCCTAATCCTCTTCTTCCCCATGCATGAGTTCTTCTGTACATTTTTTCCCAAATATAAGCATAATCAAAAGGGTCCTCACCAATAACTAAAGGAGTTAAATAAGTATCAATGGTTTTTTTTACTAATTGTGGTGCAAGCGCTGCATTTCCAATTCCAATAATTCCATCGTCTGTTTCAACTTCACATATCAACCATTCATGAAATCTAAAAGATCCCATTGCATCAGATTTTTCAAATAAAAGGTCAGAAGCATTTGTACAAAAATTATTTTGTGGTGGAACAGTTTTACCATTCCATTGATAAACTTTTGTTCTTATGCTTTTAATCTTTGTCATTTTTTTTTAAATTTTTTAATTTCATAATCTATTTTTATTTTCAGCCATTGTAAGTGCAATTTTAAACGAATTCAAAGTTGGTTCCAAATTTGCTTTATTTTTACCAGCAATATCAAAAGCTGTACCATGGGCAGGAGTGGTTATAGGGACTGGCAAACCTCCTTGCACAGTTACTCCTCTATCAAATCCAAATGCTTTTAAACCTGATTGCAAAGCATCATGATACATACCAACAATACAATCATGATTTCCATTTTTATAAGCAGTAATAAAAGAAGTATCACATGGCAAAGGTCCATCAGCATCAATACCTAGTTTTTTTGCCTCCTCTATTGCAGGTATAATTTCTTCTTTTTCTTCTGTTCCAAATTCAGCATGAGGATTTAATGCTTGAACTGCTACTCTTGGATTTTTAATACCATTTAATTTCATAGCTTCATTTATAAGCTTAATTGGCTTAATTATTTTTTCCTTTTTTACATGTTCTGGTACTTCTTTTATTGGAATATGCGATGATACCCTTGCAGTCCAAAAATTATCAATAACATTAAACTCACAAAAAAAATTTTTAACCTCTAACTTTTCAGCCATTAAATGTAATTCATCAGAATATTTATTTCCTCCAAGTTTAAGGCTTGTTTTGTTAAATGGTCCAAAGTTTATTGCATGAATTTTATTTTCCTTTGCAAGATCTAAAGCTAAATTCAAAGAAGCTAAAACACTTTCTCCTGCCTCTTTAGAGCACTCAGATAGTTTATAATTATAATTTTTACCTTCAGAGATATCTAGAAAAAATTTATTATCTTTTGCAAAATCAATACTATCAAAATTTTCAACAAAATTTAAATTATGAGTTATACCTGAAATTTTATTTCCACTTTCTAAAATATTTTTTTCACCTATGATAATTATATTAGCCTTGTTTGTAATTTCCTCAGATAATAGTTTTGAGACCAATTCGGGGCCTATACCAGAAGGATCCCCTAGAAGAACTGCTATGTTAATTTTATTTTGAGCCATTTTTTACTTTACGCTATGTATCAGATTATGTTTATATATTTAAATATAAATTAACTAAAAAAGAGGGAAATAATGAAAAAAAGTTTTAAATTATTTTTAGCTGCCGCATTTTTGGTAACTGAATTTTTTGTTGTTGCACTTCCACTTATGATTACTTCTGCAAAAGCAGATGGTCACCCAATTCAAGCTATTACACACGCTGGTTTTGGTGGTGGTACTGACGTAACTACTAGAATGATGTTGTTAAGAACTAGAAGGTATCTAAAACAAGATATGCAATTAGTTAACAAAAAAGGTGGTGGTGGAGCTGCATCTATGGATTACATGATGACTTTACCAGCAGACGGTCAACATACTTTAACTTGGACTACAGGACATGCTGTTTCTATGGCATTAGGAAAAACAAAAGTTAAACTAAGTGATATGCAACCACTTGCTAGAGGAACTGATGATCCTCAGTTATTTGTCGTAAATTGTAAAAATGATATTAAAGATGCTAAAAAATTTATTAGTGCTCAAAAATCAAAATCATTAAAATATGGTACTACTCATGTTGGTGGTATTGATGATGTAAGTGCGATTGCTTTTACAAAAAAAGGAAAATTAACAGACCCTACAATTGTTCCTTATAAAGGTGTTGGTCCAATTAAAACTAACCTTATCAAAGGAGATATTGATGTAGGTGTTTTAAACTTAGGTGAAGCAGTTACTGAAATTGAAGATGGAACATTATGTGTTTCAGTTGTTCTTGCAAGTAACAGAATGGAAAAATTAAGTAATGTTCCTACTGCTACAGAGCTTGGAATACCAGTTGTGTTATCAACTGTTAGAGGATTTGTAACAAGAAAAGGAGTTCCAGCTGACAGAAAGAAACAATTGGAAGATGCTATGATAAAAGCTATGGAGCATAAATATTTTCAAAGCTTTTTAACTGACATCGGACTTGATTCAACTAGTGTTGTTGGAGCTGATGAGTGGGGTAAGCAAATGGAAGTGATGCTTGCAGAAATGACTGCTCAACTTAAAGCTTTGGGTTACATTAATTAGTCATAAGAAAGTACATTTTTTTTTATGAATAATGTACAAAATAAAAAAAGGGCAAACAAAAGTTTGCCCTTTTTTTTTAAAGATGAATTTAAAGTATTTTTTGTAATAATTTTTTTTTCTACAATATTATTAATTTCTACTTTTACCTTTGACAAGGTCCCACCAATCTTAAACAGAGGTATTCAACCTGCTACTTTTCCAAAAGGATTGTTAGTATTGATAATGTTTTTAACAACAATTATTTATTATCTGTCATTCAAAAATCCCTGGAAAAAAGAAAAAAAACTTCCAAAACCATTTTTTTTAACAATCTTAAGTTTTATTTTATTTGTAGTAATTTCTAAAACATTAGATTTTTTCTTAGCTATTTCAGTACTTTCTATATTTGTTTCTTATAATTGGGGTGAAAGGAGAGTTTTTTATTTACTGCTGGTTGGAATTATATTTCCACTAGTTGTTTTTATATTTTTTGAAATGATACTGGGTCTTAGATTTCCTCCAGGAATAATTACAAACCTTTATTACTACTAGTATGGATAATCTTTTATTAATGATGGCGCCTTTGTTTAGTTCCAAGTTGTTAATCGTTTTACTTTTTGGAACTTTATTTGGACTAATTTTAGGTGTTCTGCCAGGATTAGGTCCTACAACAGGTGGAGCATTAATTTTACCATTTACTATGACTTTAGATCCTCTTTCAGCAATAGTACTACTAACTTCAATTTATTGTGCCGGAACATACGGTGGTGCAATCACTGCAGTTTTAATAAATACGCCCGGAACTCCAGCCGCAGCCGCCACTTGTCTAGATGGTTATCCATTAGCTCAAAAGGGAGAAGCAGGAAGAGCTTTAGGTATGGCAACAGTTTCAAGTACGGTGGGTGGAATTTTTAGTGTAATAGTTTTGGTATTTTTTGCACCTGTGTTAGCTAAACTTGCATATGAATTTGGCCAACCAGAATATTTTGCATTAGCTATTTTTGGTTTAACAATGCTCGCATCAATTGGCGAAGGTAGTCCAATTAAAAATTTAATCGCTGGTGCATTTGGAATTTTAATTTCTACTATTGGAAAAGATTTTATGACTTCAATTGACAGATTTACTTATGGAATTAATGAACTTTCGGTTGGAATTGGATTTATACCTGTAGTAGTAGGTTTATTTGCTATAAGTGAAATGTTAACCCAGTCTACACTTCTTGATCAAGTTTTTAAAAGAGTTGCACTAAAAGCAGTTAAACTTCCATCTCTAGATGATTATAAAAAAACATGGAAAACAATTCTAAGATCAAGCGGTATAGGATCTTTTATTGGTGTTTTACCAGCTGAGGGAGGAACAGTTGCATCTTTGATTGGTTATTCAGAAGCAAAAAGATTTTCTAAAGAACCAGAGGAATTTGGCAAAGGATCAATAGAGGGAATTGCTGGAGCAGAGGCTGCTAATAATGCAGCTACTGGAGGTGCAATGGTTCCAACTTTAGCTCTTGGAATTCCTGGAAGTGCTACAACAGCAGTAATATTAACTGGTTTAATTATTCATGGTGTTAGGCCTGGTCCAGATTTATTTAGAGAACAGCCAGACTTTTTATATGGAATTTTTGGGGCCATGTTAATAGCAAATGTTTTATTTTTTATATTTGGATTTTTTGGCGCTAAATTATTTGCGAGGATAACTCTTGTTCCTAACAAAATTTTATGGCCTATGATATTTGCTGTATCTGTTTGTGGAACTTATTCTTTAAGTCAGTCAATAATTGATGTTTGGATTATGTTATTTTTTGGAGTGCTTGGATTTTTTATGAGAAGATTTGGATTTTCGGTTGTTCCAGTAATTATAGGATTAATTTTAGGAGAATTAGTGGAGGGAACTTTAAGACAATCTTTAGTTATATTTGATGGAAATTGGCTAATGTTTTTAACTAGACCAATAGCTTTAACATTTTTTATTTTATCTTTAATTGCTTTGGCTTTTCCTTTATTAAGAACAAAAAAACAAAAAAATTAATATGATCAATTTTGATTTAAAAAATAGAGTTGCAATAGTAACAGGAGGAGCACAAGGTTTCGGATTAGCTATAACTGAAAGATTTATAGAGTCAGGAGCAAGTGTAGTAATTTGGGATATAGATGAGGAGGCGATTAAAACGGCAATTAGCAAAATTAGTTCTGATAAACTCTCATATCAGATTGTAGATGTTGGAAATTATGAAAGTATTGAAAAAAATTTAGCTGAGATTGAAAAAACACACAAAAAAATCGATATTTTTATTAATAATGCAGGAGTTGCTGGAAAAAATACTACAGTAGTTGATTACCCACTTGAAGAATGGAAAAAGGTAATAGATTTAAATTTAAATGCAGTGTTTTATTGCTGTAAAGCGGTAACCCCATACATGATAAAGAATAATTATGGAAGAATTGTAAATATTGCCTCAATTGCTGGAAAAGAAGGTAATCCTAATGCGAGTGCTTACAGTACTTCAAAGGCAGGAGTAATTGGATTGACTAAATCATTAGGAAAAGAATTAGCGCTAAAAAATATTGCAGTAAATTGTGTTACACCAGCCGCTGCGAAGACACGAATTTTTGACCAAATGACTGAAGAGCATATAAATTACATGTTATCAAAAATTCCAAGAAATAAATTTGCTAAAGTAGATGAATTGGCATCTTTAGTTACTTGGTTATCAAGTGAAGAAAACTCTTTTTCAACAGCTGCAGTATTTGATTTAAGTGGTGGCAGAGCAACTTATTAATTTATGCAGATAGGTATTGACGTTGGAGCAACAAAAATTGAGAGTGTGGTGCTTGATGAAAATGGTAACGAAAGTAATCGTGAAAGAACTGATTGTCCCAAAGATTATACAAAGATAATTAAGATAATAAAAGAGATAAGTGATAAATTAGAAAAAGAATTAAAAAGAGAATTGCCTATAGGGGTTTGTCATCCTGGAATTCATTCTCCTCAAACAGGATTAGTTAAAAATGCACCAAATTGTCTCTGGTTAGAAAAAAAACCATTTCAAAAAGATTTAAGAAAAGTACTAGGTAAGGAAGTATTTTGTGAAAATGATGCAAACTCCTTTGCCTTATCAGAAGCTATTGATGGATCTGGAAAACATTATAAAATAGTTTATGGCATTATACTTGGTTCTGGTGCTGGCGGTGGTTTAGTAATTGATAAAAAAATTGTAACTGGCCCGAATGGTGTAGCAGGAGAGTGGGGTCACAATCAAATTACTCATTTAATAGCAAAAAAAGAAAATTTTCAATCTACTAACTTGAGAGAAGGAGAGATTGAGAGTTTTATTTCAGGTTTAAGTTTAGCTAAAAAATTTAATAAAAAATATAAAAAAAATTTAAAAACCAATGAGATCTTTGAGCTATACAGAAAACATGATTTAGATGCAGAAGATTTAATAGATAACTTTAAAGTAAATTTAGCAATGTCATTAGCAAATATAATTAATATTCTTGATCCAGATTGTTTTGTTTTTGGTGGAGGAGTTTCAAACGAAATTGATTTTTTGAGTGAAATTGAAACAATTGTAAGAAAATTTGTAACTGGAAGAGAATACGAAGGTGTTTTTCTTAAACCAAAATATGGAGATGCTAGTGGCGTTAGAGGTGCAGCAAGGTTAGGAAGGAAATCTATTTACTAAAATACAATTTTGAATTTAAAAAAAAATTAAAATAAAATTTCCTTAAATATCAGTAATTATAAATTTTATAATATTTTTCTAAATCAATTATAGGTTGAAATTTTTTTTATTGTAGACTTACCCTAAAACAATCTATACTTGATTTTTTTAAGTTAACTTAATTTAACAAATAAGAGGGAAATATATGAAAAAAATGTTAATCGCTTTAATAGCATTTGCATTCACATCTACTTCTTCTATTGCTGGACCAAAAATTGAGGTTCTGCACTGGTGGACATCTGGTGGTGAAGCTGCTGCTCTTAAAGTATTAAAAGATGATTTCGCTGCTAACGGCGGTGAATGGCTAGATATGCCAGTAACTGGTGGTGGTGGAGATGCTGCTAATGTTGCTTTAAAGGCAAGAATAGTTGCAGGAGATCCTCCTTCAGCTTCTCAAATTAAAGGACCAACAATTCAAGAATACGATCAAGAGGGAGTAGTTGCTCCGTATAACATTGATCCAATTGCACAATCAGAGGGCTGGGATAGTTTATTAGATCCGATGATTGCAGCAGTTCATAAATGTCAAAATAATAGTGGTCCATATTGTGCAGCTCCAGTAAACATTCACAGAATTGATTGGATGTGGGCAAACAAAGCAGTGTTCGATGCTAATGGAATTTCGGTTCCAACATCATGGGATGAATTAAATGCAGCAGCAGAAAAACTACAAGCAGCTGGTGTAATTCCATTTGCGCATGGTGGTCAAGCTTGGCAAGATGCAACAGTATTTGAAGCAGTAGCTATGGGTATTGGTGGTAACAACTATTATAAAAACTGCTATGTTGATCTTAAAGAAACTTGTTTAAGAAGTGAAACAACTGTTAAAGTTTTTGATCAAATGAGAAAACTTCAAGGGTTTACAGATGAAGGTAGCCCAGGAAGAGATTGGAACGTTGCTACTGGAATGGTTATCGAAGGTAAAGCAGGTTTTCAAATTATGGGAGATTGGGCAAAAGGTGAATTTACAGCTGCAGGAAAAGTTCCAGGTGTAGATTACTACTGCGCTCCAACACCTTCTAATAATGGATACTTGTATAATGTAGATAGTTTTATATTCTATAAAACTAGTGATCCAGATAAACAAGAAGGTCAAAAATTATTAGCTAAGTTAATGATGGGTAAAAACTTCCAAAAAGTTTTTAACCTTTACAAAGGATCAATTCCAGCAAGATTAGATGTTTCTATGGATGAATTTGATAAATGTGCAAAAACTTCAAATTCTGATATTAAAACTGCAGGTGCTAGCGGTGGTTTAGTACCAAGTTTTGCTCATGGAATGGCTCAAGGTAATACTATGAAGGCTGCACTTCAAGATGTAATAACAGAACACTTTAATTCTGATATGTCATCTGTTGATGCCGCAAATGCTTTAGCTGACTCTGTATTAGATAATATGTAAAAAATAAAAATTGAGGCCACCTAAGTTTTAGGTGGCCTTTTTTTTTAATCAAAATTAAAAATATTTATAATGTTCAAGTGGTTAGAAAAAAACTTACCAAAAATTGTAATGGCGCCTGCTGTAGGATTGATTGGATGGTTTGTGTATGGTTTTGTGCTTTGGACTTTATATATATCTTTTACTAATTCAAAAATTTTACCCAAATATGAATTATGGGGTGTTGGTCAGTATGTTAAACTTTGGGGGTCAAGAAAGTGGCTTATAGCTGTAGATAATTTACTGATTTTTACTGCTTTATTTTTAATATTCTGTGTTGTAATTGGAATTATTCTTGCAATATTTTTGGATCAAAAAATTAGAGCAGAAGGTGTCTTAAGAACAATTTACCTATACCCTATGGCTTTGTCTTTCATTGTAACAGGAACAGCATGGAAATGGATTTTAAATCCAACTCTTGGTATCCAAAAAATGTTTATTGATTGGGGATTTGAAAACTTTACATTTGATTGGTTGGTTAATCGGGAAATGGCCATTTATACTATTGTTATCGCAGGTGTCTGGCAATCTGCTGGTTTTGTGATGGCATTATTTCTAGCTGGATTAAGATCAGTTGAAGATGAAATTGTTAAAGCAGCAAAAATAGATGGTGCAAATCTGTTTACAGTTTATTGGAAAATATTACTTCCAATGATGAGACCAGTATTTTTTACAAGTTTTGTAATTTTAGTGCACATTTCAATTAAAAGTTACGATCTAATAGTTGCCTTAACACAAGGTGGACCAGGAATATCCACAACTATGCCAGCATTATATATGACTCAAACCGCTTTTCATAAAAGCCAAGTTGGTCTATCGGCTGCAAGTGCAATGATGATGTTCATGGCGGTAGCAGCTGTAATAATACCATACCTATATTCAGAGTTGAGGAGAGAAAATGCAAGATAAGATACACACTTCGTATAAACAGCTCGAACAAAGATCTAAATATACAAACATGTTCTTAAGATGGTTTTTGTACTTTGTGCTAATACTTTTTGCATTATATTTTATATTCCCATTATATGTAATGATCGTAACTTCATTAAAAACAATGGAGGAAATTCGTCAAGGAACATTATTAACCTGGCCAAGTGGATTAAACTTTGACTCTTGGGCTGTTGCTTGGGGCGGCAGAGGATATGGAGCAGGTGATACTTTTTTAAAACCATACTTTTGGAATTCAATAAAGATGGTTGTACCAGCTGTATTTTTTTCTACATTTATTGGTGCAATGACAGGATACGTTTTAACAAAATGGAGATTTAAAGGAGACCAATGGGTATTTCTTTTTTTATTATTTGGATGTTTCATTCCATTCCAAGCAATCTTATTACCTATGGCTAGAACTCTTGGTGTTTTAGGAATATCAAACTCAGTAATTGGACTTGTGTTAGTTCATACAGTTTATGGAATTCCATTTACAACTTTATTTTTTAGAAATTATTATATTTCTGTTCCAACAGAATTAGTAAAAGCTGCAAGAATAGATGGAGCTGGCTTTTTTAAAATATTTTTCAAAATTTTGCTTCCTATATCAGCACCAATTATAGTAGTAACAGTTATTTGGCAATTTACACAAATATGGAATGACTTTTTATTTGGATCAACTTTTTCATTTGGAGAGGCAGCACCAATTCAAGTTGCATTAAATAATATGGTTTTATCAAGCACAAGTGTAAAGGAATACAATGTAGATATGGCCTCAGCAATAATAGCTGGCGTTCCTACACTTATTGTTTATGTATTAGCAGGCAAATATTTTATTAGAGGATTAACTTCAGGAGCAGTAAAAGGATAAACATGAAAACTTTAAAAATTGATGAATTATCAAAAAATTTTGGAACAACAGAAGTTTTAAGAAAAATTAATTTAGAAATAGACGAGGGAAATTTCTTAGTACTTTTAGGTCCTTCGGGCTGTGGAAAGTCAACGTTATTAAATATTATTGCTGGTTTAGAAACAATAAATGAGGGGAATGTCTATATAGATGATTACAATGTAAGCAAAGTAGAACCAAAAGACCGAAATATTGCAATGGTATTTCAATCTTATGCTTTGTACCCATCAATGAATGTGCGAGAAAATATGATATTTGGCCTTAAACAAGCCAAAGTGTCAAAAGAAAAAATAGAGGAACAGTTACAAAAAGTTTCAAAATTTTTACAAGTTGATGCCTTACTAGAAAGGAAACCTTCACAACTATCAGGAGGTCAAAGACAACGTGTGGCAATCGGAAGAGCATTAGTAAGGGAGCCTAGAATATTTTTATTTGATGAACCATTATCAAATTTGGATGCAAAATTAAGAGTTGAAATGAGAAGAGAAATTAAAAAACTTCATCAACAGCTTAAAACAACTGTAGTCTATGTTACTCATGATCAAACTGAGGCTATGAGTTTAGGTACCAATATTGCTATAATGAATCATGGTGTGATCCAGCAAAATGATACGCCAGAAAATATTTACAACAAACCTAGCAATACATTTGTGGCAGATTTTATTGGTTCTCCATCAATGAATTTGATCAAAGGCAATCTAAAACAAAATTCAAATCAAATTTCATTTGTTGCTAATGGCTCAAACTTTGAAATTCCAATAAATGGATACGACTTTATAGAAAAATCTAATTTAGAAAACAAAGAAGTTTTTTTTGGTGTTAGGCCAGAGCATATATTCTCTAAAAAATCTAATGAGGGAGATTTTGAAATTAATCTAAGAGCTGATTTAAGTGAGTATATTGGTCACGAGCAAATAATGACATTTGATTATGAAAATCAAGAAGTTTTAGCTAAATTTCCTTCTACAATAAAAATTGAATTATCAAAAAATACAAAATTATATTTTGATTTAACACAAATTTCATTATTTGATGCTAAAACTGAGGAAAGGATTTAAATGAAAGTAAAATATTTTGATCTTAAAAATAAAAGAGTTTTTATTACAGGAGGAGGATCTGGAATAGGCGCTTCTATAGTAGAGCATTTTTGTGAGCAAGAATGCGAAGTTTATTTTGTGGATATAAATATAAAAGAATCCAAAAAATTAATTTCAAATTTAAAAAAAAAAAAGATTAAAGTTCCACACTTTATTGAATGTAATCTTTTAAAAATTAAAAAATTAGAAAATATAATTAAAAAAATAATAAAATCAAAAGGGCCTATTGATATTTTAATAAATAATGCAGCCAATGATGATAGACATGCTACTAAACAGGTAGATGAAAAATATTGGAACAATAGAATGGATGTAAACTTAAAACACTTTTTCTTTACTATTAAAGCAGTTTTAAAAGGAATGATTCAAAAAAAAAGTGGAGCTATTGTAAATTTGAGTTCAGTTTCTTGGATGTTGGGTGAAGGTGACAAGGTTGCTTATGAAACAGCAAAATCAGCCGTTATTGGTTTAACCAGGTCTTTTGCAAGAGAATTTGGCAAATACAATATTAGATGCAACTCTGTAACTCCAGGATCAATTGCCACTGAACGCCAAATAAAGCATTGGTTAACGCCGAAATATAAAAAGTTTATTCTTGATAAACAATGTTTGAAAAGACAACTAAAACCAGCTGATGTAGCTAGTTTAGTTGTTCATCTTTCTTCTGATGTGTCCTCAGGATGCACTAAACAGAACTTTATTATAGATGCTGGTATCACCTAAGATATAGATTTGTGCCTAAGAAAGTAAAAATCTCAGTTATCGGAATTGGTTTAATGGGATTACAGCATATTAAAGCAATCCAAAGATCTAAAAACGCTTCTCTTCACTCAATTGTAGAAATAAAAAAAACAGGCAATGAATTAGCGAAAAAATTCAAAGTTCCACTATATAAAAATACAAAAATACTATTAGAAAGTGATAAGCCTGATGCCGTTATAGTTGCAACTCCAAATGTTTTACATGAAAAGGATACTGTAAAATTTTTAAATTCAAAAATACCTGTTTTGTTAGAAAAACCTATTTCGGATAATATAAAATCAGCAAAAAAAATTATAAGTAGTGCAAATAAAAACAAAACATCTTTATTAATAGGATATCATAGACGACATAATTCTATCGTTAATAAAGTAAAAAAAATAATAGAAGGTAAAAAACTCGGAAAAATTGTATCTGCTAATATTTTATGTTGGCTTTATAAACACAAAAATTATTTTAATGAAAAATGGAGAATAAGTGATGGTGGTGGTCCGTTAGGTATTAATTTGGTTCATGATATTGATATGATTTGTTATTTACTTGGCTCAGTAAAATATGTTCAGGCTTTTAAATCAAATAGTATAAGAAAACATAAGGTTGAAGATACAGCTTCAGTAAATCTATTTTTTAAGTCCGGTGCTTTATGTACTTTGAATATATCAGATACAATTACTTCTCCTTGGAGTTATGAGTTAACCGCTGGTGAAAATCCTGCTTATCCAATAACTGATCAATCATCTTATTTCATAGGAGGAACAAAAGGCTCTGTTCAATTTCCAAATTTAAAATTTTGGTATTATCAAAAAGAAAGAAGTTGGTGGAATAGAATTCATAATAATAAAATTAATGTCCAAAAGAGCAATGAAACATTAATTAATCAAATTGATCATTTCTCTAAAGTCGTAATAAAAAAAGAACAACCTAAAGTGACAGGTAAAGATGGTTTAAATTCTCTTATTATTTTTGATGCAATAAATAAAAGTTCAAAATCAGGAAAAAAAATAAAAATTAACTAACTTTTTTAACTTTTTTTGATCCTTCAACTCTAATAAACATAACTCCAAAAATTATAATACCTATTAGACCTATTATTTTACTTATATCTGCAGGTACACCAAAAATTAAAAAATTAATTATAGTTGACCATAGTAACTGTGAATATTGAAAGTTAGTTACAAAAGATAAATTTGATAATTGAATCGCATAAATAATTATAAAGTGACTTATGAAACCAAAAATACCCATTGCTATTAACCCTATCCAATAAAAATTATTTTCAATTGGTTTCCAATTAAAAGAAATATAAATGGTAAAAATTAAAGCACCAGTAACAGCGGTATAAAAAACTGCTGAGAAAGGTTCATTGTTTCCAGAAATAAGTTTAGTAAAGAATTGATAAAGTGCCCAACATAATGGAGGAACTATTGGAAATATTAGTTCAGGTGATAATATTTTCATACTAGGGCCTAAAGCGTAAACAATTGACCCAAAACTTAACAACATTAAAATTATACCTTTGGGAGATAAAATATCTTTTAAAAAGTATGCTGATAATAATGAAACAATTAATGGTGCACTAAAAAAAACCACATATATATCAACTAAATCAAATCTTTGTAATGAGTTAAACATAAAGAATGTTGCTGTCACCATTAATAAAGATCTAACAATTTGAATTTTAAAATTTCTTGTTAAATTTAGTTTTGGCTTAAAAAGTAAAAAATAAACACAAAGTGCAATAAAATGGAAAAAAAATCTGCCCCATACTGCTTGAGTAACAGGCATAACACTTCCTAAATATTTTGCTGTAGAGTCCATGCATACAAATAAAAAAAAACCTGAAGCAGATAGAAAAATTACTTTAAATAAGGAAGCTTTTGGATTTTTAGACATGGGATATTTTTATCAATCAATCAAAAGTTACATTACAACGCCTACTTGCCAAGGATTAAATTCCTCGTCACCGTAGCCATTAATTTCACTTTTTGATTTATTTCCTGAAGCGGTATTTACAACAAGATCAAATATCTTACTTCCAACTTTTTCAATATCTTCTTGTCCTTCAGCTATTGTTCCACAATTAATATCCATATCTTCTTCCATTTTTTTATACATTGCAGAATTTGTAGACAGTTTTAAACTTGGTACCGGTTTACATCCAAAGCATGAACCTCTACCTGTAGTAAAACATATAACATTTGCACCGGAAGCAACTTGACCTGTGACAGAAACTGGATCATACCCAGGTGAGTCCATAAAATTAAAGCCTTTATTTTTCAATGGCTCTGCATATTCCAATACATCTTCTAAAATTGATTTACCGCCTTTTGCAACAGCACCAAGAGATTTTTCTAGAATTGTAGTTAAGCCACCTCTTTTATTTCCTGGTGCAGGATTATTGTCCATTGTACTATTGTTTATTGAAGTATAATGCTTCCACCATTCTAATCTTTTCATAAGTTTATCTGCTGTTTCTTGACTGTTTGCTCTGTTGATTAAAAGGTGTTCTGCACCATAAATCTCAGGAGTTTCTGATAATATAGAACTTCCCCCTTTTTTTACCAACATATCAGCTGCCACACCCAAAGCTGGATTTGCAGTTATACCGGAATATCCATCTGAGCCACCACATTGAAGAGCTAAAGTTAAATGGCTCACTGACTCTGGAGTTCTTTTAATATTATTTGCTTCAGATAATAGATTTTTAATTTGAGATAAGACTTTATCTACAATTTTTTTTGTGCCACCTTCATCCTGAATTGTTAAAAAATGTATCCTATTATGTTTTTTGACCGACTCATCAAATAAACTTACTTGTGCGCATTCACAACCCAAGCCAATGACAAAAACATGTGAAAAATTTGGATGATTTTTAAAACCATCAATCGTTCTTTGAAACATTTGCATTCCTTCACTAACTGTATTCATGCCACATCCAGTAGAATGCGTAATTGGAACGATTCCATCTATATTAGGGTAATCATTCAAAATGTTTGAATACTTTATCTTTTCAACAATCATCTTTGTTACAGTTGCTGAACAATTTACTGTACTTACAATTCCTATATAGTTTCTTGTAGCAACCTGGCCATTTTCTCTCAAAATTCCGTTGAAAAAAGTATCTGCATTTTCATCAACAATTGTTTTTTTATTATTTACTTTAAAGGCTCTTTCAAATTCTTTGAATTCTAAATTATGTGTGTGAACATGTTCGCCTGCACTTATATTTTTAGAGGCAAATCCTATTATTTGATCATATTTGATTATTGGGTCACCTTTTTTTATTGGTTTTAAACAAACTTTATGCCCAAAAGGTATTGGATCAATAGTGCTAATATCTTGACCATTAATTTTTGTTTTTTCTGGCATAATGAATTGACTTACACCAACATTGTCATTTTTATTTAGAACAATTAGACTATTCATTTTTAAATATAAGTTTTATAAAACATTATAAATTAATTTAATTTAAATAAAATATTTATAATTTGATGAAAAAAAAGAATTTAAGAAGTAAACAATGGTTTGATGATCCTAAAGACCCAGGCATGACAGCCATGTATTTAGAAAGATATCTTAATTATGGACTTACAAGAGAAGAGCTTCAATCAGGCAATCCGATAATAGGTATTGCGCAGTCAGGTAGTGATTTGTCACCATGCAATAGACATTTTTTATCTTTGAGCAAAAGAATTAAAGATGGAATTAGAAGATCAGGTGGTATTCCGATGGAATTTCCTACTCACCCAATCCAAGAAACTGGGAAAAAGCCTACTGCAATGTTGGATCGAAATTTATCTTACTTATCATTGGTCGAAGTTCTTTACGGTTATCCAATAGATGGAGTAATACTTACAACTGGTTGTGATAAAACTACTCCAGCAGCTTTAATGGCAGCTGCTACAGTAAATATTCCTGCAATTGTTTTATCTGGTGGCCCAATGCTGGATGGTAATTATAAAGGCAAAAAAGCTGGAGCAGGAACCATTATTTGGGAAGCAAGAAGATTACATGCAAAAGGAGAAATTAATTACGAGGAATTTATGGATATGGCAGCTGCATCTTCACCAAGTCCTGGTCATTGTAATACAATGGGAACTGCTTCATCAATGAATTCAGTGGCGGAAGCATTGGGAATGTCTTTACCTGGATGTGCTGTGATACCAGCGCCTTATCGAGAAAGAGAACAAATTTCTTTTGAGACAGGATCGAGAATTGTAAATATGGTCCATGAAGATCTTACACCTTCTAAGATAATGACAAAGAAAGCTTTTGAAAATGCAGTTGTGGTTGCTAGTGCTATAGGTGCATCAAGTAATTGCACTACTCATCTAATTGCAATTGCAAAACACATGGGTGTGAAATTTGATTTATCAAATTGGCAAAAATTAGGGCACAAAATACCTTTATTGGCTAACTGCCAACCTGCTGGAGAGCATTTAATGGAAGGTTTTACAGAGCGGGCGGTATACCTGCAATCATGAAAGAATTAATGAAGCATAAAAAAATCCACCAAAACTTAATAACTGTAACAGGAAAAACAGTTGCTCAAAACTTAAGAAAAAAAATAAATGTCGATAGAGATGTAATAAAAACTTTCAAAGATAATTTAACTGATAAGGCAGGTTTTTTAGTTATGAAAGGTAATTTCTTTTCATCAGCAATCATGAAAACTTCAGTTATTAGCAAAGAATTTAGGGAAAGATATTTGTCAAATCCTAAACATCCAAATGTCTTTAAAGGTAAAGCTGTAGTATTTGAAGGACCTGAAGATTATCATAAAAGAATAAATAGCAAAAAGTTAAAGATTGATGAAAATTCAATCTTAATAATAAGAGGATGTGGACCTGTTGGATATCCAGGATCTGCTGAAGTGGTGAACATGCAACCACCAGATAGACTATTAAAAAGGGGCATAAATGCTTTACCCACGCTTGGTGACGGTAGACAGAGCGGTACCTCAGAAAGTCCATCAATACTTCATGTATCACCAGAGTCTGCAGTAGGTGGAGATTTAGCAATTGTTAAAACTGGCGATAAAATGACAATCGATTTAAATAAAAGAAGAGTAGACCTTCAAATAACAAAATTAGAGTTTACAAAAAGAAGAAAAAAGAAAAAAATAAAAAAACTTAATAATCAAACTCCTTGGCAAGAAATTTCTAGATCAAATGTTGGTCAACTCGAAGATGGAGCATGTATAATGTCAAGAGATCAATATTTAGATATTACTAAAACTAAGGGTATTTTAAGAAACTCCCATTAGATGAAACCAAAAATACTAGTTTCTAGAAAAATCTCTGATGGAGCAGAGGAAATATTAAAACAAGAATTCGATGTTACTTTAAATTTGGAGGACAAACCTTATCCGTATGAGGAATTAATTAAACTTGTAAATAATTATGATGGATTAATTTCAACAAGTTTTGATAAATTAGATAAGAATTTCTTTGATAGTTTGACAGGCAGGTTAAAAGTAATTGGTCATGTTGGAGTGGGATATGATAATATAAATACTCAATCAGCTAAGGAAAAAAACATAAAATTATCGAATACACCAAATGTATTAAACGACGCTGTAGCAGAAATAACTGTTCTGCTAATTTTAGCATCCTCAAGAAGAATCGGAGAGGCTTATAATTTAGTTAAAACAAATACTTGGAAAGATCATAAACCTGATATTACAAAATTAATGGTGGGTAATGAAATTACAGGAAAAACTTTAGGCATCATAGGAATGGGAAGAATTGGTCAGATTGTAGCTGATAGAGCAAGAGCTTTTAATATGAAAATAATTTACTTCAATAGAAATAAATTATCTAAAGATCTTGAAAAAGATGCTGCTTATTACTCAGATTTAAAATCTATGTTACCTAATTGTGATTATGTAAGTTTACATACTCCTGCTACTCCGGAAACAAAAAATATAATCAATTCAGAAACCTTAAAATTATTTCCAAAACATTCAGTGTTTATAAATACATCAAGAGGATCAACTGTAGATGACGATGCATTAATAGAGGCTTTGAAAAACAAAAAAATTTATGGTGCTGGACTTGATGTATTTAATAATGAACCTAATCTAGATAAAAGATATTTAGAATTAGATAATTGTTTTGTCTTACCTCATGTTGGTAGTGCGACACATGAAACTCGATTAGCTATGAGCATGCTAGCAGTTAATAATTTAAAGTGTTTTTTTTCAAATAAACCACTGCTTTCAGAAGTAGTTTAATATTCGACTAAAAGTTGTACTATCCAAAATTATATATTTTACAAATATATAAATTCTCTCTTTTATTTGAAATCTTTTTCTCTTTGTGTTTAAATTTAGATAATAACATAACTGAGAGGAAATAATGTTAAAATTAATAACAAAACTAACAGCTGCTATTGCTGTAGTTTCTATTGCTTTGTTTGGTTCTGCTCACGCAAAAACTCTTAAAATAGAAACTCACTTTACAGCTAGTTCACCAAATGGTGAAGTTGCAGCTCAATTTGCTAAAAACGTTGAAATGTTTTCTGGTGGAAGTTTGAAAATACAAATGTTTTACTCGTCATCTGTAACTGGTAAGTCAGCTGAGGTATTTAACTCTGCACAAACTGGAATTATTGACTGTGATATGACAGGGGCTGGTTACCAAACTGGTAAAAACGCAGCTTTCCAATTTGCAGGTGATGTAATGGGTGGATATGATAACCCATATCAACAATATGAATTCTTGAATTTCCCAGGAGCTCAAGAAGCTGTTGATGCACTTTACAATAAATATGGAATGACATTAATTGGTTGGTGGATACCAGGACATGAGTCTTTAATTTCTAGCAGACCAATTCCAGATGTTGCTTCACTAAAAGACTTTAAATTTAGATCACCTCCAGGAATGGAAAGTATGATCTTTACAGCATTAGGAGCTAAACCAATCGTAATGGATTTCGGTGAAGTTCCAACTGCTTTACAAACTGGTCTAATCGATGGAGCTGATTATTCATCATTAGCCACAAACTATGCTGGTGGACACTATGAGCAAAACAAATATGCTACATATCCAGGTTTCCACTCTATGCCAGCTGACCACTTAGCTTGTAACACAAAAGTTTGGAACAAGTTAAAACCTCATGAACAAGGTGCAATGAAAGCAGGAATAGAAATAGCAGGAAGAACTATTACTAGCTTAGTTGAGAGAAAAAACGCTGAAGCTGTAAAAGCTTTGAATGAAATGGGCGTTACTCTTCATGACTGGTCAAGAGAGGATAGACTAAAGTTCAGAAATGCTGCACTTGGGGCATGGGAAGAATGGAAGACTAAATCTCCAGAAGCTGCTGCTCTTATAGAGATACATAAAGCTTACATGAAAGCTAACGGTATCCTATAATAAAAAGCACTTAACAAAATATAGAAGGGCCTGAAATAGGCCCTTCTTTAAAATTTTTTTGCCAATGAGTGATAAAAAATTACAAGATAAGCAATTACAAGAGCAAAATGAAAAAGTTGCAAGTAAAGACGATTTTCCAATAAATTGGATTGATAGAATTTCATTATTTTTAAGTCACACTATAAAATATTTAATCCCTATAATTGTTATTGTCATGATGTATGAAATTTTTATGAGGTATGTTCTATTTAAACCAACATTATGGGCTAATGAATTATGTTTATGGTTGGCAGGTGTTTGTTATTTAGTTGGTGGAATATATGCCACAAGGCTTAGAAGTCATATTAGAATTGTCTTATTATATGATTATGTAAGCAGACCAACTCAGAGAATTTTTGATCTAATTAGTACTATAATTATTGTTACTTTTGCAGCCGCTGTAATTTATGGAGGCATGGAAGATGCATATAGATCATTTATAAATTGGGAAAGATTTGCAACTTATTGGGATCCACCAATTCCTGCAACCATGAAACCACTAACACTTATTTGTATATTTCTTATAGCTCTACAGTCAATAAATAATTTAATTATTGATTGGAAAAATCCTAAAGAAAAACAGTACCAACCTGCCAAAGATTTAAAATAAAATGGAATTTGAGATAGGGACACTCTCGATAATACTAATAGTAGGATTATTAGCATTGATATCAATAGGTGTGCCTATGGGTTTTGCTTCAGGTTTTATGGGAGCAGTGCTTGTATTTTTATATATAGGTGAACATGCTTTAGGAATTTTGCTTTCAAGATATTATTCTCTTGTTGTAACATATTCATTCTTATCTGTACCATTATTTATATTTATGGCCTCCTTACTCGAACGCTCGAATATTGCCAGAGACTTGTATGATGCATTAAATGCTTGGTTAAGAAAAACTAGAGGTGGAGTAGGTGTAGTAACAGCGATCATGGCAACAATCATGGCAGCTATGAGTGGAATTATTGGAGGAGAGATAGTTTTATTAGGACTAATTGCACTGCCCCAGATGTTGCGATTGAAATACGATCAAGATATGTCGATAGGTATTATTTGTGCATCAGGTTCTTTAGGCACAATGATCCCACCATCGATTGTTTTAATTATTTATGGTTTGACAACAGAAACTTCAATTACAATGTTGTTCCAAGAGGCAATCGTTCCTGGCTTAATGATCTCAGGTTTAATAATCACTTACATTCTTATTCGAACAAGATTACAACCACATCTTGCACCATTAAGTGATGAACCAGCTTTAACTTTGAGAGAAAAGATGTCATACCTTCCTGGTCTTTTACCACCTATTGGTATTGTAATAATTGTTTTGGGATCAATTTATTCTGGTATGACTGGTATTACTGAAGCAGCTGGTATGGGTGTAGTTGCAACGCTAATAATAATAGCTGCTAGAAAAGAGTTAACATGGTTTTTGTTTAAAGACGCACTTGTTAGAACCTTTAAAGCTTCAGGAACTATATTAACAATTACTTTTGGTGCTACAGTTTTGGCAGGAGCCTATTCTCTTGCAGGAGGACCCACTTATGTTGCTGAAACAATTTTAGCCTACGATTTAAAACCAATGTATTTAATTTTTATGATGCAAATTATGTTTTTAATAATGGGTGCATTCATGGATTGGGTTGGAATAGTTCTATTAGCAATGCCAGTTTTTTTACCAATAGTACTAGCTCTTGGTTTTGATCCTATATGGTTTGGAATACTATTCTGTGTAAATATGCAAGTTTCATTTTTAAGCCCACCATTTGGTCCTGCAGCATTCTATTTAAAATCAGTTGCTCCACCACACATTTCACTAACTGATATTTTCAGAGGTTTTGCACCATTTATAGTAATTCAATTGATTGTTTTGGCTTGTGTTATGTTCTTTCCAGAAGCAATGACGCAAAACTTCCACGATTTTGTCCCTAGAAAATAATGCAAAATATAGGCTTTATTGGTACTGGCCTTATGGGCTTTCCGATGGCAAAAAACATATTGAGAGCTGGATACAAAGTTAGAGCATTTAATAGATCCAAAAATAAAGCTGAGCCACTAAAAGACTTTGGTGCCGAAATTTCAAATTCAATAGGAGAACTTGTTAAAGAAAGTCATGTGGTAATTACAATGTTAACCAATGATGATGCGATCAATGAAGTTATAGGTAGCGATGAATTTTTAAATAATTTAAAACCTAATTCAACTGTAATTGATATGAGCTCTGTAAAACAAACTACAGCAGTTAATCATGGAAAAAATTTAAAATCTCGAAAAATTAATTACTTAGATGCACCAGTTTCAGGTGGAACAATAGGAGCCGAAGAAGCATCTCTCGCTATAATGATTGGAGGAGAACAGATAGTTTTTGAATCAGTTAAAGATATTTTAAAATCAATGGGAAACCCAACTCTTGTTGGTCCAATAGGATGTGGCCAGGTCTCAAAATTAGCAAACCAAATTATTGTTGGATTAGCTATTGGTGCTGTTGCTGAAGCGGTTACCCTTTGTGAAAAGGCTGGAGCTGACCCAAATAAAATGATTAAGGCTTTATCTGGTGGTTGGGCTGATAGTAAAGTTCTTAGAACACATGGAAAAAGAATGATAGATAAAGATTTTAGTCCGAAAGGTAAAACTTCAAGTCAGCTAAAAGATATGAATAATATCTTAGAATGTGCAAATAATTATAATACTCAATTACCTATTTCAAATTTAGTTAAAGAAATGTATAAATCACTAGTTGAGAATGGACATGGTGAAACAGATCATAGTTCACTATATAAAGAAATTGAAAGGATAAATAATGGGAAGACTTGACGGAAAAGAAGTAATCATTACTGCAGCTGGACAAGGGATAGGAAAAGCAACAGCTATAACTTTTCATAACGAAGGTGCAAATGTCACAGCTACAGACATTAATGAAAATACTTTAAGTGAGCTAAATAAAGAATACCCAAAAATTAAAGTAAAAAAATTAGACTCAACAAAAAATGAAGATATCAAAGAATTCATAAATACATTTAGCAATATAGATGTATTATTTAATGCCGTAGGATTTGTCCATCACGGAACAATTTTAGATTGCGAGGAGAAAGATTGGGATTTCTCTTTTGATACTAATATTAAATCTATGTACTTTATGTGTAAAGCTACATTACCAACGATGATAAATAATAATGGAGGTAGCATTATTAATGTTGCTTCTGTTGCGTCAAGTATTAAGGGGCTGCCAAACAGATTTGTTTATGGAGCAAGTAAAGCAGCTATTATTGGACTAACAAAATCAATCGCATCTGATTTTGTTAAGCAAAAAATTAGATGTAATGCAATTGCACCTGGAACCGTATTCACTCCTTCTTGGGAAGATAGAGTAAAACAAAGCCCGGATCCAGTTAAGGCAAAAAAGGATTTCATAGCAAGACAACCCATGGAAAGACTAGGAACTGCACAAGAAATAGCCGATTTTGCTATCTATTTAGCTAGTGATGAATCAACATTTACAACAGGAAATACTTTTTCTGTTGATGGTGGAATGACAATTTAAATATAAAGGAGAAATAATGAAACTATTAAGAGTAGGTGAAAAGGGAAAAGAAAAACCAGCTATACTAGATGGTGATGGAAAAATAAGAGATATTAGCTCACATGTAAGTGATTTAAACCCACACAATTTAAATTTTGAAACAATTTCAAAAATTCAAAGTGTAGATACATCAAGCCTTCCTGAAATTTCATCAGATCAAAGAATAGGTTCTTGCATTACAAGTCCAGGAAAGTTTGTTGCAATAGGGCTTAATTATTCAGACCATGCTGCTGAGGTTGGTGCTGATATTCCAAAAGAACCAATTATGTTTATGAAGGCTACTAGTTCAATGTGTGGTCCTAATGATGATGTGGAAATAGTTTCAGGATCAAAAAAACTAGATTGGGAAGTTGAACTTGGAATTGTAATAGGAAAAGAGGCTAAACATATTTCAGAAGACCAATCACAAGATCATATTTTAGGATATTGCTTAGTAAACGATGTTAGTGAAAGAGAATGGCAAATTGAGAAAATGGGACAATGGGTTAAAGGTAAATCTCACGATACTTATGGCCCCACTGGACCTTACCTAGTAACTAAGGATGAGATTAAAGATATAAATAATTTAAAAATGATGTTGGATGTAAATGGTGAGAGAATGCAAACGGGAAATACAAGTACTATGATCTTTAACGTTGATATCATTGTATCTTATGTAAGTAAATTTATGTCATTACAACCAGGGGATATAATCACAACTGGAACACCTCCAGGAGTTGGAATGGGTAGAAAACCACAAGTATTTCTTAAAGCAGGTGACCAAATGAAATTGTCGATAGAGAACTTAGGAGAACAGAACTCTAAAGTAGTTGCTGTTTAAAGTTGTGAAAATTAACTCAATCAAAAGTCATGTACTTAGATATGAGTTAGATAAAGAACTAGGTTACTCACAACAATATTACAAATATAGAACTGCCCATTTAGTTGAGGTAGAGACAGACGAAGGTATTACAGGTTGGGGAGAATGTTTCGGACCTGGAAACATAGCTCTAGCAAATAAATATATTGTAGAAAAAGTTATTCAACCTTTAATAAAAGGAGATGATCCACTTAACAAAGAACATATTTGGCACAAAGTATATAATTTACTCAGAGACAGTGGACAAAAAGGAATGCCAATTCAAGCATTATCAGGAATTGATATAGCATTGTGGGATATATTGGCAAAAAAAGCTAATTTACCTCTCTATCAATTATTAGGAGGTAAAACTAATGATAAAATTCCAGTTTACGGCTACGGAATGATGCTACAAAAAAAATCAATCGAAGAACTTTGTGAATTGTTCAAAAATGAAGCTAATCAAATAAAAAAGAAGAATTTCAAAGCCATGAAAATGAAAATTGGCATGGGTCCTAAAGAAGATTTAAAGTTGGTTAGTGCTGTAAGAGATGCAATTGGATCTGAATTCAAACTAATGGTGGACGCAAATCATGCTTATAATAAAAATGATGCCTTATATGTCGGAAGTGGATTAGATGAAATGGATATTTATTGGTTTGAGGAACCAGTGGCTCCTGAGGATTATGATAGTTACAAAGAACTTAAACAAAAGTTAAAGACTAATATTGCTGGAGGTGAGGCAGAGTTTACCAAATATGGATGGAACCAACTTATAAAAAATAATTGTATTGATATTGCTCAACCTGAAGTTTGTGGTTTAGGTGGAATTACTGAATATTTAAAAGTATCGGCTTTAGCACAGTCTAATTTTATTCCAATAGTAAATCATGTTTGGGGCTCAGCTTTAAGTGTGGCAGTTAATCTTCATTTGCTAACAACATTACCCGATATGCCAGGTGGACTATTTCCAACAAAGTCTATGTTAGAGTTTGATACAACAGAAAAAAATATTTTCATAACTGATTTAGCAGAGGAAAAATTTTCAATTTTAGATCAAGTTAAAAATAAAAATGGGTTCGCATCTCCACTAGAAAATATAGGGATTGGAATTAATCCAAATAAAGATTTTATTAAAAAATACGAATACAATGGTTAAAATAAAAACCTCAAAACCTGAAGTATTGTGGAACGCTAAATGTATATTGGGTGAGGGAACATTATGGGTAAAAGAACATAAATCGATATATTTTACAGATATAAAAAAAAAAAGAATACATATTTTAAATATAAAAAATAATAAAAGCAAAATAATTAAAATTAATAAAGAGGTAGGTTTTCTAGCACATATAAAAAATAACATTTTTATATTAGGTCTTCAGGGTGAGTTAAGAATTTTAAACTTAAAAACAAAAAAAATTTTAAAATCAATTTATATAGAAAAAGACATTAAAACAAATCGTATTAATGACGGTAAGACAGATCCATCAGGTAGATTATGGTTCGGCACTATGGATAATCCTGAAAGAAATTTGACAAATGGATCGTTATATTGCCTTGATAAAAAATTAAATTTAAAAAAAGTTGATACCACCTATTACATAACAAATGGCCCAGCATTTATAGATAGCAACAATTTTTATCATACAGATAGTAGGAAAAAAACTATTTATAAAATTAAAATAAATAAAAACTTAAATATTACAAAAAAAATTGTATTTAAAAAATTTACAAAGAATCAAGGTGTGCCTGATGGAATGACTTTAGATAAAAATAAAAATCTTTGGGTTTGTCATTTTCACGGAGCATGTATTTCAATTTTTAGTAAATCTGGAAAAATACTACATAAAGTAAAATTACCCGCAAAAAATATAACAAACTGTGCATTTGGTGGTAAAAATAACTCAGAATTATTTGTAACTTCAGCCTTAAAAGGTATGAAAAAAAGTGAAATTAAAAAATTTAAATTCTCAGGAAGTTTATTTAAAGTAGAAACAAATACGAAAGGTATAAATCAAAAAAAATTTAATTTTAATCATGTTAAAACGAGATCTTTATTACGAAAGAATTCCAACCAAATCACTTAGGGATGACGTTAGACATTTAGGTAATATTCTTGGTAAAGTAATAAAAAAACAGGAGGGCTCTAACTTTTTTAACTTAGTTGAAAAAATTAGACTTTTGTCAAAGGCAAATGTTGCAAATAAAAGTAGGAAAGAACCATTTAAGAAAATTCTAATAGAAGTTAATAAGCTTAGTCCACAGTCTTTATTTAAATTAACAAGAGCATTTAATCATTTCATGAATTTTTATAATTTAGCAGAGTCAATAGATGCATCTAGAACTTTAGATCAATATGAAAATATAAAATCAAATAAAAAATTCCAAAATATATTTATAGAAGAAATTTTTGAAAATTTTTTTAAAAATAAAAAAATTTCAAATAATAAAGTTTATAATATTGCAAAAAGTTTAAATATTGGAATAGTTTTAACAGCTCATCCTACTGAAGTTAAAAGAAGAACCTTGATTCAAAAATATCATACATTAACAGAAATTCTTGAGCAAAGAATTCTTCTAAATAATTATCCATCAAAATTAAAAATTTTAGACAAAAAACTATACGATGAAATTACAATCATTTGGAATACAGATGAAATTAAAAGATCTAGACCTACTCCTCCAGAAGAGGCTAGATGGGGATTAGCAATTATTGAGGATAGTTTATGGGATACAATACCTAAAGTTTACAGAAGATTAAATCAAATTTTTGAAAAAAATATGGGCAAAGGACTTCCAAAAAATTTTAATCCAATTGAATTTGGGTCTTGGATGGGAGGCGACAGGGATGGAAATCCTTTTGTAACTTCCGAGGTGACCAAAAGAGTTATTCTTTTATCAAGATGGGAAGCTGCTAAACTTTATGAAAAGTCTTTAACTAAATTAATTAGATCTTACTCTATGGAAAAATGCTCAAATAAAATATTAAAAGCTACAGGAAAAACCTTTGAACCATATAGAGTTTATTTAAGACCATTAAGAGATAAACTAAGAACAACCCATAGAGAAATAGAACAACATCTTAATTATGGTAAACCATTAAATGAAAAAATATTACTTTCTGAAAGAGAAGAAATTTTAAAACCCTTAAGAGTTGTAAGAGAGTCTTTAGAGCAAAATCAGAACGAAAATATAGCTAGTAGTGATTTACTTGATTTAATGAGAAGAGCAAAATGTTTTGGAATCAATCTTGCAAGACTGGATATAAGACAAGAGTCATCTAGACATTCACAATTACTGAATGAATTTATAAAAAGAAAATCTAGGCAAAATTATAATTCTTGGAGTGAGACAAAAAAAATAAAGTATTTATCAGATAAAATTAGAGGCAAAAATTCAATTAATAAATTTATTTTTAAAAATAAAGAAAATAAAGAAGTTTGGTCAACTTTTAAAGCTTTGTCTAGTCAACCAAAAGAGTGTTTAGGAGCGTACGTAATATCGATGACTTCATCTGCCTCAGATATTTTATCTGTAATGTATTTGCAAAAAGAGGCTAATATCAAAAGTAAGTTAAGAGTAGTTCCTTTATTTGAGACTTTAGATGATTTGATAAATGGTAAAAAAATAATGGAAAAATTATTCTCATTAAAATGGTACCGAAAATACATACTAAATAAGCAAGAAATTATGATTGGGTATTCAGACTCTAGTAAAGATGCAGGTAAATTATCAGCTAGTTGGCATCAATATAAATTACAAGAAGAAATTATTAAATTAGCAAAGAAATATAAAATTAATGTTACATTTTTTCATGGTAGAGGTGGTTCTGCTGGTAGAGGAGGAGGGCCTATTCAAGCAACTTTAAGATCGCAGCCACCTTATTCTGTTAACGGAAAAATAAGAATTACAGACCAAGGTGAAGTAATACAACAAAAATATGGATATGAACCATTAGCAAAGTATAACCTGTGTAGTTATATTGGCTCTGTCATGGAAGCAACTCTAAATCCACCTCCAAATCCCAAAAAAGAATGGAGAAATCTTATTCAAAAAATGTCAAATGTCTCAACTAGTTCTTATAGAAAAAATATAAATCAAACATCTGACTTCATCAGATATTTTAAAACTGTTACGCCACATATGGCTTTGGGTAAGTTATCGATAGGATCTAGACCATCCAAAAGAAAGAATGTAGATAACATTAATAGTTTAAGAGCCATACCATGGGTTTTCGCTTGGACACAAATAAGACTGATGTTACCTGCCTGGTTAGGAACCGCTGAAGCTTTAAGGTACTCATCAATTAAAAAATTTAAAAAAACTTTAACAGATATGGAAAAAAATTGGCCATATTTTAATTCTACAATGGACTTATTAGACATGGTCTTATCAAAAGTTGATCCTGAAATTTCAAAAATTTATGAGAAAAATTTAGCAGACCAAAAATTAGTTAGAGTTGGTGATAAACTAAGATATCAGTTTAATGCAGTAAAAAAATTAAATCATGATATTACTCCTAGAGAAATACTTAAACAAAGAAAAGCTTTCCGGGGACCTGCAATTATTAGAAATATCTACTCAGAAATACTCAATGTTTTACAAGTAATCGTGATGAAAAAGCAAAAACAAAAGAAATTAGATAAAAAAAGCAAAAAGTTACTTGATGATGCGATGATGACATCTATTGCAGGAATTTCTGCAGCGATTAAAAATACAGGATAATGATCGAAATATTTCTTGCATTTAGCGCAGGTTTGATAAGCTTTTTATCCCCTTGCGTATTACCACTTATTCCAGGATACATTTCATATATATCTGGCTCAACTCTTAACGAACTTCTTGAAAAAAAGAGTATAAATTTATTTCCTATAGTTCTTTTTACGGTTGGATTTTCAATTGTTTTTATTAGTTTTGGAGCAACAGCAACATTTTTAGGATCATTAGTTTTAGATAACTCAAACACTCTAAGAATTGTAGCTGGTACAATTATAATAATTTTCTCACTTCAAATAATAGGCTTAATTAATTTAAAGTTTTTAAATTATGAGAAAAGGTTCCAAGCAGATAAAAAATCAGGTGTATTTAGCTCAATTTTAGTTGGTATGGCATTTGGTTTTGGTTGGACACCTTGCATTGGACCTATTCTTGGATCAATATTGGCAATCGCATCTACAGAGGAAAGCATAAATAAAGGAATTTTACTTTTATCATTTTATTCATTAGGTCTTGCGTTACCTTTTATTTTATCGGGATATTTAATTCAGAAATTTATGATTTTTTCTAAAAATTTAAAAACAAAAATGAATGTTATAAATAAAACAGGTGGTTCTCTCCTTTTGATTACTGGAGTATTAATGATTACAAATCAACTTCAAGCTTTAGGATATTACCTTCTAGAATATATTCCATTCATGCAAAATCTTGGATAAGTTAGATATTAAATTTTCTTTTTAGATGTCTAATTTTTCCCTCTGTACTATCATAATCAATGTAGCACCCTTGAAGGAATCTATTTCCTTCATTTGAATCAAAACTAGTTCTACCATGAAGTAATCTATAATTATCCATCATTAATAAGTCGCCAGGATTCAATTTAAATTCTATCCTATATTTATCTGAATTATAAAATTCTGAAAGCTTGTTCCTTGCTTTATAATATAAATCTAAATCTTCTTTATTTAATATTGGCACATAATCTAATCTTGGACTAAATCTCACTTGCTTAAACTCTCCTTTTTCATCTAACTTAATAAGTTCAGACCAATCTTCTAATATGACTTCTTTATCAATAAATTTAAATTTTACTTTTATCTTAGTAAGAATTTCATAATAATCTTTAAATTCATTTTTTAAATCTTCGGTAACAGTATAACCATCCACAAGAGTTGACAGTCCACCAGATACCTCATTTTCAATACAATGAAGAAGCTGAATACATGGTACTGGTATTCTGTAAGGATTATCTGTATGAGGAGCCAAATTATAAGATGTGTATGCTAAATCATTAGGATTAGGTATTGATCTTACATTAAAAAACTCTCCAAAATTCGTCCTTCTTACGCTTCCAATTGAATTAGCAAAATTTATAATGAAATTATCTTGAGTTGGAACATTTTTAATAATCACAAATCCGTATTGATAAAAAGAAACAAGCAAGTCATACATTTCCTTAGTTTCACTAATATCAGCATTGTAGATGAAGTTCTTTAAATTATTTAAGTTAGAGTCCCATTTAACTTTTTTTATAGAGCTCATAACCATTTTTTGATTAGAATACTCGTTTATAATATTGCTTACTTTTAGATATGATTTGACGCCATCATTGAAATTTATTTCTAATTCATCATTTTCTAATTTTACCTTCTCTATTAAAATATTGGTTTGTAAAATGCTGGGATCAAATAATCTTTGTTGTGTGATTTCGTCTAAGAACTCTTTATTTTCAACTCTTTCTCTAAGCCAGAAAGGGTGAATTTCTTGTCTATTATTACCATCGTTAAAGAATATTCTATTTTTTTCAACTTCTATATTCATGAGGTATTTTATAAAAATAATTTAAATTTATCTTTAATCAAGATAAATAAAATAGTAATTCCTTTTAATGAAAAAAAAAATTATTCCAAATAATAATGAATTTCCTAGATTTTTAAACCAGTTGGCTAAAGATCTGTCTACGTTTTATTACAATAAGTTAAGTAAGAAATTTAAAGTTCAAAACAAAGTAAAGGGGAAAGGATATGATCCAGTTACTTCAGCAGATAGAGCATTTGAGAAATTCATTAGATTTAAAATAAATAAAAAGTTTCCAAATCATGAAATTATTGGTGAAGAATACGGATATAAAAAATCAAAAAGCGATTTTACATGGGTTATTGATCCAATTGATGGAACACGATCATTCGTAATTGGAAGTCCAACTTGGAGTAATTTAATTTCATTAAATTATAAAGGCAATCCAATATTTGGTTTGGCTAATTTTCCAATCCTAAAAAAATATTATTATAACCAATCTGATAAAGTTGCATATGTAGTTGAAAATAATAAAAGAAAAAAAATTAATACAAATAAAAAAGTAAAATATAAAGATTTGAAATTAGCAGCAGGATTACATGGAGCTATTTCATTAAATAAACAAAAAAAAATTACTAAATTTTTAAATTTAATGCAATTTCCTTGTTCCGATGCCTTGTCTTACGCACAGGTTTGCGAAGGTAAGCTTGATGTTGTATTTCAATGCAGTAATAAAATTTGGGATATTCATCCCTTAATACCTATTATCAAAGCATCAGGTGGAATTGTTTCTACAATTGATAATAGAGATGCAAAATATGCAGGTAATATTCTTGCATCATCAAATAAAAATATTCATATTAAAATTAAGAGTTTATTAAAACCCATAGCCTAAAGATGGAAATTATTGTTCTTCAACATATTAAAATTGAAGATCCCGGTTATATAAAAGATTTGATGATTAAAGATGGGGTAAACTTAACCACGATTGAACTAGATGAAGGAGAGAAAATACCAAATGATCTAAATAAATTTGATGCAATGTTTTGTATGGGAGGTCCAATGGACACATGGATGGAGCAAGAATATCCATGGTTAGTTGAAGAAAAAAATAAAATTAAAGAATTTGTTGTTAATTTAGAAAAACCTTATTTAGGCTTTTGTCTTGGGTGTCAATTACTCGGAGAAGTAGTAGGCGGAAGTGTTGTTAGAACAAAAAATCCCGAAATAGGAATGTTAAATATAAATTTCTCAGAAGAAAAAGAGAACGATACTCTTTTTTCGGAATTTCCAGAAAAGTTAACATCATTACAATGGCATTCTTATGAGGTTCAAAATTTAGAAAATAATAAGGATGTTACACATATTGCATCATCGGATGAAACGAAATACCAAATATTTAGGTACAAAAATCATGCTTATGGTATCCAATTTCATATTGAAATAAAGGATACAACTGTAAATGACTGGGGGTGTGTGCCAGAGTATAAAATGGCTTTGGAAAAGCAATTAGGTAAAGGAGCGCTCGAAAAGTTTGATCTTGAGGCGAAAAAAAATATGCAAAAAATGAATAATTATTCAGAAATTTTGTATTCCAAGTTCAAAAATGAGATCATTCTTAACAACTAAAGCAATTATTTTGCACTTGTAGTTGTCCCATTAATCAGGTTTAATTTTATTTGTAATAATTAGGAGGAAAAATGAAATTTAAAAATTTTATAAAAATTTTCTTTGCAATTTTATTTGTTTTTGTATCAACAAATTCATACGCGAAAACAATTAAATGGTCTATGCAGGGTGATAGTTTAACTTTGGATCCTCACGCACAAAATGAAGGTCCTACCACTCAAGTTTCAAGACAAGTTTATGAGGCACTTGTTACAAGAGGTTTAGATATGAGTATTGAACCTCAACTTGCCACCGACTGGAAAACAACAGATCCAAATACATGGATATTTAATTTAAGAAAAGATGTAAAATTTTCTGATGGTAGTAATATGACAGCGAAAGATGTTGTATTTAGTATATTAAGAGCAAAACAACCTACATCAGATTTTAAAGAGTACATTAGTACAATTTCAGATGTTAAAGAAATTGATAATTATACTGTGCAGATTAGTACCAGCAAACCAAATCCAATTCTTTTAAACCAGTTATCAAATATATTTATAATGTCTAAAAAATGGTCTATTGATTTTGGAGCTACAGTGTCACAAAACTGGGATGGTGGAGAAGAAACATTCTCAGCGACTAATGCAATGGGAACTGGACCATTCAAAATTACTTTAAGAGAGCCAAATACTAAGACAGTATTTGAGAGAAATAGTAATTGGTGGGGTTCGATGAAAGATAATAGTGTTACTGAAATACACTTATTACCAATTAAAAACTCAGCTACAAGAGTTGCAGCATTGTTATCTGGTGAAGTTGATTTAGTTACTGATGCACCGGTTCAAGACTTAGCTAGAATTGGAAATTCTTCAGATCATGAAGTAGTTAGCACTGCTCAAATGCGTACAATCTTTTTAGGTATGGACCAAGCAGCAGATAAACTAAGATCTGGAAATACTGGAGACAATCCATTTAAGAAAAAAGAGGTAAGACAAGCTCTTTATCAAGCAATAGATATTGAGGCGATAAAGAAAAAAGTAATGAGAGGTCTTAGTGAACCTGCAGGAATTATAACTTTTCCTGGTGTAAATGGATATACAAAAGAGTTAGATAAAAGATTACCTTACGATGTTGATGCAGCTAAAAAATTATTAGCGGAAGCAGGATATCCTAAAGGTTTTGATGTTGAGTTAAGATGCCCTAACGATAGATATGTTAATGACGAAGCAATTTGTACAGCTGTTGTGGGTATGTTAGGCAAAATCGGCGTCAATGTTAATTTATTTGCTCAAACAAAAAGTAAGCACTTTAAGGAATTAAAAGAAGATAAAGGTGATTTCTATATGTTAGGTTGGGGAGTTCCAACTTTGGATAGTCACTACGTATTCCATTACCTATACGAGTCTGGTGCTAGCTGGAATAAAGTAAACTTTAGTAACAGCGAAGTTGACGCTGCGATTAGAGTTATGGAAGGCGAAGTTGACTTGAATAAAAGAAATGCAGCTATTGCAAATGCTTGGAAAATTGTAAAAGACGATATCTCGTATCTTCCTCTACATCACCAAGTAATTTCTTGGGCAACTAAAAAAAATGTAGATGTTCCAATTAGACCGAATAATGAACCATTATTCCGTTTTGCAAGTTTTAAATAAATAACTTTCTTTACAAGCCCTTTAATTAAATAAAGGGCTTGTAATTATAAAAATTTCTTAAATTGATTAATTATTTTTTCAAACGTCTGATTCAATCTGTAATAGTGATGCTTGTCGTATCATTTGTTTCTTTTTCTTTATTTAATTTTGTGGGAGATCCAATTAACAACATGGTTGGTGAAGAAACTTCAGATGAAGAAAGAGCTGAATTAAGAGAAACACTTGGATTAACCGACCCTATACATATTCAATTTTCAAGATTCGTAGTTAACGCTTCTAAGGGAGAGTTTGGAATATCATACCAACTTAGAAGACCAGTTTCAGAATTAATAATTGAAAGACTGCCAGCAACTATTGAGCTAGTTTTAATTTCTGCGCTAATTGCATTAGTTTCGGGTACTTTGCTAGGAGTTTACACAGGTATTAACAGAAAAGGTTTTTTAAGTGACTTTATTTTAGCAGTATCTCTTCTAGGTGTATCTCTGCCAACGTTTGTAATTGGAATACTGTTTATTTATCTTTTTGCAGTAATATTAGGTGTGCTTCCATCTTTTGGAAGAGGAGAGGTGATAGATCTTGGTTTTTGGTCTACAGGACTTTTAACTATCTCGGGATTGAAAGCAATCATTCTTCCATCTGTAACACTAAGCCTTTTTCAAATGACCTATATAATTAGATTGGTAAGAGCAGAGATGATGGAAATCTTACAAACTGATTATATAAAATTTGCAAGAGCAAGGGGAATAAGTGAAAAAAGTATAAATTATAAACATGCATTAAAAAATGGATTAATTCCTGTAATTACTATTGCTGGAATAAATATTGGAACTTTAGTGGCTTTCTCAATTATCACTGAAACAGTATTTCAATGGCCTGGTATGGGTTTTCTTTTTATTCAAGCAGTCCAATTTGTAGATATTCCAATAATGTCAGCTTACTTGGTTTTTATTGCTTTTGTTTTTGTGATGATAAATTTTATAGTAGATATTTTGTATTATTTTATTGATCCAAGAATAAGAGTTAAAGGGGATGTTACAAGTGGATAATAGAACCTTAAATTCATGGGAAAAATTCAAGGATAGTGATATTTACTTTAGTTTTATAAAATCCCCAACTGCAATTGTATCTTCTATAATACTATTAATAATCTTCTTCTGCTCTTTTTTTGTTGAATTTGTTACCCCACATAATCCATTTGATCCAGCATCACTATCATTAATGGAAGCATTCACACCTCCATCATGGACAGAAGACGGTATGGCAAAGTTTATTTTAGGCACAGATGGACAAGGAAGAGATATGCTCTCTACTATACTTTATGGTTCACGAATTTCATTAATAGTTGGATTTTCTGCAATTATTTTTAGTCTAATTCTAGGTGTTTCACTTGGTCTAACCGCAGGATACTTTGGTGGAAAATATGAAATGATAGTTATGAGATTAACCGATGTTCAGTTGACTGTACCTAGTATATTGATGGCTCTATTAGTAGATGGAATTGCAAGGGGTATCATTTCAAGAGAAATGCATGATGAGATGGCAATATATGTTTTAATTTTTGCTATAGGAATTTCAGAGTGGCCTCAATTTGCAAGAGTTTCTCGTGCAGCAACCTTAGTAGAAAAAAACAAAGATTATGTTTCAGCTTCATCCATTATAGGAGTTTCAAATTTACTGATAATGTTTAAACATATTTTGCCAAATATTATGAGACCTGTTCTAGTTATAGGAACTATTGGTCTGGCACTTGCAATAATAGCCGAGTCAACATTGAGTTTTTTAGGAGTAGGAGTTCCTCCAACAACACCATCATTAGGTACATTAATTAGATTAGGAAATGACTTTTTATTTTCAGGTGAGTGGTGGATAACTTTTTTTCCAGCAATATTTTTAGTTATCCTTGCATTCTCAATTAATTTATTAGGAGATTGGATGAGAGACACACTTAATCCAAAGCTTAAAAAATGACCTTTTTAAAAATAAATAACTTAAGCATTGACTACAAAATGAGGAAAGAAACAGTTAATGCAGCAAAAAATATAAATATAGATATTAATAAAGGTGAAATAGTCGGATTAGTTGGGGAGTCTGGGTCGGGTAAAAGTACTGTTGCTAACGCTATAGTAAATTTGATTGATGAACCAGGTAAAATTTCAAATGGATCAATATTTATGGGTGAAACAAATATAAGTGAAAATCAAGAAACTATCGTTCAATACAGAGGAAAAAAAATAGGATTGATATTTCAAGATCCACAAACTTCTTTAAATCCAATTCTTACCGTTGGAGAACAGCTCATTGAAACAATACAAACTCATTTAAATATAAATACAGGTGAAGCAAAAAATAGAGCAATCAATTTATTAAAGGAGGTGGGTATAAAAGAGGCAGAGAAAAGATTTAGCAATTATCCTCATCAATTTTCTGGAGGTATGAGACAAAGAGTTGTTATTTCTTTAGCTTTGTGTTGTGAACCAGAATTATTAATTGCAGACGAACCAACCACAGCACTAGATGTTTCAATACAATCTCAAATTCTTGAATTGATAAAAAAGTTAACAAAGGAGAGAAATTTAGCAGTTATACTTATAACTCATGATATGGGTGTAATTGCAGAAACTACAGATAGAGTAGCTGTAATGAAAAATGGAGATCTGGTAGAGATTGGTCCAACAAAGCAAGTTTTAGTAGAACCAAAAGAAAAATATACAAAAAGTCTGGTTAGTTCAGTACCACCAACAAATAAAAAAATATCAAGGTTTACAATTATTGAAAAAGAGAATTTAAATTATCAAAATAATAATATCAAAATATTAAATAGATGGTCTAAAAAAAGTATTGTAGATCAAAACTTAGTCAAAATCCAAAATTTGAGTAAATCTTTCGATGATAGTTTTTTCACAGAAAATACAAAAAATTCAGTAATGGCAGTAGACAATGTTTCTTTTGATATTAAGGAAGGTAAATCATTTGGTCTAGTTGGAGAGAGTGGTAGTGGTAAAACTACTATAGCAAAAATGGTTGTGAATTTATTTAAACCAAGTTCTGGGGATATATTTTTTGATAATATAAATGTTACTAAGATCAAAAAAAATAAAGATTTATTTAAATTTAGAAGACAAATTCAGATGATCTTTCAAGACCCATTTTCCTCTTTAAATGGCAGACTCAAAGTAAAAGAAATTATTGCAGAACCGATTAAACTTCATAACCCAAACATAAAATCTATTGATTTAGACAATTATATTTACGATTTATTAGAGTCTGTAGAATTAAGTCAACAATCGGCAATAAGATATCCGCATGAGTTTTCTGGTGGTCAAAGACAAAGAATATCAATTGCAAGAGCATTGGCTACGCAGCCTAGACTTCTTGTTTGTGATGAACCAACTTCAGCCCTTGATGTTAGTATTCAGGCTCAAATATTAAATTTATTAAAAGATTTACAAGAACAGTTAAATTTAACTATTTTATTTATTAGTCACGATTTACCTGTTGTCCGACAAATGTGTGATAAAATAGCTGTACTTAAAGATGGAAAATTATGTGAGGTTTCTGAAACAGAGGAATTGTTTAAAAATCCAAAACATAATTATACAAAGGAACTACTAAAATTAATGCCAAAAATTGAGTCAATTTATAACTAAAAGGAGAAAATTATGACAGTGTTTAATAAAATATCAGATAAAGAAGCATCTGGAAAAGTAAAAGAAATTTTTGATGAAATAAAAGAGGCAAGACAAATTACTGAAATTCCAAATTTCTGGAAAACTATGGCTAACAGTCCAGAAACGCTAGAAAGGACTTGGAGATCATTACAACAAGTAATGAAAAAAGGAGCTTTAGCGCCAGAGATTAAAGAATTAATTTATGTTGCTGTATCAATAACAAATGCTTGCGAATATTGTATTAAATCTCACACATTGGCTGCAAAAAAAAAGGGTGCCACTGATGAGATGATAAATGAAATGATTGCAATAGTTGGAATGGCAAATGAAACAAATCGACTAGTTGAGGGATACCAAGTAGAAGTCGATGATTTTCTAAAATAAAATGAATTTTGATTTTGTTTACAAAATTTGTACAAAATCTGAATGGAATGATGCAAAAGAAAATAAAATTTTCAAAGGCACACCCCTTGATTTAAAAGACGGTTTCATCCATTTTTCTGATATAAATCAGGTAAAACAGACACTTAATAAATTTTATTTAAATCAATCTAATTTAGTACTTTTAAAAGTAGATGCACTAAAACTTCAGAAATTAGTTTGGGAACAATCATCTTCTGGAGACATGTTTCCTCATCTATACTCAGATTTTGATATAGATTGTGTAGTTAAAGAATATTCTTTGGATTTAAAAGAAGATGGCAATCATAAAATACCAAGTGAAATTAAATAAATTAACCTGACTTACCAACTAAATTTACAATCAATACTCCTGAAATGATTAGTATTAGACCAATGATTGTAAATAAGTCTGGAATTTGATTAAACTTGTAAATTCCAACTATAGAAGTTGCAATTATACATAATCCAGCAAATGAAGCATAAGTTATTCCAACCGGTATAGTTTTCATAACTAAGGACAATGTGTACATACAAGCAATTATAGTTATCGCGGTAAAAACACTTGGTAAAAAAATTGTAAAACCATTCGCCGCTTTAGCAAATCCATTTGCAGCAGTTCCTAAAGCTACTGCAATAATTAAAATTATGTAAGATGTTATATTACTCATTAAAAAAGAATAATATTATCTAAAATTAATATCTACAAAATTTTGATGTTACTCAATTATTATTGGTCCAACCATTCCACTTTCGTAATGACCAGGAATATTGCAAGCCATTTCCAAAGCTATATCTTTGGAAAATTTCCAAATTATCTCTCCAGTTTTATTAGGCTCTAACATCACGCTATTAGCATGTTTATGTCCAAGCGAGTGATCTTTTTTAGACATTTCTTTCATCTTAGCATGATCGATACTATCTCCTAATAGAATATCATGCTCTATTAATCTTGCCATTTCAGGCTGATGTTTTATATGCATCTCTTTTGTGGCAATATTATATTCATGAACAAGTTCACCCAAATTTTTAACGATTATTTTTACCGTCTCACCTTTTTTTACTTTAATTGAACTCGGTTCATAATAATTGTCATACATTTTTACTTCTATTACTCTAGTTACGTCTTTCGGATCTCCTTTGGATCCAATCATCTTCATTGAAGCTGCATTTGAATTAAAGGCGATAAAAACAAATAAAAGTATAAGTTTTTTCATTATTTTGGCATAGGAGTTGCGCCAGTCTCTAAACTCATGATTTTTCCATTATCATATTTGTAAACTGCCATTACTGCTTCAACATTACCATCATCAAATGTTACAAACGCATGGTGTACTCCAACCTCATCATTTTCATAAACAATTCTAGTGTCCCTCTGTTTAATATCTCCACTCATGGCCCATTTGATCACATCAGATTTGCTTAAAGTATTACCTGATTTATGCATTGTAAATTTAAAATCATCATGCAAAAGCTCATTCATTGCTGCTTCATCTTTATCTTTTATAGCCGCGCTATATTTTTCTAATATTGACATTTTAATCTCCTTAGTTTTTGTAAAATTATTATATTTAAACTCCTTCAACAATTATAGAATTTGACACAGCATTGTCGTGTCTTATTTGTCTAATTGGTTTATATTCTTCAGAATTATACCATTCCATTGCCTTTTCACGAGATGGAAATTTAATAACAATATTTCTTTTGTGAGGCCAATCACCCTCTATAACCGACATTTCTCCCCCTCTTACTAAATACTCTCCATCAAATTTTTCAACAATGGATTTTACTTTCTCAACGTATTCTTTGTAATTCTCAGGATTATTTACTTTTATATTCGCCAAAAGATATGCGCTCATAATCTTCTCCTTTCAATAAATTAATTATAATTTATTCTGCGGGTTTGACTACTGATTTGGCTGCATCAGCAGCTTTTCCAAATGCTTTATTATAATCTATTACCTCATGGATCATTAATTCATCCATAAGTCCTGAATTTAAAAAAGCTACTTTCATTCCAACAACAGTTTCAGCGTCACCTTCAACGCAACACATTACATCAAATCTACCACGAACCCACTCATAACTAATCATTTTACCTCCTACAGCTTCAACAACTTTTTTTGTTGAAGCAAATCTGTCAGCTGATGGATCTTTCTGCATTCGATGTAAAAGCTCCTTACTTACTTTTCCAATTACATAATATTTTGCCATATTACATTTCAACTTTAGTCAAATCCCAAGCAGTCATTTTCTCAACACACTCATCGTAAATTGGCTTTCCGACTGGATGTGTGCCAGATACTAGTTCTTTCATTTTTTCCATATTATGAACAAATACTTTAAACATTACACCACTTTTATCTGGCTTTACTGCTCCAATAGTTTTTTCTGGATGAGCTGCTGATTTCCTTACACTCATACCCTCTTCTGATTGCATCCATCCCATAAATTTTTCAAGTTTTCCTTCTTTCAAATCTACGATCACTAAAACTTCTTTTTCCATTTTTTCCTCCTATTTGTTAAAATCGAAAACTTCTTCTTTAACCTCAGTAAATTGGTGAGGTTCAAAAAAATCATTCATCTGAGAAAGCTGTTCATTAATAGCATCAGTACTTTCTGCCATCCAATGACAAAACATTGTCATAGTATCACCTGGAGTGTAATATGTCATTTGGCATTTAGCTTTATCGCTAGTGGAAGATTTAATCATATCTTCTCTGGACATGCCGCCTAAAACCTCGTTAAATTTGTCTTTCATTTCTTTAGATTTAAACGTGTGAGTTACCATATAGTATTTCATTTTTTTTTCCTTTTTTTTATTTCGTATTTTAAATTAATCTAATGATTATTCAATTATTTCATTAAAGAATATCCACCTTTAAAATAAATTGATGAGGCAAATTTATTTTCTTGGGCTGAGTTAATTTGTGTGTAACCTGTTGCGCCACTACATTCTATACCTTTATATTTTCCTGTTCCCCCTAAGCATTTAAATGTACCATTCATTGAGTCTCCAAGTGGAATTTCGTAGTATGTAAAAATAGTATCCCCATCCATTTGATTTATTTTACAGTGTCCCATTTCAAATCCCTTTCCTGGGATTGTACCTGCGCCAATGCAATATTGTGAAGCATTATCCATGAATGTTGTACCTTCGACTGCCATTAATCCTCCAACTCCATCGTAAGTAAAAGTTAAAAAGTTACCCTCGTTATCAGTAAGAAATTTGTTATCTCCAACAATAAAACCTTTAAGATCAATTTTTCCTTTATGACCATCTGCAAAACTTGATGTTGTAAATATTAAAAAAAACATAATTACATATATTTTTTTCATCATTAGAATTATCCTTTGTGGTTCATTACAGATTCATCAGTCATCATGGTCATTTTAGATTGGTCCATTATTACTCCAGAATCTATTCTTGCTTGAGTTAGTTCTGCATCTCCACCAAAACCTTTTAAGCCCTCGGGTGATTCAAAATGAATAACTACAGTCATAGCATTATCATCTTCTTTATCTGCACCTGCAAAAGCTATTGTCATTCCATACTTTTTAAGTTTCTCACTATTTGCAAGCATCATTTCCTTCCAAGAATTAAAACCTTTTAAAAGTTTTTGTTCTATTTTTACAAACATAATATATCTCCTTTTTTTTTGTTAATTTAATCAGAGCAAACGCTCATTACTGTTGTCTCTTGTTTATGTCCAGATTCCGCAATTACTTTAGCATTCTCTGGGTTCTGCATAAATTTTTGCATAGTGTCTGCTGCTGGTGTTTCCATCACAATATGTACTTTATTTGGATTTTCTATTTCATTTCCAACGTAAATAGTTTTAATACCTGCTGCTTCTCTTGGGCCAGAATGTTCATCAAACATTTTTTTCCAATGAGCCCAGTCTTTTACCTCAAAGTTACCAACCATTTTTACCATTTTATTCCCCCCAAACCCCAGCAAATTCATATGCTTTATCAAAAGCTTTAAACTCAATGCTGGCCATATTAACTCCTTTGTAAGTTTATAGTTATTTTGGTATTTTTGTTGCTCCAGTTTCTAATTCAATGATTTTACCGTCTTTAAACTTCCAACAGCACATCAAAGCTTCTGTATTTCCATCTTGATAAGTAACATACGAATGATCAAAACCAATTTCATCATTTTCAAAAAGGATCCTGTATTTTGCGGGACTCATCATCCCTTTACTTACGGCTTCAACCATACCTGCCTTACCCATATGCACATATTCTCCTTTAAGATGGGAAAACATTTTGTAGTCATCGTGCACCAGCTCACCAGCTGCTGCACCATCTTTTTCCATGATTGCTTTATTTAGTTTTTCTAAAATTGACATATTGTTCCTTACTTCTTCATTGCATTGAACATGCTAAGTGTATCATCAAAAGTCATCATAACTTTAGTTTTTCCCTCATCACTTACTTCAAAATAGTGACCAAACATAGTATCCATGTTATCTGCAGTTGCATGAACTCTTGCAAAAACTTTATTTCCTTCACTTATCATATCTAAAACTTTTAAATGGAAATTTGGCCAAGTAGCTGGGATTTTAGACATTGCAGCCATCATAGCTTGTTTTCCTTTGTGAACTCCAGAAAGTGGATGTACACCTTCTTTACCTGGAAAAGTCCAAACGATTTCATCATCGATCATATCGTTAAAAAATGTTTCCATATCTCCAGAACCAAAAAGTTCATATGCTTTTTTAGTTTGTTCTTTTACGTCCATAGTTTCTCCTTTAAATTAATTGACATATTAGAGTTTATTATAAGATAGAAATGTAATGAATTTATTACAGTACTGCTATGCGTGATTATATCCAGTGTGGATAGGGAAGGCCTTTTTCTTTTAAAAAAGATTTATTAAACATCTTTGAGTTGTATTTATCAGATTTATCACAAAGTATTGTTACAATCGTTTTACCAGGACCTAAAAGTTTACCCAATCTAATAGCTCCAGCTATATTCACCCCACAACTAGTACCTAAACTAAGACCTTCTTTTTCAATTAAATCGAATAAAACAGGTAAAGACTCATGATCACTTATTGAAAATGCTCCATCAATATTTGCTTTTGCAAAATTTGCAGTAACTCTACTAGATCCAATACCTTCGGTTATCGAGCCACCCTCACTCTTTAATTCCCCATTTTCAATGTAATTATATAGGGATGAACCAGTTGGATCTGATAAATATATTTTAATGTTTTTATTCTTTTCTTTTAAAAAACTACTAACTCCAGCAATAGTTCCTCCAGTTCCAGAGGAACAAACAAATCCATCAACTTTTCCCTCAGTTTGTTCCCATATTTCAGGTCCAGTAGTTTCATAATGCCCTTTCATGTTTGCAGTATTATCGAATTGGTTAGCCCAAACGACACCATGATTATTGCTACTTTTTAATTCTTCAGCTAAACGACCTGCATACTTAACAAAATTATTTTCATCTTTATATGGTTTTGGTGGTATCAATCTCAAATCAGCACCTATACTTCTTAGTAAATCTTTTTTTTCTTGTGTTTGATTATCATTCATTACGATTATAGTTTTGTAACCAATCGAATTTCCTAAAAGACATAAACCAATTCCAGTATTGCCAGCAGTCCCTTCAACAATTATTCCTCCTTTTGAAATTAGTTTTTTTTCTTCAGCGTCTCTTATCAAAGCTAAAGCTGCTCTATCTTTTACAGAGCCTCCTGGATTAAGGTACTCTGCTTTTCCATAAATATTACAACCAGTAATTTCTGATGCGGCCTTTAATTTAAATAAAGGAGTGTTTCCTATTGCTTCGACAAAATTATTTTGTAAAGTTTTCATACATCAAGCTTTGTATCACCCCCTGGTGCAACACCATAGGGTTTAAATTCTTCAGATGCAGTTCCAACATTTTTTGCTGGAATTCCAACCATTACTGCATTTTCTGGAACATCTTTTGTAACAACAGCATTAGCTCCAATTTTTGAATTTTTACCAACTACAACTGGTCCAAGTATTTGTGCGCCAGATCCTACAACTACATTTTCTTTTAGCGTTGGGTGTCTTTTAATATTTCTTTGATTATCTGAATTAATACTTGGAGCAATACCACCTAATGTTGCCATATGATAAATAGTTACATTATCACCTATATCTGAAGTTTCACCAATAACTACTCCCATACCATGATCAATAAAAAGATTTTTACCAATTTTTGCGTTTGGATGAATCTCAATACCAGTTAAAAATCTTGAAAATTGAGAAATTATTCTCGCTAAAAGATGAAATTTTGCTACGGCAAAAAAGTTCGCAATTCTATGAAAAAATACAGCTTTAACACCAGGATAAGTAAGTATTAAACTTAACTTTGACCTTGCAGCAGGATCTCTTTTAATTATCGACTCTAAAAAATCATTCATAAATGTTTAAGATAAATTTTAAATTAAACTACTTATTACAACAGCAGTTTTCTGATGATGGTTTGCAATCACAGTTTTTACAAACACATCTGTCACAAGAACAGTTTTTACATTTGCAGTGTGAATTATTGCATACCATAAGTCTTATATAATTCTTAATTTTCTAAAAACAACACTTTTATAAAGCTTGATTTTAAAGTTCTTTGAGCGTCAAACCCTTTAAATTCGCTGGAACTGCTACATCCATCATTTTTGGATTTGTTAGATTAAGATTATCCATGATTTCAACATACTCCTCTTTTGAGCTAACCTGAAGTCTTGGGTTATTATTTTTTTCATTACCTATTGTTGAATTTTTTTTTCCATTATAATCATGGGCAGGGTATACAAGCGTTTCTTCAGGAAGTTTTAACAATTTACCAAACAATGACTCATAAGCCTGATGAGCACTGCCATTTTGAAAGTCGGTTCTGCCTGTTCCATTAATTAAAAGAGTATCCCCTGTAAAAACTCTGTCTTTCATCAGATAGCTATAAGAACAGTCAGTATGACCAGGTGTATAAATAGCTTTAAGGTTAATATTTTCAATACTTACATTTTCTTCATCTTTTAATTTTATATCAATAACTTCAGATTTAGAATTTTCACCCATTATACGAGTACAGTTTGTTCTTTTGTTTAACTCGTTTAATCCAGTTACATGATCTGCATGAATATGAGTATCAATTACTTTTACAAGTTTTAATTCTAAACTTTCTAAAACTTTTATATATTCATCGGTATGTTCAATTACTGGATCTATGATTAGAGCTTCACGTCCTTTTCCACTAGAAATGATATAAGTGTATGTTGAGGATTTAGTATCAAAAAGTTGTTCAAAAATCATAATTATAAAATAATTAAAATTTTATTAAATTGAAACTAATTTTCAATAGCTTTATGGTTAGGCTTACTCCATTCTTTTCCTTTAAACATCACGTTCCATTGCAACCAAGGAAAAAGTCTAGATTTCATTTGCCAGTACATTGAACTTGGTTTTGTAGGATCAAATGGAAAGCTTGGAGTAACTTTTCCTCCATAACAAAATTCAGCTAACATTACTTTTCCATATGCAACCGTCAGAGGACAAGCTCCATATCCATCGTAAAGTCTGTATTCTTCAGATGATTTATTAATATCTTTTACAATGTTATGTGCAACTATTGGTGCTTGTTTTCTTACCGCTGCACCTGTTTTTGCATTTGGTGCATTCATAACATCACCCAAGCTATAAACATTTTCATATTTAGTATGTTTTAGAGTTCCACCTTTATGATCGACATCAACCCAACCACCTGCATCAGCTAATGGACTATTCTTTATAAAGTCGGGTGCAGTTTGAGGTGGTGTAACATGGATAAAATCGAAATTTTTTATTACTTCTTTAGTATTTCCATCTTTATCTGATTGTTTGAAAACAGCTTCTTTTGCTTCACCATTAATTGAAATTAAATTATGCTGAAAACTTCTTTTAATTCCATACGAGTCACAAATTTCATTTAATGGACCTTGAAAATGAGGTACACCGAATATTACAGGTTTTGCGCACAAAAATTCTAAATCACTATCTTTGAGAGCACCTTTTTTTTTCATATGATCTGCAGCTAAGTAAGCAATTTTTTGTGGAGCACCAGCACATTTAATTGGCATTGGAGGCTCAGTAAATAACAAAGTTCCTCCCTTTAAATTTTTTAGACATTCCCAAGTATAAACAGCCATGTCTGAACTATAGTTTGTACAAACATTATTTTTTCCCAATGTCTCTTTAAGTCCAGCTACTCCATCAAAATTAATTTTTAAACCTGGACAAACTACTAAGTAATCATATGAATATTCACCACCTGAAGTCTTGACTGAATTAGACTCAGGCGAAAAACTTTCTGCATATTCTTTTATCCAATTAACATAACTAGGCATTACAGATGACATTGGTTTTATGGTACTGTTTACATCATAAGCCCCTGCACCAACTAATGTCCATGCAGCTTGATACAAAGATTTTTCCGAAGGTTCTATTATTGATATTGATAAATCAGACTTTAAACTTTTTAGTCTTGAAGCAACAGAGATACCAGCGCATCCACCACCGATAATCAAAATATTTGTGTGATTAGAGTTATTCATACATAAAAACCTAACACTTATAATCTTAACAAGATACACGTCTTATAAGTTGTTTTTTCAAAGCTAAATATCGTTGATAAACCTCATCAATAATTTATAATAGTTCTAATTAATTAAAGGAGAGTAAAGAATGTTAAAAATAAACAGTATGTGTCCTGACTTTCAATGCAAAACAACTGAAGGAGATATCTCTTTTCATGAGTGGCTTGGAGATAGTTGGGGTGTTTTGTTTTCTCACCCAAAAGATTTTACACCAGTTTGTACAACAGAATTAGGTTCATTAGGACAAATGAAAGCTGAGTTTGATGCAAGAAATGTAAAAGTTATTGGACTAAGTGTTGATGGGGTAGAGGATCATAAAAAATGGTTAAATGATATTAAAGATGTATCTGGAACAATGCCTGATTATCCTATAATCGCTGACGAAGATTTAAAAGTTGCAAAACTTTTCAATATGTTGGAAGCAGATGCAGGAACAACATCAATGGGTCGTACTGCAGTTGATAATGAGACAGTAAGAACTATTTTTGTTGTAAGACCAGATAAAAGAATTGGTCTATATTTAACTTATCCTATGGCAACAGGTAGAAATTTCCATGAAATTTTAAGAGCTATAGACTCAATGCAACTGACTGCTAAACATAAAGTTGCAACACCAGCTAATTGGAAAAAAGGTGAAGATGTGGTTATTCTTCCAGCAGTTAAAGATGAAGAGGCTAAGAAAATTTATCCAGATGGTTGGGAAACAGTTAAACCATATTTAAGAAAAGTACCTGACCCTTCAAAATAAAGGGTTAAAATAGATACAATAATCTCAGTTTTAGTTAATGGATACTGAAACTGAGTTATTGTTTTTTTAATTTTTTATATTTTTTCATTGAAACGATAGCTACAAGAAGATTTGGATCAACAAAAACTTTAGATTGTTTGATTTTTTTAAAAGATTTATAAGCAAAAATTGCAATAGGTAACTCTGTACACCCTAAAATGATTTTCTTACATTTGATTTTCATAAGATAATTTACTGCTGGCCTAATTGCTTTTTCAGCTTCTTTAATTTTACCCATTTTAACAAATTTAATTGATCTATTTACGGATGATTTTTGAAGACTGGAAGCTGGACTTACTAAATTAAAACTTTTGTCAAAATATCTATTATAAACTTTTGTCTTTAATGTAGCTTCAGTAGATAATATCCCTATTTTAGAATTTTTTTTACAACTTTTTAGAGTATCTAAGTATACTTCTTTAGGCATACTAAGAATTGGAATTTTAATTTTTTTACTTAGATCATCATACCAGTAGTGAGCAGTATTGCATGGCATCACAATAAATTTGCAACCATTTTTTTGTAATCTCTTACAACCTTCAACCAAAGCATTTAATACATTATAATATTTTTTTATGTTTTCTGGTCGTTTAGGTGTATTAGATTTATTGTATAAAACAAACATTGGGTAGTCTTGATCTAGTTTACCTCTGTTTATTTTTGCAAGTTTATTGCAAAAATCTAAACCAGCTTGTGTTCCCATTCCTCCAAGAATACCAATCATAATATTTTTTGAATTTTGTTTTAAAAGTTACATTATACAACTATATTTTAAAAATAATTATGCAAGAAATTTATACAGATGATATTGGATCAGGATTTCCACTGATTTTAGTACATGGATACCTTGGGTCTTCAGAAATGTGGAAATTTCAAAAAGATTATTTATGTAAAAATTTTAGAGTTATTTCTCCAGCTTTACCAGGGTTTGGCGAAAGTCATAAAGCAAAATCTTTTAACAGCATAAACTTAATGGCAAAATTCATTATTAATGAAGTTGATAAAAAGGAAATAGAAAAATTTAATTTAATGGGTCACTCAATGGGAGGAATGATAGTACAAGAAATTGCAAAATTATGTGGAGAAAGAATAAATAAATTAATTTGTTTTGCTACCGGACCTATTGGTGATATTCCAGGTAGGTTTGAACCCATAAATACCTCTATTAAAAAACTTCGAGAAGAGGGGATAAAAGAACAAGTAAAAAGAATACCACCAAAATGGTTTGTCGATGGAGATAAAGATAAAAATTATTATTTGTGTGAGAATGCAGTCAAACACATAACTGAGGAAACTGCTCATAATGCACTAGTTGCAATGAGAGACTGGAATGGACTAGAAAATTTAAAAGATATTAAAAATGAAACCCTAGTAATTTGGGGTGACAAGGATAGATCTTATAATTTTGATCAAGTTTCTTTGCTGAATAATAATATTCCAAATTGTAAAATAGAAATATTTAAAAATTGCTGTCATAACGTACATCTTGAGAAGCCAGAAAAGTTTAATAAAACTGTGCAGAATTTTTTGAATAATACTTGATCATTTTAGGTTTTTGCATATCTGAATTAACATTTTTCAATACTGTAATCATTGACTCTAAAATTAAAAAAAAGTTTAATTTAGGTTTATAAATTAAATAAACCTGAGGAAAATATGAATATAATTAAGAAGATACTTGTTGCTGGGGTAATTTCACTATTTCTACCAGCTTCAAGTTTTGCAGAAAAAGTAAAAATTGGTGATCCAGGATGGACTGGTGCTACTGCAATTGCAAATTTACTTGCAGCAGTTGTTATAGATAAAATGGGTGGTGAAGCAGAATTAGTTCCAGGAAATAATACTGCTATCTATGGAGCAATTGATAGAAGTAAAGGTGAGATTGAAGTACATCCTGATATATGGCTTCCAAACCAAGAAGCATACACAAATGATCTAGTACCAAAAGGAACTCTAAAATTAAGTAAAAATCCTTACGAGGGTAACCAAGGATATTGTGTATCTCAACAATTTGCAAAAAAAATGAATATCACTGCAATAGAAGATTTAGGTAGACCAGAAGTTGTCAAAGCAATGGATAGTGATGGAAATGGCAAAGGTGAATTTTGGATTGGTGCAGATGGATGGGCTTCAGCAAATGTTAACCAAGTTAAATTAAGAGACTATAAATTATATGATGCTGGAATTGAACCTATTAGGGCTGCAGAAGCAGTGAAAAATGCTAGAGTTCTAGACTCTATTAAAAAAGGTGAGGGTTATGCATTTTATTGTTACAAACCACATGCAATTTGGGGAATGGCAGACGTAGTTATGCTTGAAGAACCAGCATATGATCCTGCGAAATATAAAATGATCCAACCAAAAGCTGACGCTGACTGGTATCAAAAATCATATGTTGCTTCAAAGGATGCTTTGAAACAAATTCAAATAGGATGGGGTACATCTCTAGAGAGTAAATCTCCAGCAATTGTAGAATTTTTCAAAAACTTCCAAATAACAGCAGATGATGTTTCTTGGATGGCATATGAAGTTTCTGTACAAAAAAGAGATCCAGGAGAAGTTGCTAGAGATTGGATGTCTAAAAATAAATCAACAGTTGACGGCTGGTTAGGTTTATAATTTAGTTAATAAAAATTAATTTACCTGGCGACCATTGGTTGCCAGGTATCATTTTCACTTATTTTAAGTTAAAATATTTTCATGGAAGCAGCTATACAAATTCAAAATGTCTGGAAAATATTTGGCAATACATCACAAGATGCCTTAGATGCAATCCAAAATAAAAAAATTTCAAAACAAGAAGCATTGGAGAAATATAATTCTGTAATTGGTGTTTCGGATGTTTCATTTGATGTTAAGAAGGGTGAAATATTTTGCGTAATGGGTTTATCTGGAAGTGGGAAATCAACACTTGTTAGACATATAAATAGATTATTAGAGCCAACATCTGGAAAAATATTAATAAACAATCAGGATGTAATGCAATTCAATAAGGAAAACCTTCAAGAATTAAGAAACAAAAAGATTGGTATGGTTTTTCAGAATTTTGCATTAATGCCTCACAGATCAGTTTTAGATAATATAGCTATGCCTTTGGAGATTAGAGGTGTTAGCAAAAATGATAGGTTAGATGCTGCAAATAATATTTTAAACATTGTTGAATTACAAGGATGGGGAAATAAATATGCTCATGAATTATCTGGAGGAATGCAGCAAAGAGTAGGTCTAGCTAGAGCATTAGCAGCAGATCCAGAATTTCTTTTAATGGATGAACCTTTCAGTGCTTTAGACCCTTTAATTAGACGACAACTTCAGAGTGAATTTATAAAACTTTCAAAGCAAATGAAAAAAACAACGGTATTTATAACTCACGATTTAGATGAAGCAGTAAGAGTAGGGCACAGAATAGCTATAATGAGAGATGGAGAGGTAGTACAAATTGGAACACCAGAGGAAATAGTAGTAAATCCATCTGATGAATATGTTGCAGATTTTGTAAAAGGAATTTCAAGATTAAAAGTCGTTCAGGCTAAGACAATTATGCAATCTATCATAGAATATAAGAAAACTTTTGGAGATAATGTAAGCAATAATGAAAGAGTTAATGAAAACGATATATTAAGCAAACTTATTGAAACGTCAGTATCAGAAGATAAACCAATAATAGTTACAAATAATGACAACTTAGAAGTTGGTATAATTACACAATCAGATTTGCTGAAAGCAGTTGTTGAAGGGAATGATAGTGAGTAAAGAAATTAAAAATTTATCTAGATCTGAATTAATAAAAAATTTTGTGATTTCTAATCCAGATTACTACATTGACGAATTTAAAAAAATTGGAAGCAAACCCTCCTATTCTTTTTCTTTTAATTTATTTGCCGCATTATTTGGGCCAATGTGGTTTGGATTAAGAAATATTTGGAATTATGCGTTAGCATTTTTAATAATCGAAACATTTGCTGTTGTTCAAATAATTAGAGGCCTATTTGGAAACATTACTAAAGATGCCTTAGAAAAAATTGATAAAATTCAATCAACTATCGATTTTAGATACAAACAATTAGAGGCTGCAAAAGAAAACAACCCAGATAAGGTCGAAGTATACGAGAGGGCAATTAAATCACTCGAAGACGCAATGAAGGAATATGTAGTTGATGTTCAGCAAATTGAGGCTTCAGCAATATGGATTACTATTTCAGGAATTGTATTATTGATTTTTGTAAAATTTATTCAAGGAATATTAGCAAATACAGTTTTAGAAAAAAGATACTCTGAATGGTTATCAAATAAATCGATTAGTCCTGGAATGAAAACAAAAAATTATTTATTAAGCATTGGTTTTACTATAATTATAATGTTTTTTTCAGTAATACATTATAGCTTTCCAGGTTTCTTCTCAATAATGAATGATTTTCCTACTCATCCAGAAATAAGACTTACATCTATAAAATGGGTTGAAACGATTTTTGATTATGCAGTTATAAAAGGAGATGCTGTATTTACTGCAATAACAATTGGAATTAGATCTGTTTTAGACTTTTTAGAACTTCTGTTTGTAAAAACACCTTGGATTGTGATTATAACTACCATTGTAGTTTTAACTGCTTTATCAGCAGGCATAAGGACTGCAATATACTCAGCAGGATTTTTAGCTTACATGGGTTTTTTGGGATTTTGGGTTAAAGCAATGACTACACTTGCCTTACTGGGAACGGCTGCAATTTTAAGTATTGTTATTGGAATACCTCTAGGAATTTATTGTGCAAGACGTCAAAGATTTTATTCAATGATAAGACCAATAATGGATTTTATGCAAACAATGCCTGCATTTGTATTTATGATTCCCGTCATTGCATTTTTTGGAACAGGGAAGGTTGCAGCAGTAATCATTACAATGATTTTTGGAGGTACGCCAGTTGTAAGACTTACTGTTTTAGGATTAAGGGGTGTTCCTGAAACTATTAGAGAGGCAGCAATAGCTTACGGAGCATCTAAATGGTATCTTCTTAGAAAAGTAGATTTGCCACTTGCAACCCCATCAATACTTGCTGGTGTAAATCAAACTGTGATGTTAAGTTTAGCAATGGTTGTTGTAGCCTCACTTATAGGAGCAAAAGGTTTAGGCCAAGACGTGCTAGAGGCACTTCAATATGCAAATGTTGGACAAGGAATTTTAGCTGGTGTTGCAATACTATTTGTTGCTTTAATATTGGACAGAGTAGTTCAAGGTAAGAAAAGAGTATAATATCTTAATGAACAAAAATGTATGGTTGCTATTTGCAAGCAACGCATTTGCATTTTCTGTTGCACCTGTAACTGTATTTTTAAGTGGAATTATTGGAACTAGTATCAGTCCAATTAAATCTCTTTCAACATTACCAATGTCATTATCAATTGTGGGTACAGCTATTTTTATTATTGCTGCTTCTAAAATAATGAGTATTACCGGAAGAAAAAAAGGATTTATACTTTCATCTATAACAACTTCATTATTTGCATTATTAGCAGCATATTCTGTATATAGGCAAAACTTTATTCTGTATTCATTTTCTTGTTTTTGCCTTGGATTTGGAATGGCTTTTGCTCATCAGTATCGTTTTGCTGCAGCTGAGAGTGTTGATAAAGAACTTGCACCAAAGGCTATTTCCTTATTACTTTTTGCGGGGATTTTGTCAGCTTTATTGGGTCCAAACTTAGCAAATTTAGGAAAAGATATAATTACAGAAAGTTTATATGTTGGTTCTTATCTCTGTCTATCTTTATTAACTTTATCCTCTGTTATTTTTTTAATTTTTTATAAAGAAAATAAAGTTATAAATAATAAAAAAACATCAAAGGGTAGAACAATTTTAGAATTGATATCTCAGCCAAGATTTTTGCAAGCTCTTGTATCCTCATCTTTTGCTTATGCGGTGATGTCATTTTTAATGACAGCTACTCCTATTAGTATGCATGTTCATGATAATATGTCCTTAAATAATACAAGTTTTGTAATTCAATTACATATCATTAGCATGTTCCTTCCTGCTTTAGTTACAGGAAATCTAATAAAAAAATATGGACACAGTAAAATAATATATTTTGGTGTTTTATTTTTTATCTTTACAATTTTACTTAGTTATTTTGATCAAACAGTCATAAATTATCTTTTTTCATTAATTTTTTTGGGTCTTGGGTGGAACTTTCTGTTTATATCTGGAACAAGTTTATTAGTTTTAAACTATAAAGAAGAGGAAAGATTTAGAGCACAAGGTTTTAATGATTTTATAGTTTTTTCAGTTCAAGCTACTGCAAGTTTAACAGCAGGTATTATTTTAAGTTTTACAAGTTGGAAAATAATGAACATATTATGTATCCCATTTTTAATAATAATAATTTTCACTACTCTGAGGGCTGATAGATTATTAGATAAAACCGATTAAAGACGTGTCAACTTGTTACACCATATAGTTATTGTTTATTGACTTTAAAAGAATATATCAGCGCTATGACTAAATATAATAAATTAACAAGTTCATTTATAATATTAATCAGTATATTTTTTACGAATATAGCTTTAGGTGCGGATGTAACAGTGGAAATGCTTAATAGGCTTGATAAAGAATCAAATGTTTTTGAGCCTAAAATAGTAAGAGTTAACCCTGGAGATACAGTTCTTTGGAAGGCAACAGATAAAGGACATAACGTTGAATTCATAAAAAAGGGCGTACCAGATGGAGTTAGTAAGTTTAAATCAAAGTTTAATAAGGATGTTGAATACAAGTTCGAGGTCCCAGGAATTTATGCTTACTGGTGTACACCACACAAAAATATGGGAATGATTGGTTTTGTGGTTGTTGGTGACGATAAATCTAACCTAGATGCTATTAAAAAGTTAAGATTTTCATCTAAATCTAAGAAATTAGCACCAGGTTTAATAGACCAACTATAAATCAGCAAATATTATTGAGTTAAGACGTTTAACTTTTATAAATGAATCCTTGTACTTCCCGGAGCGGTGATAATCGCCCGGGAAGGCAATACATCTAGATTAATAGATTTTATCATCATGATGAAAGAAAAATTCGTGAAAATAGGTTACCAATTGATATAATTTATACCTAAAAAAAAATAGGCATAGATATTTTAGAAAAAGTTAAAAGTTGAAATGGCAAATATAAAATTCACTGGCGTAAATAAATCTTTTGGATCAAACAAAATTATAACTGATTTTAATTTAATAGGGAAAGATGATGAATTTCTTGTATTAGTTGGTCCATCTGGTTGTGGAAAGTCAACTTTATTAAGAATGATAGCAGGTTTAGAGAAAATTGATGAGGGTGAAATATTTATAAATGATCAAAAAATTAATGATCTTCATCCCTCAAAAAGACAAACAGCGATGGTATTTCAATCCTATGCTCTATATCCACACATGAATGTTTATGAAAATATGTCATTTGGGTTAAAGATTGAAAAGAAATCTAAGCAAGAAATTGAAACAAAAGTTATGCAAGCAGCTAAAATTTTAAAAATTGAGGAGTTACTTGAAAGAAAACCTAAACAGTTATCTGGGGGTCAAAGGCAAAGAGTTGCAATTGGACGTGCAATTACTAGAAACCCTAAAATATTTTTATTCGATGAGCCATTATCTAATTTGGATGCAGCTTTAAGAGCCGAGATGAGAGTAGAAATATCAAAACTTCATAATCAAATTAAAACGAACATGATATATGTTACCCATGATCAAGTTGAGGCAATGACTTTAGCCGATAGAATTGTAATTCTAAATCATGGAAATATTGAACAAGTTGGAACTCCTGATGAAATTTATAATAATCCATCAAATATTTTTGTAGCACAATTTATCGGAACGCCAAAAATGAATATTTTACCTATACAAAATGAAAATATAATTTCAGAAAATAAAATAAATTTTTTAGGAAATGAAATAACTTTTGAGAAAATTAAATTTAGTAAAAGAAATTATTCTGTTGGTATTAGACCTGAACACTTTAATTCATCAGAGTCATCTGAATTTAAATTTAAACCTAAAATTGAACTTGTTGAAAATTTAGGAAATGAAAAAATAGTTTACATGAGTAACAATAATTTAGAACTTAGTGCAAAAATATCAAGTCAGGTAGATTTTCAAAACGAACTTAAATTTAATTTTAAAGATATTTTTATATTTGATGAAAATGGAAAAAGAATTTAAATTTCTTTAAAAATTAAATAAACTTTATCTCAATGAATTGGATTATAGTTACAATTATTGCTGCTTTTTTTCAAAATTTAAGATCATCATTTCAGAAAAAAATTAATAAAGACGTTTCTACAATTGCTTCAACATATGTAAGATTTTCCTTTGCCCTACCTTTAGCCTTAATATTATTTTTTGTTTATTTTAGAGAATTCGCAATTATTAAAGAAATACTTATTCAACCTGGTTTTTTAATCAATGTTACATTAGCATCAATTTTTCAAGTTATTTTTACATTCGTTTTACTCTACCTTTTTAAATTTTCAAATTTTGTAGTAGGTACGTCACTTAGTAAGACAGAAGTTGTACAAGTTGCTTTATTTGAATATTTAATACTTAGTGAAAAACTAAATATAATAGGAATAAGTGGAATTATAATTTCAACTCTGGGAGTTATTATTTTATCTATAAAAAACTTAAAATTTTTTTTTCAAAATATTTTTTCTAAAACTACATTAATCGGATTAATCTCAGGTTTATTTTTGGCTTTGAGTATTGTTTATTTTAGATCTGCAGCGCTATCTTTAAAAAATTTTGAGTCAAATTTTGAAAAAGTCATATCAACACTACTTTTTGGACTTTTAATTCCTACAATAATCTTAACTATTTATCTCATAATATTTGAAAAAAAAGAATTTAGAAAACTCTATAATGATAAATATGATTGTATGCTAATCGGCTTAGGTGGTTTTTTTGCATCTTTATCATGGTTTTATGCATTCACACTAATTCAAGCATCATTTGTCAGAGCGGTTGGACAAATTGAATTATTATTTAGCTATTTTTCATCAAGATATTTCTTTCAGGAAAAAGTAAAAGCAACAGAAATAATAGGTATTACAATTTTTGTCCTAGGAGTAACACTTTTGTTATTTTCAAGAGTTTAATAAAACTAATTTTGAAATCCGTACTTTCTTAGCCTCACATCTCCAGTTCTTGCATGAGCCTCCATACCTTCGTACCTTGAAATTCTTGCACATGCTGCACCTACTTCTTTTGTAGACTCTTTAGTCATTCTTTGAAAACTCAATGTTTTAATAAATTTTCCAACAAACAAACCACCGGTATATTTTCCTGCACCTTTGGTAGGTAAAATATGGTTTGTACCAGAACATTTGTCACCATAAGCAACGGTGGTCTCTTCTCCAATAAATAATGATCCATAATTTTTTAATCTGTCATGGAACCATTTAAGATTTTTAGTTTGAATTTCTAAATGCTCGGGGGCATAGTCATCACTTATTTTAGCCATTTCTTCATCCGTATCGCAAAGAATAACTTCACCATAGTCTCTCCAAGCGGCACCAGAGTTTTCTCTTGGTAAATCTGGTAGATCTGCAATAAGCTCCGGAACTCTTTGTATTACATAATCAGCAAGTTTTTTGGAAGTTGTAAATAACCAAGCTGGAGAATTATATCCATGCTCTGCTTGTCCAACTAAATCAAAAGCTACCAATTCTGGATCAGCTGTATCGTCGGCTATAACTGCTATTTCTGTGGGACCTGCAAATAAATCAATCCCAACTTTTCCAAACAGAATTCTTTTTGACTCTGCAACAAATTGATTACCTGGGCCTACAAGCATATCCGCAGGCGCATTTCCAAAAAGACCATAAGTCATTGCAGCAATTGCTTGAACTCCACCTAAGTTCATTATTACATCTGCGCCACATAAATCCGCAGTATAAACTATCGCAGGATGAACACCCACACCTGGTTTTGGAGAACTACAAACAATAATATTTTTTACACCAGCTACCTTTGCTGTTGTTACACTCATCACAGCTGATGCTATGTGAGCATATCTACCTGCAGGAACATAACAACCTGCAGTATTAACTGGAATTAATTTTTGCCCAGCATATAAGCCATCTGATAACTCTACTTCAAAATCCTGACCATAGTTTTTTAATTGTGCTTCAGCAAATTTTCTTACTCTTTCATGAGAAAATTGAATATCATCTTTAGTCTTAGGATCTAAATTTTTTTTAATTTCTTCAATTTTTTCTCTAGTAACAATTACTTCACCTTCATATTTATCAAATTTTTTTGATAGTTCGATACATCCTTCTTCTTTAGTTTTTTCAATATCTTTAAGAATATTTTCAACAATCTCTCTGGTCTTTGTATCGTCAGTTGATGAAGTTTTTGGTGATTTTTTTAAGTAAGTTATTGCCATATTTAAATTCTAATTTAATTATTATTTTTTTTCAATATTCATTTAATCTAAAGCTACCACAGCTGCAGCAATTGAGGCTAGTCTTGCTGTCGCATCATCTGATCTACTTGTTATTACAACAGGGACTTTGCCACCAACAACTACACCAGCTGCACAAGCTCCCATAAAATATATCATCATCTTTACTAAAGCGTTTCCAGCCTCTACATTTGGAACTAATAAAACATCTGCATCTCCTGCAACTTCATTTTTAATTCCTTTTATAGTTGCCGATTTTTTAGAAACGCTATTATCAAACGCTAGGGGACCAAATATATCTGCATTAAAATTTTCTTTGCTAGCCAATCTACAAATTTCCTTAGCATCAACAGAACTTTGCATACTATCTAAAACTTCTTCTGTGGCTGACAAAATAGAAACTTTAGGTCTTGCAATTTTTATTCTGTGACAAAAATCTATAACATTTTTTAAAATATGCATTTTTGTTTTGACATTAGGATTAACATTTAATGCACCATCAGTAATAATTAGAGGATCGTCTTCTTTATCCAATGTCATATGCCAAATATGACTTAATCTTGTTTTTCTTATTAAGTTATATTTTCTTAACAAAACTTCTTTCATTAACACATCAGTATGTATATGACCTTTGACTATAATCTTCACATCACCATCGCCTGCTAGTTTAGCAGCAACTTTAGCAGTATTATTTTCAATTGGTTCATGAACAATTTCATAATCAGAAATATCAAATTTTAATTCTTCAGCTATCTTTTTAATTTCCCCCTCATCGCCGATCAAAACAGGAACTATTAATTTTTCTTTAACGGCATCCATAACGGAGAGCATTGGTAGTTCCTTACCAGCATTCACAATTGCTGCTTTAATTCCTCTCTTTTGATGAGCAATATCTAATAAATTAAGCGGACAAACTGTTGATTTATCTGAAAGCATTAAATTTATATATACTAAAATGATTAAAAAACTAATATAACAAATATAGTATAAGGACAAAAAGTGGAAATAGTTACAAAAATAGCTCCAATCGCTTTAGCACTTATAATGTTAGGTCTAGGGTTAGGTCTAACTGGACGAGACTTTTTAAGGGTAATAAATAATCCTAAAGACTTTGTAATTGGATTTTTCTGCCAACTGTTACTTTTGCCGATAGTTGCGTATATTTTAATATTAATATTAAATTTGCCTGTTGAGATTGCATTAGGCATTATGATTATTGCAGCTGCACCAGGGGGCGTTACTACAAATGTTATGACCAAATTTGCAAATGGTGATGTGGCTTTGTCCATTTCATTAACTGCAATAATTAGTTTAATTAGTATAATTTCAGTTCCATTTATTGTTTTAAAATCAGCTGATTTACTTGGTGTTACTAATATCTCAGCAGATATTACTATGACAGCAATTACACTTAAGATGGCATTGGTTGTTACTGTGCCAGTAATTTTAGGCATGATTATTAGAAAATTTGCAGATAATTTAATTTCCTCAAATCTTTCGATTGTTAATAAAATAACAACAGCTTTGTTCGTTATTGTATTTGCTGCAATTTGGATTGAAGAAAGAGAAAATATTTTCAATTACTTAAAACAAGCAGGCTTTGCAGTATTAGTATTGAATGTTGTGATGATGATACTTGCTTATTATATAGCCAAATTCTTTGCAACCGGAATGAAGCAAAGAAAATGTATTACGATAGAATGTGGTTTACAAAATGGAACTTTGGCAGTGTTTGTAGCAACACAAATGTTTAATGATATTACTTATATGATACCAACAGCAGCATACGCTCTTATAATGTACTTAACTGGCTTCGCTTTAATTTTTATACTTCGAAGAGCTAATTAATTTTTACTTTTTCAAAATATTTTACAAACTAAATCCGACAAAGAAGAGATATTTTGTTCTTGAATTTTAATAGTATCACTTAATGCTTGATCCTTCATATTTATAGTGAATTGTTTTTTTTTATTAACGCTAATATATTTATTTTTTAACAAATAATTCAATTTTCTTACAACTGTAGGTCTTGGAATATGAGTTATCTCAGAAATTGACATAGTATTTACCCCACCTTCTTCAACATTGACCATATCTTTCTCCCATTCTGAAAAATTTAAACCAACACCCTCATAAGATTTATTTACTATTGAGTGACATGTTATAACCATGCCTACTGAATAAATTTCAAGATCTCCTAATTGCTTTTTCCATCTTAAGGTTAAAGTAAAAATAAAAATATAAAAATAGTACCAACAATATGAAAAGTTATCCTTTAAATGCTCTGATACTTCGTCGACATTTAAAGATTTGTCTATTAAATTTTCTATTTTCAATACTTCAGAAATTTTTGATAATAATGCGCTCAAATTTTTAAGAGTATTTTTAGGTTGTACCAGTTTATAAGCCGATCTATCTATATAAATTTTTTTTCCAATTTTTTGAAGAACTTTTAGTTTTTCAAGGTCGAGAATTTTTCTTCTAGTACTTTCTTTTGGAATATTTAAACTTTTTGATATTTCAATTATATTAATTCGATCTAATTCCAAAGATTTATCAAACATAAAAAAATTATCATAGCTCTCTATTTTTTTAATTTGTATGTAGTGCTCAAAATCTTTGTTTATTAGATAAAGAATTATCCTGTACTTATCTATATCGTTAAAAACTTCATATGAAGAATTCATCCATTCAGATATTAATCTGTAGTATGTTGGGGCAAGTTTTTCAAAATTTCCTGTGATTAATTTTAGAATATTTTTTTTTATGAGATTATTTAGGATTTTAGTCATTTTTTACAGATATCCATTCTATTATTTTAAACCCAAAATGGACATAAAATTAATTGTGTACAACCCATTTTGGACACAGAATTAATTTTTACAAATTAAACATGTGTTTAAATAAAACCATATGAGTTATAATAAAGATAGTAGAGCATCTGATATTGAAATTTCTTCTCAATTAACAGGTGACGTAAATATTGATACCCCTCAAAAAGTAAATATCAGTGCTCTCAAACTCAGAATTATTCAAAAAGAAAAAAAAGAAACTTTAAAGAATAGAGTTCTCATTTTAATGTTTTTCATAGTCCTAGGCACTATTGGATACTATGTGTCTAATTAAGTCTTTTTAGGTTCATAACTTAAATTAAATTCAAGTACTTAAAGGCATATCAACTGTTGTAATAAATAATAATTAGTAAATAATAAAGTAATGAAACCATTTACTGGATATCTAATATTAGCTTTAGGAATAACCACAGGAATAGCAGCAAATAGTTTTGCAAAAATTTCTGAAGGATTTACAAAACTAACCCCTACAATTGCTTGCTTACTGTTAATGACTGTAACGATGTTTTCCTTAGCAAAAGCAATGTCTGTAATACCTGTTGCTTTTAGTTACTCTACTTACAGTGGTTTAACAGTAGCCGGAGTAGTAATCTTTGGTATGTTAAAATACAATCAAGTTCCTAATATGTATGGTTTTATTGGAATTTGTCTGATTGTGACAGGAGTTATAATGGTAAATTATTTAGGACGAGCTGGCTAAAATTTTTATTATTTTAAAAGAGTTCGAATATCTTCTTTTATATTTGCTGGAATTTGGATTTCAGATTTAGAATTTTTTTTAAATCTTCTTAATTTATTTTCTCCTGGGTATAATATTTCTTTTTGTCCTTTTAGTTTAGGAAGTTTCTTTATTCTTTTAATATTTTCTTTAATTCTTTTTTTAAAATTTGATTGAAATAAATTTGCTTTCATTACTATAAATAAATGACCAATATTTTGTGGCCCAGAAAAATCGTCGAATGGATCTTTTACTTTTCCACCGTGATTACCCCCAGTATAAACTCCACTTAAAATATCAACCATCCATGCAAGGCCAGAACCTCTAAATCCTGCAATAGGAAGTTGAACGCCCTCAAGAGCTTTCATTGCATTGGTGGTAGGGTTACCAAATCTATCTAAAGCAACACCTTCAGGTATTTTTGAATTTGTTCTTGATGCAACTCTTATTTTTCCTCTATTGATCATTGAAACAGATGTATCTAATATAAATGGTGCTTTTGATCCTGTTGGTGATCCAAAGCAAATAGGATTTGTACCAAATAAAGATTTTATAGCTCCATGCGGAGCTATTGCAGGTGGTGCATTAGTAAAAACTAAAGCCATCATATTTTTCTTTACTGCTTGTTCTGCGTAATATCCAGACATTCCATAATGACCGCTATTTTTAACAGCTACTAATCCTATTCCAGTTTTCTTGGCATTTTTTATCGCTTTTTTTATTGCTATATCAGCTGCAACAAAACCAATGCTATCATCACCATTTATGTGAGCCACAGATTGAGAAATATTTTTAATTTTTATTTTAGGTTTAGGGTTAATTAAATTATGATTTATACGGTCACAGTACATTTTTAGTCTTGATAACCCATGTGTAGGAGCCCCGACTAATTCAGCATTAATTATTGCATCTGCACATATTTTTGAATGACTTCTCGAGAGTTTATATTTCCTGAATATTTCAACAATGATTTTTTTTAATTTATTTTTTTTCATTTTACGTTTTTTAAATCTTTATTAAAAAATGAAAGTATATCACTCACTAAATAATCTGGTTCCTCCAAAGCTGCAAAATGACCACCGTTAGGAAACTTCTTCCATCTTTTTATATTAAAAATTCTATTCACGTATGATTTAGGAGGCCACTCAAGCATTTCTTTTGGAAAAATTGCTATTGCTGTTGGTACATTTATTTTTTTAAAATTTTTTGGAAAAGATCTACCACCTTCTTTTCTTCTACCAAAATATATCCAGCTAGCAGTGTTAAAACTTTTTGTTATTATATAAATCATTATATTTGATAAAAGTTCGTCTTTTGAGAATGTCTTTTCTATCTTACCCATTTTAAGATCAGACCAACCATGAAATTTTTCCAAAATCCATGCAGCTGTACCTACAGGACTATCTATCATTGCATAAGATAAGGTTTGAGGCTTTGTGGCTTGTTGGGTTCTATATCCCTCTTGCATAATTTGATCAAAGTTAAATTTTTTTTCCCATTTTTTTTCTTTACTATTTTTTGTTCCTTTCGGATGTCTAAGTGGTAAACAATTAATATGTATTCCTTTACAATTCTTTGAGCTATCAAGACCAATCCATCCGGCAATAGTTGCTCCCCAATCACCACCCTGTACAAAATAATTTTTATAGCCTAAGTTTTTAACCATAAATTTATTTAACATTTTTCCAATTTTTCTTGGACCTAAGGCTTTTTTGATTTGAGATGAAAATCCAAATCCTGGTAAAGAGGGAGCAATTATGTCAAATCCATCTTCAATTTTTCCTCCATATTTTTCTGGGTGAGCAAGTCTAGGAATGATATCTAAAAATTCTGTTATGCTTCCTGGCCATCCATGTAAAAGTAATAATGGTCTAGAATTAGGATTTTTACTTTTTTCAAAAATAAAATGTAAGTTAATATCTTCAACTTTAGTTTTATAATTTTTAAATGAATTGATTTTGTTTTCAAATTTTTTCCAATTATACTTTGTAATCCAGTATTTAGATATACTTTTTAGAAAATTTAAGTTGGTTCCATACTCCCAACCATTCATATTTTGAGCATCACTCCATGGAAACTTTCTTACTTTTTTATAAATTTCGTTAAGTGTGCTTTTAGGCACACTTATTTTGTATTCTTTGATCATCAATTAATTATGACTTATCCAAATTGTTTTTGTTTGAAGAAACGAATTAAGAGCCTCAGTACCTTGGTCTCTACTTAGTGAGCCTGATTGTTTATAGCCTCCAAATGGAGTTTTAATATCTCCTTCAGAAAAAGTATTTACTGATACAGTTCCACAAGGCAAACTTTTAGCTAAATGAAACGCTCTATTAATGTCCTGTGTAAATACACTAGCATGCAATCCATATTTCGAATTACTGGCAATTTTCAAAGCTTCCTCGTCATTTTTAACTGTCAAAACACCAAGCACTGGTCCAAATATTTCCTCTTGAGCGATAGTCATATTTTCTTTTAATCCATCAAATAAGGTTGGTTTTGCATAAAAACCTTTTTGGTTTTTACTTGAAACTCCCCCAGATAAAAGTTTTGCTCCCTCATCTATACCTCTTTGGATGTATCCATCAACAGTTTGCAAATGTCCTTTTGAAATCATAGATCCCATATTTGATTTTAAATCTAACGGATCTCCTACTTTAAGTTTTTTAACTTTTTTTATAACTTTGTCTAAAAATTCGTCTTTAACTTTTTTATGTACTATCTGTCTCATATTTGCTGAACAGTTTTGTCCGCCGTTCCAAAATGCAGAATTCATTGCATTATCAATTAAATCATCTGTAATTTTAGCATCTTCTAAAACTATAAATGGACTTTTACCTCCCATTTCTAATGCTACAGGCTTTAAATTACTTTCACTTGAGTATTTTAAGAAATAACCACCCACTTCAGTTGATCCTGTAAAAGAAACTGCATCAACATCTTTGTGTCTACCTAAGGCCTCTCCAACATCACCATAACCTGGAAGTACATTTAAAACACCATCTGGTATTCCAGCTTCTTTTCCAATTTGAGCAACTCTAATTGCTGTAAGTGGTGTATCTTCTGCTGGCTTAATTATAACCGAGCAACCTGCTGCAAGAGCTGGCGCCATCTTCCATACAGCCATCATTAAAGGAAAGTTCCAAGGAACAATTCCAGCAACAACTCCTATTGGCTCTTTAACAATTAAACTTGTAATGGATGGTTCAGTTGGACCAACTTTCCCAAATACTTTATCAATTAATTCTCCATACCATTGAAAATGCATTGGTGCGTCATTTGCAACTTCATTAATGCAGTCTGCTATAAGTTTACCAGTATCTATACATTCTAAAACTGAATTTTCATCACCATGTTTTCTAAGCAATTCAGCAAATTTTAATAAAACTTCTTTTCTATGTTCAGGTGAACTCTTAGACCAAACTCCACTATTGAAAGCTTTTCTTGAAACTTTAACTGCTAAATCAACATCTTTATGATTACATTTTGCAACAGCGCAAAGTTTTTTACCCGTTGCAGGATTGATAGTTTCGAACTTATTTCCATCGATTGCGTTTACATATTTTCCATTAATGAATGCTCTTCCTTCAAATTTGAGTTTATTGGCTATTGATTTATATTTATTACCTGAGCTCATAAATTTCTTTCTATAAATTTAATATTATTTTATTTTATTTCTTAATTTTAAATCTAAGGCACCTTTAGACTAAAATAAATAGATTAACTAATAATAATTAATACAACTTTTGATTGCAAACCCATTTTGATAATAAAATTATCTTTTTTGTTTTACTTCGGTCTCGATTTGAATTTAAATATCAATAATTTAATTAAATTATAGGAGATAAATTATATGTTTATTAAAAAAATTTGTAAGACATTACTCACAGGTTTTGCGATTGCATTTTTTGCTCAAGTTGCTTATGCAGAGATAACTCTAAAGCTCGGTACTACTGGTAGATTGGGTATGCCAATTGGTGACGCAATAGATCAGGCGTTAATACCAGCAATGGAGAAAGCATCTGGAGGTAAAATGAAAATTGAACCTCATTATCAAAGAAGCTTATGTGCAGAGCAAAAATGTGGTGAACAAGCCAATCAAGGACTTATAGCTTTGTGGACTAGCTCTACTGCAAATTATGGTAATTTCGGACCAGAGTTAGCAATTTTCGATTTACCATTTATTTTCAAATCACTTGAAGATGCGAAAAGAATCTCAGATGAATGGTTAGCTGAAAGACAGTGTAAACTCGCTCTTGAAAATGCTGGTCATATTTGCCTTTCAGTTTATTCAAGTGGTGGATTTAGACAACTTGGAAATGCAACCAAACCAGTTCATGAACCTGATGATATGAAGGGATTGAAATGGCGTACTACTAAGAGTCCGGTTGAATTCATGTTAGTTAAAAATTGGGGTGCAACTCCGACACCTTATGACTGGAGTCAATTATATCAAGGTCTTCAATCTGGTGTAGTTGAAGGACAGTATGTTGCAAGTCCATGGCAGCACGTTGCAAAACTTCATGAAGTTGCAAAGTATTTTACTGAGATCGGCGGAATGTGGTCTGGAAATATTTTAGCGATGGATGCTAAGCAATATAATGCATTGACTGATCAACAAAGAAAATGGTTGCATCAAGCAGCCGATGCTTATGGAGAGAAAGTAAACGAGTTAGATAACGCTTGGATTAAGAATGGAGAAGATGCAATTAAAGCATCTGCTAAAGAGTGGTATGTACCAACAGAAGCGGAAATGACTAAGTGGAGAGCAGGTGCAATTGGTGCCTGGTTAGACGCTAAGGGTACTTTTGAACCTGCGGTAGCTAAAAGAGTACTTCTAGAACAAGGTATGGATGGATTTGTTGCTCAGTTAGAAGCAGCAGGAGCTCTATAAATCGTTCGAAAAACTATATAAAGACCATTTAGTTCTTTTTAAGAATTAGATGGTCTTTAAAAAAAACAAGTCATAACTTAAAAATATTTATGGAAAGTATTATTTTACTCGTAGTACTCCTTTTTCTAATTTTATTAGGAGCTCCTATTGGATTTATATTAATACTTATACCATTTGTTTACATTTTAATAACAGACGCTGTTCCTCTTGTTTTAATTCCAAGTCAAATGTTTACTGCTATTGACTCAGTGCCATTAACAGCAATAGCATTCTTTATGTTGACGGGTGAATTAATGACAAGTGCAACGATTACTGACCGTTTAGTTGCTTTAAGTAGGGCATTAATTGGTCGTATTAGAGGAGGGTTGGCTCAAGTAAATGTACTTGTGAGTATGTTTTTTGCTGGAATGAACGGTTCTGTCGTAGCAGATACAGCTACAGTAGGAGCACTAGTTTTACCAGCAATGAAGAGAGCAGGTTATCCTGCTGCATTTTCAGCTGCAGTTACAGGAGTAAGTTCCACTATAGGAGGAATTATTCCTCCTAGTATCATGATGATTGTGCTTGCAAATGCAACTGAGATTTCGATTGCATCTTTATTTGCAGCTGGAATTGTTCCAGGGATCTTGATTGGTGTTGTTATAATGGTAATCAATCATTACTTTGCTGTTAAACATAACTTTGAGCGAAGCGATGAACCTTTCTCGGTGCGTCGAGCTGGTAAAGAATTATACAGATCTTCATTCGCCCTTTTAATACCTCTAGTTTTAGTAGGTTCAGTAATGGGAGGTGTAGCATCTGTTGTTGAGGCAGGAGCCATCACTGCTTTGGTTGCTTTATTTACAGGTGTATTTGTTTATCGAACTATTAAATGGAAAGATTGTACAGGTGCTTTCCGACGAGCGTTTCGTAATTCAGCAATGGTTTTTATTATCATAGCTGCCTCAGGACCTTTTAGTTGGTTACTTACTTCTCTTGGAGCAATTGGTGACCTCGAAACTTGGCTTTTAGGATTAGCAGACTCTCCTATATTGTTTATTTTGGCTTTGATATTATTCATCTTTCTTCTTGGAACCGTAATGGACTCAGCTGTTAACATTATCATTGTTGGTCCAGTATTAGTAAATGTTATGTCTCAAGCCGGCTTTCCAGAGGTGCAAGCAGCAATGGTTGTAATAGTTGGCTTCTTGATTGGATCAGTAACACCACCAGTTGGTGTTGCCTACTTTACATCTGCAACAATAGCACAAGTCCGTCTTGAAAAAGTTGCAATAGCGTTAATTCCTTATTTGATTGGATTGTTTTTACTTTTATTTTTTATTCTTATTGTACCAGAATTAACAATGTTTCTTCCTAACCTATTGAGCAATTAATGAAATGTTAAAATTTTTGAACAGTATTGATCGTTTTATCCATCGGATGTTGGAAGCTATGTGCTCACTCTTGTTGGCTGCTATGGTTGCATTCACTCTTTATAATGTAACTATGCGATATGTTTTTAACAACCCTCCAGTTTGGGGGGATTTGCTAACTGTGTTAAGTAATATTTGGTTAATGTTTATAGCACTTTCTTTAACAGCAAGAGATAATGAACATGTAGCTTTAAATTTAATTTATGAAAAATTACCTGAGAGAGTTTCTTTATACATCCGCCAGTTCTGGAAAATTATGATTATGATAATTGGTGTAGTTTTAATTATTTATGGAATTGAACTTGTAGAGGGTATGCGAGGAAAGTACTGGGAAATGTGGTATTTTGAAATTAGTATGCAAGGTATTGAGTTCAAACCAAATTATATGCCCAAAAAATATGCAGTTGCAATCTTACCTTTAGCTGGATTTTTGACGACCATTGGTGCTGCAATTGGTTTTTTCAAAAAGGTTTAGTTCTTAAAATTTATTTTTAACCTTTGCCTCTCCAAGGTATAGTTTTGTCTATTATTTTTCTTAAGGTCACATCAAACAATAAACCAAGCATACCCATTATAAATATTGTTATCCAAATTACCTCATATTGAAAATATTTTTTTGCAACATTTTCAACAAAACCAATACCTGTTGTTCCAGCTAAAAATTCTGCTGCAACTAAAGTTCCCCAACACATTCCTACAGCGACTCTTATTCCAGTAAGAATTTCAGGTAAAGAATTTGGAAAAATAACATGCCTTAGTATTTGTCTTTTTGATGCCCCAAGCGAATGTGCAGCATGAATTTTAGAAAGTTGTGTCCCAGATGCTCCCGCTCTAGCTGATATAATCATAATTGATAATGAAACCATAAATAATAAAAATACTTTACCTGTATTATCAATTCCAAGAACAGAAATTATCAAAGGTGCCCAAGCTAATGGTGGAACAGGTCTGTATAGTTCGATTAAAGGATCAAAGAAACCTTTGGCAAATCTATTTAGTCCCATAAATAAACCCAATGGCACTCCAATAATTATTCCAAAAACTAATCCTAAGAATACTCTTAAGAAGGAGTCCCAGATATGACCATAAGGAACAGGTATCTTAAATAATTTAAAATCACCTGTTACAATTTTTAATACTTTTCCTTTAAAGTTTTCTTTAACAATCCCCTCACTGGTATGAACAGGATATTCCCCTGGTAAAATATCAGCAATCCAATCTGGTAAAATAAATCCAATAATTGAGCTAACATCTATCATTTCTATCCAAAGAAGAGGGATATTTTTATAACCTACACTTGGTTTAGACATTAATATAAATTTATTAAAAGTATCTGAAGGTTTAGGAAGCCATCTTCCTGATCCTTGTTCAGAACAACTTGGTCCACTAGCAACAATTGTTCCAGCTGGAAATAAAAGAATGTCAATTAATCTTAGGCCAGCTTGCTCACTTTCCTGAAGGTTATCAAATTCAATAATTGCTTTTTGCATTTCATTTAGAGCATTTGGTGGATAAATACTTGCAAATTCTATTCTTCTTGCAATTTTGACAATATTTTTTGCATAATCAGATGCAATTTCTTCAGAGTCATCTAGATTTTTTCTATAAGCTTTTACTTCATCTTTTAATTGCTTTATAGAATTTTTGAATTGTGGATTGTGATTTCTCAACTTAAAAAATTTATCATTTATGATTTTAAGTTCTTCAGCTGCTGCTTGAAATTTCAATCCTTTTGCTGTTTCAGCAACAAATGGGACTTCTATTGTATTTTCTATTGATCCTGTTCCAGATCTTACTGTAATTATACCCCATTCACCCTGTTCTGAAATTGCTTTAAGTCTATCATTTTTTTGATCATTAGTTTCAAATGGATAATCTTGCTTTTTAAAATTAGAACTTAAAAGTCTTATTTCTTTAGTCATCTCATCAATTTTTATTTTTGTATCCATTTCAATTAAATCTTCATTTGTTAAAAGAGGTATTAATTGTTTAGTCTTGTTTATAAAACTAACTAAAATTGTTTTTTGTTGATTATTTAAATCTTTAGAATTCTGTATTTCAGATGTAATTTTTTTTAGATTTTTGTTCTCGATTTTAATAATTGAGGTACTTTTAAATTCTCTTTCTTCGATAGGAAATTGATATTTTAATCCTAATAACGATTCATTTATTTTTGCAACTTGACATAATTCATTTGCAGATTTTGGATAAAACCCTTTTGCAATATCCCATGAATAATAAAGCCAAACTAATAATATTGCAGCACTACCAACAATAACCCAGTGTGTTCCTCCTTTGGCTCTTTCTGGATTACCAAATACTGCATCAACTTTTTCAGTTTGAATAAGTCTTCTCCCATAAAGTATACATCCAATAATAGATACAAAAATTAGTATTGTTACTATTTGGGTTAACATTTAATTTTCTTTCCCCATTATTTCTTCTTCCATGTTCCAAATCATGGATAATATTTCCTCACGTTTAGATGAAAATTCTTTATTCTTTTTAATTTCTCTTAAATCTTCTTTTAAACCCATTTCTGCAAAAGGAAGATTGTACTCTTTATGTATTCTACCTGGTCTTGGTGCCATTACATATAATCTTTCACCAAGCAGCAATGCCTCCTCCACTGAGTGAGTAATTAAAATAATTGTTTTTCCCGTTTCTTTCCAAATCTTAAGAACTAAAGATTGCATTTTTTCTCTTGTCAAAGCATCAAGAGCACCCAATGGCTCGTCCATTAATATTAAATCTGGATCGTTTATAAGACATCTTGCAAGTGCAACTCTCTGCTGCATACCTCCTGATAATTGGTATGTAGGAGTATTACCAAAACCTTTTAATCCAACAATTTCTAGCCATTCATCAACTCTTTTAGCTGTTTTAATTGGATCTTCTTTTTTCATCCTTAGGCCGAAGTCAACATTTTCAGCAACCGTTAACCATTCAAATAAAGCTCCCTGTTGGAATACCATTCCTCGTTCTACACCAGGGCCATTAATTTCCTTTCCTCCAAGAACGATAGAACCGGACGTCGGTCTTAAAAATCCAGCTGCTATATTTAAAAGTGTAGTTTTCCCACAACCCGAAGGTCCTAAAACTGTAAGTAGTTCACCTTTTTTCAGAGTGAAACTTACATCTTTTAACGCATGAACAGTCTCGCCTTTTGGCGTTTTAAAGATCATATTCAGATCTTGGGAAACTAAGTCACTCATAAGATAACTTTATATAAAAATTTTGTTAAAAAAAATAGGCGCTAATTTTAGTTAGCGCCTATTAAATATTTCTACTCTTTAAATTATAAAGGTAAGAAACTTGTATCTACATTTCCACCAGGCGTTCCCATTCCTTTTAAGAATGCATCAAGGTTTCCACTTTCCATAGATTGTTTAGTTTCTTCTGGAGTTAAAAATTTAAATCCACTTAAAGTTTCTTTCATATCTGCAACTTTCATTTCAGAAGCTTTAGACATAGCATTCATATCACTCTTACCTGCTCTGTATCTGTCATTTGCTTCGTGAGTTACTTCTATGAAAGTTCTTAACATTCCAGGGTTTTCCTTCATAAATTTATCAGTTACTGAAGTAATATCTATTCCTAGAATTCCAGCTGCTCTTGCTTCATCTACTGTTAGTAGTCTCGAACCAACAGCTACTGCTGCTTTGATAGAGTTACCACCAAATAAACATGCCATTACAACATCACCACTTACTAACGCAGCAGCACCTTCTTCAGGGTCCATTTGAATTATTTCCATTTTACTTCTGTCAGCTCCAACAACTTTCATACTTTCATCAAATACATATTCAGCCATTGTTCCAAGTGGAACTGCAACTTTTTTACCTTCTAATTCTGTTGCATTTGCTTTTGTAATTCCAGAAGCGTTAGATGTAACACAAGTAGTTCCGCCCATTCCGTATTCCATAGCAATATCAACTAACTTGATAGGTGCATTAGATTTTACAGCATTAATAAAAGGCACTAGACCTTGTGAATATGATATATCAATGTCTCCTGCTAGCATTGCATCTGTCATTGCTCCACCATTTGTGAAGTTCGTCCATTTTACTGGAACTCCAAGAGCTTTAGCAAAATTCTTTTTTTGCATGTCCTCTAGATTTGGACTAGGCCATTCTAGAAAGTATGCAACCCTAACTTCATTTGCAGCAGCATTTGCAGCTGAAATTGATAGGTTAAGAGCAAATAAACTTCCTAAAATAAAACTAATTATTTTCTTCATTTTGTCTCCTTAATTAAATTTAATTAGCGTTATTTAAGTTCAATTTTGAATATAAGTAAATGAATTTTGTAGGCATCATAACCACAGGTAAATGAAGATGTCTAAAATGGGTTCAATTGTAGGTTGTATCGTATATTACCTAAACACATATTAAATGTGCGCATTAATTATTTTCTATTTTTTTAAATTAGTCTATGAGAGAGTATAATTAACAATTTTTAAATAATTATGAGTTCTGAAAAACCACAAATACCAAATTCATTAAATGAACATTGGATGCCATTCTCTTCAAATAGAGATTTTAAAGCAAATCCAAGATTGATAGTAGAGGCAAAAGGAGTTTATTTAAAAAATCATCAAGGACAAACTCAAATAGATGCGAGTTCGGGTTTATTTTGTAATCCATTAGGCCATGGAAGAGAAGAAATTATTGAGGCTATAACAAAACAATTAAGAACTGTTGATTACGCTCAACCCTTTCAACAAGGCTTTGGTGGTTCATTTGAACTTGCCACAAGAATTTCAAAACATACACCAGGAAATTTGAATAGAATTTTTTATACTATATGTGGATCAACTGCTGTTGAAACAGCAATTAAAATTTCAGTTGCTTATCATAAGGCTAGAGGTGAAGGACAAAGATTTAGATTTGTAGGAAGAGAAAGAGCTTACCACGGTATGAATATTGGTGCTACCTCAGTTGGTGGAATGATTAATAACGTCAAAACTTTTGCGAGTGTTTTAATGCCAGGAGTTGTTCACATGAGACATACTCATTTACCAGAACATAAATTTGTTTCTGGACAACCAGAAACTGGAGCTGAGATAGCTGAAGATCTTGAAAGAATTTGTACTAACTTTGGATCTGAAAATATTGCTGCATGCATAGTTGAACCGATTGCAGGATCAACAGGAACACTTGTTCCTCCAAAAGGATACTTGCAAAGACTTAGAGAGATATGTGACAAACACGGTATTCTTTTAATTTTTGATGAAGTAATTACAGGGTGGGGAAGAACAGGTTCACCATTTGCATCTCAAGAGTACGGAGTAACACCTGACATAATTACTATGGCTAAGGCTACAACAAATGGAATTAGTCCTCTAGGAGCAGTTGCTTGCAAGGAAGAAATTTATGACACAGTAATGGATGGGTCACCAAAAGGTTCAATTGAACTATTTCATGGCTATACTTATTCTGGGATACCAGTTTCTGTTGCAGCAGGATTAGCTGTCCAAGATATTTTTGATAAGGAAGACATATTTAATAGAGCAAAAAATTTGGCTCCTTATTTTCAAGAAGGCTTAATGTCTTTAAAAGATATTGATGTAGTGGATAATATAAGAGGATATGGAATGATGGGTGGAATTGACATTAAAATGGATAAAAAACCAGGAGCGGCTGGATTTACTTGTTTTAAACATTGTTATGAAGCTGGCGTCAATTTTAAAGCTACTGGAGATTGTTTAATTATTGCTCCAATGTTCATTTGTGAAAAGAAACATATTGATGAAATAATCGATAAACTTAGAACAGGAATTACGAATTACTCTAAAAGTAAAAAAAACTAACTCACTTATATGAAAATAGGTGTTCCAAAGGAAATAAAACCTCAAGAAAACAGAGTCGGCTTAACTCCTGAAAGTGTTAAAACCCTTATATCTAATGGTCATGAAGTATTAGTTGAAAATAATGGAGGATACGAAGCAGGTTTTGAAAACGATCAATACAAGTCTGCTGGAGCAAAAATAGTTAATCAAGCAGAGGATATATTTAATGATGCGGATGTAATTGTAAAAGTGAAAGAACCTCTTTCAAATGAAGTCAAAATGATTAAAGAAAATCAAATAGTTTTTACTTACCTGCACTTAGCAGCAGCAAAAGAATTAACTAAGGGATTAGTAGATTCAAAATCAATTTGTATAGCTTACGAAACTGTTACAGATGATAATGGGAGACTGCCTCTATTAGCGCCCATGAGCGCTGTTGCTGGTAGAATGTCAGTACAAGCAGGTGCACATTGTTTAGAAAAAAATCAAAAGGGCAGAGGAATATTGTTAGGAGGTGCTCCTGGTGGAGATCCAGCAGAAGTAGTTATACTTGGTGGAGGTGTAGTTGGTGAAAATGCTGCAATAATAGCAACTGGAATGAGAGCAAAAGTACATGTTGTTGATAAATCAGAGGCTAGATTGAAACAATTGACTGAAATGTTTGGTGATAAGATTATTCCTCAATTAAGTGATAAGACAGACTTGGAAAAATTAATTTCTAAATGTGATCTTTTAGTTGGTGGAGTTTTAATTCCAGGTGCGGAGGCTCCTAAATTAGTTACTAAGAAAATGATTAAAAATATGAAACGTGGATCAGTTATTGTCGATGTTGCAATTGATCAAGGTGGATGTGTTGAAACAAGCAAACCCACAACTCATGCAGAACCAACTTATATTGTTGATGACATTGTACATTATTGTGTTGCAAATATGCCAGGTGGAGTACCTAGAACTTCAACTTTAGCATTAAATAAAGCAACTTTACCTTTCTTAACAAAACTAGCAAATGATGGATATCATAAAGCATTAAAAGATGATCATAATTTTTTAGCTGGACTAAATGTGCATAAAGGACAAATTACATATAAGGCAGTCGCGGACGTTTTTGGATATGATTATTTAACTGCTCGAGATGCGTTAAATTAATCAAGAATACTAAGTAGTTTTTTCTCTATATTTTTACTTATTACTATGACACCTTTTTCATTTGGATGCATACCATCATCTAAATTTAAATCAGGATTTAAAGCAACTCCATCTAGCAAGAAAGGTATAAAATCCATTTCATATTTGACAGACAAACTTTTAAAAATTTTATCAAATTCATTTTTATAATCTTTTCCATGACTTTCAGGTGCAATCATTCCAGCAATAACTATTTGAATTTTTTTATTTAATATTTTTATTATAATTTGATCTAAATTTTTTTTGGTTTCATTTGGACTTATTCCACGCAACATATCATTTGCACCAAGGCATAATAAAATTATGTCAATATTCTTTTCACTAATTGTCCAGTCAATCCTGTTTAAACCTCCAGCAGATGTATCTCCTGATACACTTGCATTGATCACTTTTACTTTTAAGCCTTTTTTATTTAAATTTTTCTCAAGCACATTCGATAAATGATATTTTTTATCTAAACCATAACCTGACATAAGGCTATCACCAAATAAGACAACTTTGTAATCGGCTTTGGCTACAAATGCTGGTATTAATAAAACAATTATTTTTATAATTAATTTTTTTATCATGAGTAAACTTTTAAAATTATCTAATGTTAATTTAAATTATACAATAGACAGCAAGTCTATAAATATTTTAAAAAATATTAGTTTCGAAGCAGATAATAAAGAAACTATTTCAGTAGTTGGGGAAAGTGGTTCAGGCAAAACAAGTTTAATCATGTTGATCGGAGGTCTAGAAAAAGTATCATCAGGAAATATTTTTTTTAGAGATTCAGAGTTGTCTAAAATGAATGAGGATGAAATTTCTAAAATTAGAAGAAAAAATATAGGAATAGTATTTCAATCCTTTTATTTAATACCAAATTATACTGCACTTGAAAATGTTAGCCTATCCTTAGAAATAAATAAATTTGATAATCCAACAGCGAAAGCAAAAGAAATTTTAGATAGGTTTGGTTTAAGTAATAGATTTAATAATTTTCCAAGCCAACTTTCAGGAGGCGAACAACAGAGGGTTGCCATTGCAAGGTCTGTTGCAATGAAACCAGAGCTAATTTTAGCGGATGAGCCTACTGGTAACTTAGATAGTGAAAATACAGACAAAATTTCTAGTTTACTTTTTAATTATATTGAAGATGAAAATGCAAGTTTAATAATGGTTACTCACGACAATAATTTGGCTAATTTAACAAAAAGAAAAATCATTATTAAAGATGGAGTAATAAGTGAAAATAAATGATTTAAGTCTTTACTCTGGATACGCATTTCGAGATTTATCTAGAAGTTACTCAAAAATATTAAGTATTATTATTACATTATTAATAAGCCTATTTATACTTAGTGCCATTCTTACTATCGAGGATAGTTTAGAAAATGAACTTGATGAAAATTCAAAAGTTCTTTTAGGAGGTGATTTAGAAATTGATTACAATAATAAAGAAGGTGACAGAAGTTTAATCAATCAGGTTAGAAGTTTTTCCACAGTATCGCAAATGGTTGAATTCAGCACAATGATTTCAACAACAAAAAAAAAAAATAATAAAACATCATTTACAAGAATTAAAGCAGTAGATCAAAATTACCCTCTATATGGAGATGTAATTTATGAACCAAGTGGATCATTAAAAAATTTAAATAAAATTGAAAATACCATAATGGTAAACGAAAATATATTTAAGAACTTAAAACTTAAAATTAATGATATCGTTAAAGTTCAAAATAAAGAATTTAAAGTTATTGGTATTGTGAAAGCTCTGCCAGATATTGGTGGAGCTTTTGTTTTTGGTGATTTTGCCCTTACAGGAAAAAAAACATTAGATAATTTAGAACTAAATACTTTGGGAAGCTTTTTGAATTATGAATACAAAATTAGATTTGATAGTAACGAAAACAAAGATAATAAAATAAATAAAATTATAAATATTTTTAAAGATGATAATAAAGTAAAAATAAGATATCCAGAAAATTCTGCTGGAGGAATTAAAAGAATTATTGATAATTTTTCACAATTTTTGTCATTGGTATCCATAAGCGCTATGCTTATTGCTGGAATAGGAATTGCAAATACCCTTCTTTCATTTATTAATCAAAAAAATTCATCAATTGCAGTTCAAAAAGCAATAGGGATTAATTCTGTAAATATTAAGACCGTTTATTATTTGCAATTATTTATCATTTTATTTGTTATTTCACTAATTGCTTATGGATTAAGTTTCCTATTGGTGCCAATTGTAGATAAATATATATCAGATGGACTTGGATTAAATATTGAGGCCTCTTTTTCATTAACAAATTTATCAATAGTTTTTTTAGTTGGATTATTGGTAATAATAATATTTTCAATCCCAACTGTTAATTCTATTGACCAAATTAAAGCCTCTAGTTTGTTTAGAAATGTTTTTCAAAGTTTGCAGTTTAAATATTCAAAAAAGTCAATAATATTAAGTCTATTTCTACTGGCTATTCTAATTAGCTTGTTTGCATTTAGGTCCTCTATCCCATATTACAGCTTGATTTATTTTGCCTCCTTCTTTGTATGTCTAGCTATATTTTTTTATGTTTCCCGTCTAATAATATTATTACTGAGGAACAATCTAATTAATCTTCGAATATCATCAAAAATAGCTGTTAAAAATATTACTCAATCAAAAAGCATTACACCAATAACTATTATGTCTCTTGGACTAGGAATGACATTGTTGCTGACATTAGCATTTGTGGGCTCTAACTTTAAAAGAGAAATAGCAAAATCAATTCCAGACATTGCACCAGATTATTTTTTTTTAGGTATTCAAAATAATCAGAAAGATTTATTTCTAAAAACTATAAATGAAGCAGATAAAGATGCTGAAATAGAAATTGTTCCTATGGTGTCGGCAGGAATTGTTAAGATTAATGGAGTAGATCCTAACACCTATATATCAAATACTAATGATAGTTATTGGGTAATTATGAATGATAGAAGAGTTTCTTGGACAGATACAATCCCAAAAGATAATCCAATTTTAGAGGGTAGTTGGTGGGACACTTCACAACCTAACAAATTGCAAATTTCATTAGATAGCAAAGTTGCAAAAGACTTTGGAGTAAAAATTGGTGATAAGTTTACACTTAGAATTTATGGTAGAGAAATTGAAGGAGAAGTAGTTAATTTTAGATTGGTGAATTATCAAGATTTAAGTATTAACTTTGCAATGTTGCTTAATCCACAATTCGCAAAAAATATTCCACATGAGTACCTATCTACAATAAAATTTAAAGAAACTGAAAATTTCAATGAAGTTAATTTCTTAGACCAATTCCCAAGTGTATCAATAATAAAAATTTCTGATTATTTGTCAAAAGTAACTGATGTGCTTAATAAAGTTTTTGTAGCGGTTAGTATAATTTCAGCTGTCACAGTAATTATTGGCTTAGTTGTAATTTCAAGTGCAATTATTGTTCAAGGAAAAATTAAAACATTTCAAAATCTTATTTTTAAAATTATAGGTTTTTCAAAAAAAGAAATTTTAATGTCTTCAATTATTGAATTCATAATATCTTTTTTATCTATAATATTATTTTCTACTATTTTTTCTGTAATAGCATCAAAGTTTATTATTGAGAATATTTTTCAACTCAATTGGTTATTCGAATTTGATATATTTTTATATGTAATAATCGGTGTGGGCTGTACAACACTTGCTCTTATAATATTGACAAACCTTAAATACTTAAGTCCAAAAGTTTATCCACTTGTCAGAAACGAATAATATTTAATAATTTTAATTATTTTTTTAAATTGAAGCTTTTAAAGCCTCATAAATTAAATCTTCTGTAGTTTCGCCGATACTTCTATAAACTTCTTTGCCATCCTTGAAAATTAATAGAGTAGTCTGATAAATCACATTGAAAGCATCAGCAATATCTCTATTCATTACATCAAATGAAAAATACTCAATATTATCAAATTTAATATCTGATAACTCACCTTCTTTTTTCGCTGTTTGTAAAATTTTCATTTGTTTTGCACACGATGAGCAATATTCTATCCAAGAACTAATCACTATAACTTTTCCCTCTGATTTAGCTTTGTTAAACAATTCTTGGTCAAATGTTGTTTTCTTTTCCATTGCATTCACATTGAATGCAAACATGCAAATTGTAAGTATTAAAATTTTTTTAAACATTTCAATAAATTAATTGTTTTTAAAATAAAAAAAATACTTTATATTGACACATGGGGTGCCTATAGGCTGAGAAAAACCCAATGAACCTGTCCGGTAATTCAGAAAGGGAACAATGGAACAAATAAATATCATCACTCAATCCTCAGCAATTATATTAACTTTAGCAATTAGTATTCTTTTTTTAATAATTGGACTTCTTTATTCTAAAAAGTATCAAGGTCTTAATAATTATTTAGTTGCAAGCAGATCTGTTGGTACTTTTTCTTTAACAGCTAGTTTGGTCGCATCTGCTTTAGGTGCATGGATATTATTTGGTCCTGCATCTGCTGCTACATGGGGAGGTATAGGTGCAGTTATCGGATATTCGTTAGGCACGGCATTTCCACTTTTTGCTCTTATATACTTAGGAAAAAAATTTAGAGATAAATATCCAAGAGGCAAATCCTTAATTGAGGTTATAAGATATAGATTTGGTTCACAATTATTTAAACTGATTTTATTTTTATCCATTTTTTACATGTCCATTTTTTTAACAGCAGAGGTGACAGCTGTTTCTATATTAATTAATTATATATCAGGAACAAGCTTATGGATAACAGCATCTATAGTGATCATTAGTTCTCTTTTGTATACTTTGTATGGTGGATTAAGAGCTTCAATATTTACAGATAATATTCAGTTTATAGTTTTTGGTTTACTTTTGTTAATATCATTTTCGTACTTGATATCTTTAAACTCTAAAGAGTTTAGTCTTGAATTTATCGAGCAAAATAAACCTAATTTATTAAGCTTTAACTATTTACCAAATTTTACTGCAGGTCTAACTTTTTTTATAGCTGTTGCAGCGACAAATCTTTTTCATCAAGGTAATTGGCAAAGAGTTTATGCAGCTAAAGATAGTAGAGTTTTAAAAAGTAGTCTTATTTATTCTTTTTTAATTATTATACCAATTGTATTTTTGATGGGATTCACAGGGCTAATTGCCATCTCTCAAAATTCAAATGTTATTCCTGATCTAGCGTTTTTTTCTTTGTTACTTAAAGATAATGTTATTTTTCTAACAATTATAATAATAATTTTAGCTATTTCATTAACAGTAAGCAGTATAGATACTTTGGTAAACGCTATCTCTAGTTTAATAATTGTTGATGGAAATAAAGTTATCAAATTCAAAGGTAATTATTTAAAATTATCTAAGCAAATAATAATATTAATATCTTTGATCTCATTCTTTGTGGCATCACAGGGGTTAAGTATTTTGTATTTATTTTTATTAGCTGATTTATTTTGTTGTGCAGCCGTATTAAGTGTATTTTATGGTTTTTACTGCAAAGAATTTAATGAAAAAAATGCATATGTTTCAATTATAGTTGGCTTGGTTGGAGGAATACTTTTTTTTCCAAGTCCAGACTTTTCAAAATCAATTTTGGTTGGAATAATATTGCCAATAGACTTTTTGCCTATATTTGTCTCTCAATCCTTACTATTTTGTTCTTTTGTTGTTGCAACATTTTTGCCTGTTTTAACTTGGAAACTAAAATAAACCACCATTTACATCTTGCTTATATAAATATATTATAATCAAGTTATGAGTTTTATATTGCCATTTATTGTTTTGATCGTTGTTGTAGTCTTTATTCATGAATATGGACATTACTATTTTGCAAAAAAATATGGTGTTGGAGTAACTGACTTTTCTATAGGTTTTGGAAAAGAATTATTTGGTTGGAATGATAAGTCTGGAACAAGATGGAAAATTTGCTGGATACCCCTAGGTGGTTATGTTAAATTTTTTGGTGATCGAAATGTTTTTTCCCAGGCTGATCAAGAAGAACTTTTAAAAAAATATAATAAAGAAGATCAAGAAAAGCTTTTTGTTACAAAACCATTATATCAAAGATCATTAATTGTTGCAGGTGGTCCAATGGCAAACTTTGTTTTAGCAATATTTATTTTTTTATTCATATATATGTTTGCTGGAAAAGACTTTACCCCAGCAATTATCGATGAAGTTCAAAAAGATAGTCCTGCAGAAATTGCTGGAATGAAAAAAAATGATATAATTCTTGAAATAGATAATAACAAAGTAGAGAGTATTCTTGACGTTTCTAAACTAATTTTAATGTCAACATCTGAAATAGTTGATTTTAAAGTTTCTAGATATGATCAAGAATTGTTATTAAAAGTAAAACCAAAAATTGTTTCTGGAGTTGACAATCTAGGAAATAAAATTAACAAAAGAATTATTGGAATAAAACTTAGTCCATATAACAATGAAATAAACCATAAAAAATTAGGACCGGCGAAAGCATTAATTGAGTCTATTAAAGAAGTTTACTTTGTTACCACTTCATCTCTTAAATATATGGGCTCAATAATTACTGGCTCTGGAGATAGTTCTCAACTAGGAGGGCCAATTAGAATAGCTAAAATTTCAGGTCAAATCGCAGAGTTTGGAATACTCCCATTTATTAGCATGATGGCTTATATTTCAATTAGTTTAGGTTTAATTAATCTATTTCCCATCCCACTTTTAGACGGTGGTCACTTAATGTTTTATGCTTTCGAAAAAGTATTAGGAAAACCGTTAAGCCAAAAAACACAAGAAGGATTTTTTCGAATCGGAATGTTTTTACTGTTAACTTTGATGTTTTTTGCGACTTTTAACGACCTTAAAGATTTAGGCTTATTTTAAAGGCATTTTTGACAGTTAAAAAAGCTATATAAATCAACGTTTTTTTACAACTATATGTTGTGCCAAAAAATATTTTAGACACAAAAAAAAAGCTTGAATTATCAATGATTTTGTTAAGTATATAAATATAACCTTTAAAACCGGAGCTAAAATGAACAAAAAACAACTTATAGCGAAACTAGCTGGGTCGTTAAATCAAAGTAAAGCTGATGCTGAGCGTACTTTTGATACAATTACCAACACTATTTTGGATGCTTTAAAAGGCGACGATAATGTGAAAATTGCTGGTTTTGGTACATATAAAGTGGCTAAAAGAAAAGCCCGAATTGGCCGTAATCCAAGAACTGGAGAACAAATCCAAATCGCTGCTTCTCAAAAGGTGAAGTTTTTACCTGCAAAAGCACTTAAAGAAGTTTTCAACAAATAAACTTTTTTTAACAGCCTTTTTTAAGATTAAAAACTTGAAAAAGGCTGTTACTACATGCACTTACTGCATACCTATTTTTCCTAACTATCATTAGTTTTTAAATTTATTAAATTTATAAGAATACCTTTAATTAAACGGAGGTGAAATGGTTAAACATTTAAAAAAAATAGTCGGACCTTTAGTAAGTATATTTTTCTTACTAAGCATGACTAGCACCGGATATGCTGAAACTACTGTTTCAATAGAGGTAAGTGCCATCTTAAACTCATTACTATTCCTAATTTGTGGTTTCTTAGTAATGTTTATGGCCGCTGGATTTGCCATGCTCGAATCAGGGATGGTAACGTCAAAAAGTGTATCTGTAATATGTGCAAAGAATATTGGATTATTTTCAATCGCTGGAATTATGTTTTGGATGGTTGGATATAATTTAGCTTACGGAATTCCAGAAGGTGGATACATTGGAAGCTTTACTCCATGGTCAGATGGAAGTGAATTAGATGCAGGTGGTGATAATTATCAATACACAGCAGGTTCAGATTGGTATTTCCAAATGGTATTCTGTGCAACAACAGTTTCAATTGTATCTGGAACATTAGCTGAAAGAATTAAATTATGGCCGTTCTTTTTATTTGCAGCTATTCTTTCAGGTATCATTTATCCAATCGTTATGGGTTGGCAGTGGGGAGGTGGCTGGTTAGCAGCTGCAGGATTCTCTGATTTTGCTGGCTCTACTCTTGTTCACTCAACTGGAGGAGCAGCAGCTTTAGCTGGGGCGATTCTTTTAGGAGCTAGAACTGGTAGATTTGATAAATCTGGAGCAGCCAAACCTATGAAGCCATTTGCGGCGTCATCTGTACCATTGGTAACAGTTGGTGTATTTATTTTATGGCTAGGTTGGTTCGGATTTAACGGTGGATCACAATTAGCTATGGGAACATTTGATGATGCAGTTGCAGTATCAAATATTTTCATTAATACAAACTTAGCAGCCTGTGGTGGTGTATTAGCAGCTGGAGCAGTAACTAGATTAATGGCAGGTAAAACTGACGTTATACAAATGCTTAACGGAGCAATTGGTGGTCTAGTAGCAATTACAGCTGAGCCATTAATGCCTTCACCGCTAGCAGCAATTCTTATAGGTGCAATTGGTGGACTAATAGTTGTGTTCGGAACTAAATTATTATTCTCACTTAAAATCGATGATGTAGTTGGAGCAATTCCAGCTCACTTATTCGCTGGAGTATGGGGTACACTAGCTGTGCCACTTACAAATGGTGATGCATCATTCGGTGCACAGCTTCTTGGAGTAATATCAATCAATGCGTTTGTATTTATAGTTTCACTAATAGTTTGGGGAATTATGAAAGGTACAATGGGTATAAGATTGAGTAAAGAAGCAGAAAGACTTGGAACTGACGTTTCAGAGTCTGGTGTAATTGCATACGCAATAAGAGACTAAAGAATAACTATCTCTCTCTCTATAGTTAAGAAAAGGCCCCTGAAAAGGGGCCTTTTTATTAAGCACTCTTAATAAAATCTAAAACCTCTTGAGCGTGCCCTGCGGCCTTAACATTTGTCCATTCTTTAATAATTTTATTTTTTTGAATTATAAATGTACTTCTTACAGTTCCCATAAACTCTCTACCCATAAATTTTTTTTTGGCCCATACTTTGTACCTTTTTAAAGAAACCTTATCTTCATCAGCCAACAACTCAAATTTTAACTTAAGTTTTTTGCTCCATTTTTGATGACTCTCTGCACTATCTTTAGATATACCAAAAACAGTACATCCAAGTTTTTCAAATTTGCTTAATAGTTTATTAAAGTCATTTGTTTCAATTGTACACCCACTGGTGTTATCTTTTGGATAAAAGTATATAATAATAAATTTAGATTTTATTTTATCTAATTCTATATTTTTACCAGATGTTGATTTTAGTTTAAAATTTGGTGCTTTTTTATTCAATAAACTCATTTTCACTCCACAATTTATTAAGATTTTCATTTGGTGATATACCATAAATAGAATTAATGTTAGTAAAATGTATAGCTAAGGATGGTATTGGACTAAAACAGAACTCATTACTAAAAATGTCATGTAATGGTTTTTCAAATGGGGCATGCTCAAAAGTTGTCATCATTTTTAAATTATCAAAGTATTTCTGTATCATTTTCTTACTTGTTAAAAAAGTACACAATGTTTGATCAATTCTTCTCCAATGTGATTTATTCCCAAATAAAACATTTGTTTTAGTAGGATTTATATAAAGGTAAGGATAATCTGTTGGACACAAAAATAATTCATTATTAATGAGACTTGAAAATTTTTCATAAGTAAAAATCATTTCTTCAATTGAATTAATTTTATGCAAATAATCATCCTCCACAAAATAGATTAAATCGTCTGAATTTAGAGAAAGGTCCAAAGATTGACTTATATTTGACATATTAGATTTTTGATTATCAGAAACTTTTTTATTCTCTTGATTAATACTATTTATATTTATCTTATATTTTTCTAATTCTAATTTTTTTATATCGAAATAAAAGAAATGATTATTTAAAATTTTTTTATACTTTTCAATTACATCTTTACTAGATTCATGGTCTATTATTGTAATTTTCAGATCTATTGTATTAAACAAATACTTTGAGTGATTTAGTGACTTTACAATTGAATTTAAGCTTCTTATTGAATACTCTTTTTTTTCTTCACTAAATATACGTTCTTTTGACTGGCTAAGCATTTTTACAGATGCACAACTTCTAAAAATTATATGGAGAGATTTTACTTTTCTTGTAATTTTAAACTCACCTAATGGCAAAGTAGTTGATTGTTCACCAATTATTGACAAATTTTCATGACCATATTTTTCAATATCGCTTATTGAATAATTGCTCTGATCGATGATTTCAAAATTAAATAATCTATTAACTTTTATTAATAATTTTTTTAGAAATGATTTTTTTTTCTTTATTTTTAGCTGTTTCACAATATAACATTTAATTTATATGAATATTAAATCAGCATCAACTTTAGTATCGGAGGCTTTGCAAGAAATTAGGACGATAACTCCCAAGGAAGCGTTGGAAAAATCTAATAATAATAAATGTAACCTTATTGATATTAGAGATGTTAGGGAATTGGAAAGATTAGGCAGGATAGAAAATTCCTCACATATACCTAGAGGAATGTTGGAGTTTTGGATGGATCCAGATAGCCAATATTTTAGAGATGGAAAAATCGATATGAATAAAGAAATAGTACTATTTTGTGCAGGTGGTTTAAGGTCCGCATTAGCAACAAAAACTTTAAAAAATATGGGATTTACAAATGTTTGTCATATAGAAGGTGGGTTCGGTTCAATGCAAAACTCTGGATTTAAAGTAATTAAATAATCTTTAAACTTAATCTAATAAATTAATTCTCTTAGCGTAAAACATTCTAATGATCCAATAAATTACTAAACCAATTGGACCGATGAAATAAGTAATAATTAAAGGTATAAAGACTAAATATTTTGACATGTATAATTTTTGGCTATCTTTCATAATCCATGCGCCACAAAATAAATTTACAGCAAGAAAGTGTGTCCAAAACATAATTAAAAAGGCTTCTGTCTCAAATAGATTTCTCAAGTCATACAAACCAAGATACAGTGTAAAATTGTAATCAAAATCGTAACCAGAAGTATAAAAATAATACCCTAAATAAGCATAAACAGCTGATAGTATTAAAAAAGGGAAAATTGAAGTTACCAATAATCCACAAACTTTAGATTGTGGAAAAATAACTAAAATAAGCCAAAAAGGGATTACACCAATATTTAACCATAAATATATTGTCTCTATATTAAAAAAAGCTGCCAATTGTTCTAACATATTATTTTTATATTATATTAAATAAAAAAATGATTCCCATAAAAAATAAAAAAAAGTCGCTACAAGTCACCGTTGAAGAGATGACTAATTTCGCACTAAATTATGTTGAAAAATTTGCTCCATCTAAACAACAATTAAGGACGTACCTGTTAAAAAAATATCTCACATCAAAAACTCCAAATATTAAAAAAACTGACGTCTCAAATCTTATAGATATTGTTCTTGAAGATCTTGAAAAATCAAAATTTATTAACGATAAATTTTATTCAGAGTCAAAGGCTAAAAGCTTAATCCAGAGAGGTTCTTCAATAAACAAAATAAGAAATTATTTAATTAATAAGGGTGTGGGTGAAAAATATATAAAAAATACTATCGAACAAATTAAAGATAAAAATGAAGATCAGGACTTTTTTTCAGCAATAAAAATTTGTAAAAAAAAAAAAATTGGACCATCAAGACATGAAGATAACAGACCTTTATTTTATAAAAAAGATATAGGAGTATTAGCACGATCAGGTTTTGACTTTGAAGTTTCAAGAAGAGTAATGGATTTAGATAAAGATGAATATTTAAAAATTATAAATCTTCTTTAGATTTTTTATTTTTTTCCTCTAAATAATATTGTATTTTATTTTTTATGTAATTTTTGACCATGACAAAAACCACTAGGCCAAATATTGAAACTGATACAATGATAATTAAAATTATTCTTAATTGTTCACTCATTTTAATTTATCGCTTCTTTTGATAATCAAACTAGGATTTTTAAAATCTTTTTTTCCATATCTAATTTCATTACCATCAAAATCTCTAATTATACCACCTGCGTTTTCTAATATAGCATGTCCCGCAGCAATATCCCACTCACACGCTCTTGGTTCAGCAACATAGCCATCATACTCTCCTGCTGCAATTACGCAGAATTTAAGTGAGCTCTTCATTTTAACGTATTCTGTTACACCAATTTCTTTATGAATTATCTCAATTTCAGGTTTTAATACATTTGAATATGAGACAACCTTTACCGAATTTAATGGAGTTAATTTTTTACAATCTAATTTAGTCTTTTTATTGTTAAATAATTCAAATGATTTATCCTTTCCGTAAGAGTAAAACATCCTTTTTTTCGCTGGCACATTTATTAATCCTGCAACAGCTTTACCATTTAATATCAAACCAGCATTTAGAGTAAATTCCTCTTTGTTATTAATATAATCATACGTTCCATCAATAGGGTCGATAAGCCAAAAGTCTTTTAGATCATTTTTAGATTTGTTGTGTGAAGTTTCTTCAGAGACAATTGGAATTTCAGGTGTTAATTCTAATATTTTTTTTGTAAGAACCTTATTTACCTCAATATCACCATTACTAACTGGTGTATTATCAGATTTAATTTCCTTTTTTAAACCTTGATTTCTTAGTTTTATAGAGAGATCTCCTGCCATTAAGAAGGTATCTATTAAATTTTCAATAATACCTTTTAATTTATTTTCATCCATTTTTATCAATTCTCTCTAGTTCAATATTATTTGCATTTATTACTTTTTTACCCACATTTTCAAAGTTCACAGTTACTTTGTCTTTAATTATCGACTGAACTTGACCAATACCCCAACTTTTGTTGGCAGGGTTAATAACTTTGTCACCTGGCTCAAAATCTAAAATCATTTAATTTAACTTATAATAGAAATAAGTATAAATACCATCAAATGAATTTAGAAACTAACTCTTTAGGATTTAATAAAAAACCATCAGAAACAACAGTTGTTGTTGCAATGTCAGGGGGTGTGGACTCCTCAACTGTTGCAGGATTGATGAAAAAAGAAGGTTATAAAGTAATTGGTATAACTTTGAAATTGTATGATGATGGCAAAGAAGTTGCTGCCTCAAAACAATGTTGCTCAGGTCAAGATATAATGGATGCTAAGAGAGTGGCACATAGATTAGATATAGAACACAAGATACTATATTATCAAAGTAAATTTAAACAAGGCGTTGTTGATAATTTTGTTGAAAGTTATTTAAAGGGGGAAACACCAATACCTTGTGTGCAATGTAATCAAACAGTCAAATTTAAAGATTTATTTGATTTTTCAAAAGAGTTAAATGCAGATGCTTTAATTACAGGTCACTATGTCAAGAGTTTGACACAAAATAATAAAACAAACATGTATAGAGCAATAGATGAGAATAGAGATCAGAGCTATTTTTTATTCAATACTACAAGAGAACAATTGAACTATATCAGATTTCCATTGGGAGGGTTATTTAAAGATAAAACAAGAGAAATTGCCAAAGAATTAAATTTAAATGTTGCAGAGAAACCAGATAGCCAAGACATATGCTTTGTTCCTAATGGAGACTATGCTTCGGTAATAAAAAAATTTAAACCAGAGTCCTATAAAAAAGGAAATATTAAAAATTTAGATGGAAAAGTTGTTGGTGTACATGATGGAATAGTCAATTTCACAATTGGTCAAAGAAAAGGAATTAAAGTTTCCAACGAAGAACCATTTTATGTAATTAAAATTGATGCGGAAAAAAATGAAATATTTATAGGACCTAAAGAAAAATTAGCAAAGACAGAAATTAATTTAAAAAATTTAAATCTTTTGGCAGACAATCAAGAATTTAATCAAAAAATTCTAGTAAAAGTAAGATCCACTGGTAAACTTTTAGAGGCAAATGTAGATTTTCAGAACAACAATGATGCAAAAGTTAATCTTTTAAGTCCTGAATATGGAATTTCACCAGGCCAAGCTTGTGTATTCTACAAGAAAGACCAATTTGGTCATAAAGTATTAGGTGGTGGTTGGATTAAAGATTAAAAATTTTATTTCTTTTTATTTTTTTTTCTAGCTCTTCTCTTTTTAGAGCCCATTTTTCTACGGCCTCTGTGTTTTTTTGGGTATCCCATAATCTCCTTAGTTTTACTATTTTATTGACTTATTTGGTGGATATAGCATTGTCCAATGAACATAGCAATTTTTTTATGAGCAAATCGTTTAAGACTTTTTTAAAACATACTGCTAAAGATTTCCATAATCATTCAGTTAATCCGCCAGTAGTACGCGCATCTACCATAATATTCAAATCAATGAATGACATAAGACGAACTCAGTCTAAATATAAGAAAGATCCAAGAGGTGGCCATTTTGATTATGGGAGACAAGGAACATCAACAACGCATATTTTACAAAAAATTTTAACCAAGCTTGAGGATTCTTATCATGTTTTTTTAACACCAACGGGTTTTGGATCTGTTTTTTTAGCAATTTTTAGTGTTGTAAGACCCGGAGATGAAATAGTCGTTGCTGACCCTGTTTACAATCCAACAAGAGTTTTAACTCAAGACTTTTTAAAAGAATTTAATATTAAAACAACTTTTTACAATCCTCATGATTTAAAATCTATCAATAAAATAATTAACAAAAAAACTAAATTAATTTTCGTAGAAAACCCTGGTAGTAATTCATTTGAGTTTCAAGATCTATCAAAAATAATATCAATTGCTAAAAAAAGGAAAGTATTTACTGCAATTGATAATACTTGGGCAACACCATATTTTTTTAAACCAATGAAACTAGGATTTGATATGTCGATAGTTTCAGCAACCAAATATTACTCAGGACACTCGGATGTAATGGGCGGAAGTTTAGCGGTGAATAGAAAAGTTTTTAAACATGTTGAGAAAGCACAAAAAATTATTGGTTTAAGATTAGGCCCTGATGATGCTTACCTGATAACTCGAGGATTAAGAACATTAGATGTTAGATTAGATAAACATCAAGAAAATGCTAGAAAAGTTGCAGAATTTTTATCAAAAAATAAAAAAGTTAAACTTCTATATCCTTATAAAAAAGGATCTCTAAATTATAAGTTATGGAAAAAATATTATTCAGGAGCGTCTGGTTTAATGGGTCTAAAAATAAAAACTAAGGATAGAAAATCTGTAATCAAATTTGTTAACTCTCTCAAATTATTTGGTTATGGATATAGTTGGGGAGGTTTTGAAAGTTTAGCACTTCATCAAAGTAAAGCTGAGAGAGGAAATAGAATTCATTCAGACATTAAAGAAGACGAAAAAATTGTAAGATTACATATAGGTCTAGAGGATCCAAAAGATTTAATTGAAGATTTGCGAAAATCGCTTAAATTCATTAAATGAGTTCTGAAAAATTTTTTACTACAAAAAAAGCATTAATCACACTAATAGCAGCTTCGTTAGTTGTTATTGTATCCCTTGGTATAAGACAGACATTCGGATTATTTTTTTTTGATTTTAATGCTGATCTAAATATTTCAATTTCTCATTTTGGTTTTGTTATTGGATTACAATTATTGATGTGGGGAGTTTTTAGTCCAATATTTGGTTTCATAACTGATAGGTATGGCGGGGCAACTGCAATATTCATAGGATTTTTATTTTACTTAGCAGGACTTTTCCTATTTTATTCAGGGCTAAATACAGGTTATCTTTTTACTTTGACCATAGGACTTCTAATTGGAATTGGATTAGGTGGAACTGCTATAAGCATTCCAGTTTCAGTAGTTGCAAAGCATTTTCCATCATCTAATAGAACAATTGCTACTGGCATTGTAACTTGTGCAGGATCATTTGGTTTTTTTGTGTCGCCTTTACTTGTAAGATATTCATTAATTGAAATTGGATGGGAAATAACGATTTTATATTTTTGTTTTCTTTTAGGAATAGGTCTAATAACAGCTTTATTTATTAGTACACCTAAAACTCCAGTTGGAAATAACGACAATAATAACCAAACAGCTAAGGAAGCCTTAATAGAAGCATTTAATAATAAAAGCTTTATATTTTTAACCTTAGGATTTTTTGTTTGCGGTTGGCATATAGCTTTAGTTGCTACACATATACCAACATACATGATGGATAGAGGTATGCCTGACTGGACAGCAGCTATGATTTTAGCATTAGTAGGTGTGTTTAATATGATAGGAACTATGGGAAGTGGTTATCTTGCAACTAAGTTTAGTAAAAAGAAAGTACTAAGTGCAATATATTTGTTAAGAGGTGTTTCGCTAATATATTTTTTATATTTGCCACCAAGTATATTTAACTCAGTTGTATTTGGAGTTACTTTTGGACTTCTATGGCTTTCAACTGTGCCACCAACAAATGGTTTAGTAGGTCATATATTTGGAACAAAACATATTGGTCTTCTTTATGGAATAGTTTTTGTAAGTCACCAGATTGGGTCTTTTCTTGGGGCATATTTAGGAGGAGTTTTTTATGAAATGCATGGAAATTTTGACTACGCATGGTACGTTTCTATCGCATTATCAATCTTTGCAGGTTTGATACACTTACCAATTAAAGAGAAATCAATTGAAAGAGTTCAAACAGCATAAACTAAAATTTAATCCATTTTTAGAAAATCTTTATCAGTCTAATAAGCCGTTGATAATATACAAAGTTGATGGTGGCTACGATTTATTTACTGATTTTTCAAAAAAAATAGTAATTAACAACAGGAATATAGAAAATTTCTTAAATTCATTTTCAACAAAAAAATATAGGAAAGAAACAGATATTTTTATTGGTTTTTTTGGCTATGAAATACTTTGTAATTTACTAAAAATAAAAATTAAAAATCAAAAAAATATAAAATTTTATAAAGGTGTGTTTTATAAACCAGAAACGATTATAAAAATTAGAGATAAAATTAAAATATATTCAACAAAAAAAAATCATAATTTTAATTATCAGTTCCAGAAAACTAATATTTCGAGCCCCTTTAAGTTAAATATTAGCTACAAAAAGTATAAAAAAATATTTGATATTTTTTCAAAGAAAATACGTGAAGGACAAACTTATCAAATTAAAATATGTACTAAATATAAAAATAAATCTGAGATAAATCCTGTTAATTTCTTTTGGAAACTTATGAAAATTAATTCATCCCCAGAGTCATTTATGATTAGAGATAAAGATTATTCAATAGTTAGTTGTTCTCCAGAAACATTGATTAATAGAAAAGGTAACACAATCATTACTAAACCAATAGCTGGAACGCTAAAAAAGAGTAAATTTTATAATAAATTAAAGGCTTTAAAATATTTTAGAAACAATAATAAAGAAACGAAAGAGCATAATATGATTGTTGATCTTGAAAGAAATGATTTATCAAGAATTTGCAAACCTGGAACCGTGGAGATTAAAAAGGAGAAGTATGTTGAAGAATATAAGCATCTTTATCATTATGTAACAAGTATTGCGGGCAGGATAAAAAAAAATATTTCTGTAAAAGAAATAATAACTTCTATGATGCCTGGTGGATCTGTTATTGGATGTCCAAAAATTAAGACATTACAATTATTAAACTCTCAGGAAAAAGAAGACAGAAATATTTTTACTGGGAGTTTTGGTTTTATTAAATTCAACGAGGATATGAGGTTCAATATAATAATAAGATCTATTCTAAACTTTAAAAAACAATCAGAGATTTCTGCCGCTTCAGGTGTGGTTTTAGACAGTGCGGCAAAAAAAGAATTTAATGAGAATTTTATAAAAGCGAAATCATTATTAGAATTATTTAAATGATATATATAATTGATCATCAAGACTCTTTTACTTGGAACGTTGTTCATCAATTTTCCCAATTTGATAAAGTTATTTGCACAAATTATTTTGAATTAGACAACAACTTACTTGAAAAATCTGACACAATAGTTCTATCACCAGGTCCAGGATCCCCCAAAGATTATCCAAATACATCAAAGCTTTATAAAAAATTTAAGGGAAGAAAAAAAATAATAGGAATATGTTTAGGCTATCAACAAATTTTATTTTGTGAAAAAGCAAAAATTATTCAACAAAAAAATATCTTCCACGGATACCAGTCAGAAGTAAAAGTAACAAATAACAAGTCAATCTTTCAAAAAAATTCAAAATTTAAAGTTGGCAGATATCACTCATTAAAATTAAAAGAGCCATTTTCAGCTAAAAATTTTGAAATAACAATCAGATGCTCAAACACTGGTATTGCAATGGGTTTTGAAAACATTAAAGATGATGTATATGGATTTCAATTTCACCCAGAATCTTTTTTAACAAAAAATGGTAAACTACTTATTAAAAAAATCCTATCAGCGTAACACACTTAAAGAGATTAAATTTAATGATCTTTGGAATAAAAATGGTGTCTTTACTACAATGTGGTTATACAGCAGGCCACCAAAAATTCTTTTTTTTAAATCACATATTCAAAATTTAATCAAATCTTTAAAAGCTTATAAAATAAGTGAGGATAATATTAAAAACATTATTTTAAATTTAATTAAAAAGAATGTTAATAGAAAAATTTCTTACAATCATTTACTCAGAGTTGCTTTGAATAAAAAAATTATATCAGTTTCTATTAGGGAGAGAGTAATACCAAAAAGTAAATTTAGTTTAAAATTAGTAAATTATGAGAGAGTAAAACCTGAGTATAAAAATCTGAAATATAAAAAAATTTTAGAATTTTTGTCAAAAATGAATACATCAAAACAGGATATCGCTCTATGCGTAAATAATAAAATTCTTGAAACTGGAACTTCTAATCTTTTGTTTGTTTATAAAAAAAAGATTTATTCGCCAAAATCAAATTATTATAAAGGAACGAATATTAAGTTTTATGAAAAAAAATTTCACATTATCAAAAAGGATATTTGTCTAAAGGATATTGAGCAGTTCGAAGAAATTATATTAGTTGGATCAGGAAAAGGTGTTGTATCTGTTAATTTTATTGAAGGTTATAATTGGAAAAGAAAAAGTAAAGAAACGTTTAATAAAATTTTTAAAACCTTCAAAAGTGAGTTCAGCAAAAATATATATAAATATAACTAATGAGAGATCCAAATAATCCATGTCTTTTTTGTAATGTTCCATCAAGTGAGTACGTATTTGAAAATAATTTAGCCTTTTCTACTTATGATTCTTATCCAGTTTCAAAACATCATGCGCTAATTATTCCAAAGAGACATGTTGAAAACTATTTTGATATGTCTGAGGAAGAAATTTTATCCTGCAATAAGCTTTTAAAAAAAATGAAAAATAAAATCCAAGAGCTTGATCCGACTATAGATGGTTTTAATATTGGCATAAATTCAGGTAAAGAAGCAGGGCAATCAATAATGCATTGCCATATACATTTAATTCCTAGACGAAAAAACGATGTGGATAACCCGCAAGGAGGTGTAAGGGGAGTTATACCTTCAAAACAGCATTATCAGCGTAAAAAATAAATTTTTTACAATATACCAGTGCTAAAATGTCACTTTATCGTAGTTGATCTATTTTAATAAGTATACTAAGAATTCACTAGCGGAAGGAACATCATAATGATTTCAACAAACCCATTTTTTATTTTATCTCAGAGTGTACCATCTATTTTAATGCAATCGTTCGTTATACTTATGGGTATTTTAATACTAGTGGGAACTGTTATGGATATTATCCATAAAAAAAATGTTAAATATTTTTTTCAAAATGCAAAAAAAGCAAAATTGTCAGCTAAAAAAGAATTAACTACTTCTGAAAGAATATCAGTAATATCAAAAACTATTGCAAGCGATATAGCAACGACTTCTGAGCTAGGAGCAGGTAAAAGAAGATTGGCACATGTAATGGGAATGTATGGAACAATTCTGTTTTGGGTTGGATCAGTTGTGATGATATTTTTTTATACTTCACCAAATTCAGTAACACCTGCTTTTTGGCCAATTATTTGGCACGTTGGTGCGGCTTTAACTGTTCTAGGTGGAGGTTGGTTTTGGTTTTTTTTAAGAGTTGATGTCTACTCCGAAGCTCAACCTTGGTATAGAATTATCCAAGCAGACTTATTTGTTCTTGCATTGATTGCATCCTCATTGTTCGGATTAATTTGGTCATATCTTCAATCTTTAAATTTACAAGGCAGATGGGATGATTTTGTATTTTTAGGATTATTTATAGTTGCAAATTTAGTTTTATTTGGTGGTGTATATTGGTCTAAATTTGCTCATATGTTTTACAAACCAGGTGCCGCTTTACAAAAAAATTTAGCTGAAGCTGATGGATCTAGAGATAATCTTCCACCTGAAGCTGACGCTCCTGAGCAATTTGGCCTAGGTATAAAAAGAGAAGAGCCAAAACATTATTAATATGATAGAGAACTTAAAGGAGAAAATATAAATTATGTCAACTTTTGTGTACATGACTAGATGTGATGGCTGTGGTCACTGTGTGGATATTTGTCCATCAGACATTATGCATATCGATGAAACTATAAGAAGAGCAAAAAATATTGAACCAAACTTTTGTTGGGAATGTTATTCATGTGTTAAAGCATGCCCAAACCATGCAATTGATGTAAGAGGATATGCAGATTTTGCTCCAATGGGTCATAGCGTAAGAGTTAGAAGAGAAGAGGAAAAAGGAACTATTTCTTGGAGAATAAAATTTAGAAATGGAACTGAAAAAAATTTTGTATCGCCGATAACCACTAAACCTTGGGGTAAATTTATTCCAAAATTAGCTGAGGGAGATAAGCCCAATCAAGGAGAAATTAATTCTCAAATATTATATTCAGAGCCAGAGGGATTAAATACAAATAAAGAATTACCAAAAGTAGATAAGAGTGCTTTTAAAAAAGGAGTTTATTATTAATGGCTAGAAAAACTATAATAGAAAATTGCGATATTTTAGTTGTTGGTGGAGGAATGGCTGGAACTGGTGCGACTTTCGAGGCTAGACATTGGGGTAGAGATCTAAAAATAGTTTGTGTTGAAAAAGCAAATATAGATAGAAGTGGTGCAGTTGCTCAAGGTTTATATGCAATCAACTGCTACATGGGAATGCAATGGGGTGAAAACCAACCTGAGGACCATGTAAGATATGCAAGAAATGATTTAATGGGATTGGTCAGAGAAGATTTAGGTTATGACATGGCTCGTCACGTAGATTCGACTGTTCATATGTTTGATGAATGGGGTTTGCCAATGATGAAAAATAAAGAGACAGGTAGATACCAAAGAGAAGGTAAATGGCAAATAATGATACATGGTGAAAGTTATAAACCAATTGTTGCAGAAGCAGCAAAAAAATCAGCAGATAAAATTTACAACAGAATAATGATCACTCATCTATTAATGGACGAAAATAATGAAAATAGAGTTGGTGGGGCAGTTGGATTTAATATGAGAACCGGTGACTACCACGTGTTTAAATCAAAAACAGTTATTGTTGCCGCTGGAGGAGCTTCACATATTTTCAAACCTAGAGCTGTGGGTGAAGGTATGGGAAGAACATGGTATGCTCCATGGAGTAATGGATCAGCATATGCATTACCTATTGCTGCTGGAGCTAAAATGACCCAAATGGAGAATAGAATTGTTCTCTGTAGATTTAAGGATGGTTATGGTCCAGTTGGTGCGTATTTCTTGCATTTAAAGACATATACTCAAAATGCAAATGGTGAAAATTATGAAAAAAAATGGTACGAAAAAACAAAAGAATTAGTTGGGGAATATATTGATCACCATCCTACTCCTACATGTTTACGTAACCATGCTTTTATACAAGAAACAATGGCTGGTGGTGGACCAATTCATATGGTAACGAAAGAAGCATTTCAAGATCCACACTTAGAAACAGTTGGTTGGGAAAATTTCTTAGGTATGACTGTTGGACAAGCAGTTGTATGGGCTTCACAAAATATAGATCCAAAGTATACAAACCCTGAATTAACAACATCGGAGCCTTATGTTATGGGTTCTCATGCCACATGTTCAGGAGCATGGGTAAGCGGACCAGAAGATTTATCTCCACCTGAATATTTCTGGGGATATAACAGAATGACAACAATTCAAGGCTTATTCGGTGCTGGAGATACTGTAGGTGGAAGTGCCCATAAATTCTCATCTGGATCATTTACTGAGGGAAGATTAGCTGCAAAAGCTGCTGTAAAATATATAGAAGATCAAAAGGCAAACGATATCAAAGTAAGTGATAAACAATGTGAAGATTTTAAAGAAGTTATTTATAAACCTTTAGAAAATTATACAGTTGGAAGAAATGAAATAACTGGTGGAACAGTATCACCGAGCTATATTTCCCCAATCCAAGGTTTACAAAGGCTTCAAAAAATAATGGATGAATATGTAGGTGGTATTAGTTATAATTACATGACGAACGAAAATACTCTTAAAAAAGGCCTAGAGCTACTTGCATGGCTTGAAGAAGACTTAGAAAATGTAGGAGCTGAAGATTATCATCAACTTATGAGAGCTTGGGAGCTAAAACACAGAACAATTACATCTCAATGTGTTACAGAACATACTTTGTTCAGACAAGAAACTCGTTGGCCAGGTTATTATTATAGAGGGGATTATATGAAATTAGATGATGAAAATTGGCATTGTCTAACCCTGTCTAGAAGAGACCCTAAAACTGGTAAGTTTACCATGGAAAAGGCACCTGTTTATCACATAGTTGATGAAAAAGAGAAAAAAGAAGCTTCTTAAACTCAAAAGATCCTAAAATGGCTTTATTAGATAAATCCGATGAGGAAATCATTAAAATAGCCGAACCTATTTGGGCAAACTTAGTTAAATCATCAAACATAAAAGATTACGGTGGATTTACAAGGGATCTGTCATCACAAATGATGTATGGAGCTAATGAAGTAGAACTTGGCAAACAATGGGCAGGAAATAAATTGATTTCGAGTTTAACTGAAGGATGTGAAGCAATAGGGTGTCTGAGAAGAGGTTTATATATAACTATCTTATATAAACAGACTAGTACTGAGATACCAGGTGACTTTCTTGGAAGATTAGTTCTTGGAGAAGAAGGAGAAGAGGTAAAAGTCTTTGGGGCAACTATTTTCTAAACAGGTAAAATAATATTTGCATTTATCACAACCTGTGGTATTCCGCGAGTATGTTTCAAATAATAAATAATAATTTAAAAAAATTACCTTCATTCTTTGAAAATCAATTAAGCAAAATAATTAAATCATTTTTATACCTTTTTATCTTCTTTGCTTGGGGTATTATAATTCTTAGCACAGCCCAAAATTTTATCTAAAAATATTCATATTTATTGACTTTATATTGTTAGAGGAATAGTTACTTCATATGGAGTATTTTCTTCCAATAGCACAAGTTGAAATCAATTTACTTTTTATCTTCGGTTTAAGTTTAGTTGTAGGAATTTTGTCTGGCTTGTTCGGGGTTGGTGGTGGATTTTTAATGACTCCATTTTTAATTTTTTTAGGTGTTCCACCTATTTATGCTGTTCCTAATGAAGCAAGCAACATTCTCGGGACTTCTGTTTCAGGTTCTACAACGCATTATCTTAAAGGGACACTCGATTATAAAATGGGTTTCATGATTGTTATTGGAGGAATAGTTGGAACAATTTTAGGTATTATAACTTTTTCATATTTTAAAGATATTGGAAAAATAAATGTAGTTATTTCTCTTGCCTATATGTATATTCTCGCAATTTTGGGAACTTTTATGTTAATTCAAGGTGTTTCTGAGATAGACAAAGCTAGAAAAAAAATAATAGAGAAAAAAAAATTACACAAGCATTATTGGATACATGGACTCCCTTTAAGAATGCGTTTTAAAAAATCACAACTTTACGAAAGCGCATTTACTCCAATTATAATTGGTTTAATTGTTGGTTTCATTGCAGCAATTATGGGAATTGGAGGTGCTTTTATTCTTGTTCCAGCAATGATTTATATTATTGGAATGCCCACAAAGTTAATACCAGGTACGTCTTTATTTGTGACTATCTTTGTTAGTGCAATTGTAACAATTCTTCATGCATTAAACTATGGAACTATAGACTTGATTTTAGTTTTTGTTTTAATTTTAGGATCAATAATTGGAGTACAGTTCGGACAAAAAATAGGTGAAAAAATTGATAGTTCAGAATTCAAAACTATTTTAGCAATTCTTTTACTATTAGTAGGTATCGCAATTGCTTATGATACTTTTATTAAAGATGAAAATGCAATTAACAATATTGTAATTTCTAGTGATAATTTAGGAGCCTTAAGTCAATTTATATTAAACTTTTCTGAAGATATGCCAATATTTTATGGTCTGACATCGGTATTGCTAGCAGTAGTACTCGGAGTTGGAGCTGCTATGATAAGAAAAGTTTATTCTAATTGGAATGATTCAAGATTAGTTAAACTAAAAAAATAATTAGGCGCTTCTATATAATTTAGTCATAACAAATTCTTTGTGACCCAAAGCCTCTGCACAAGTCAATCTACCATTTGCAACTCTTAAAGTTGATTTAATTAACTCGTCACCAGCTTGACTTAAATTCATCTCTCTGGATAGAATTTTAGATACATCAACATCAATATGTTCGCTCATAGTTTTTGCTGTAAGTGGATTAGCGGTTAATTTTATTACTGGCTCAATTGGGTTTCCAATAATATTACCTTGACCGGTTGGAAATAAATGAATATTAAAACCACCAGCGGCTTGTAATGTAACACATTCTGCTGCTGCTGATGAAGTATCCATAAAGTATAGACCAGCACCTTTTGTAGGTTCTTCAGCTGGCTCTAAAACATCAATAAATTGACATCCACCAATTTTTTGAAAGTTTCCAAAAGCTTTTTCCTCGATTGTAGTAAGTCCACCTGCTATATTACCTGCTGTTGGTTGGCTTTCTGATAAATCGTCCGTTGCCTCTCTAAGAATAAAATCATTATAATCATTCCATGTTTTTTTGAATTTTGCCTGAGCTTCAGGAGTTTTGCCTCTTTTTTCACACACGGTTTCAGCTCCTGTTAATTCTGAGGTTTCTCCAAAACATAAATGAACACCTAATGGCTCTAATTTATCCATTAAATTCCCTACTGTTGGATTAGACGCTAGACCAGATGTTGTATCAGACTCACCACACTTGACTGAAATCCATAAATCACTCATTGGACATTCTTCT
>CACICF010000003.1 GCA_902584995.1 uncultured Pelagibacteraceae bacterium
GAATTTGAGGATATTTCAACTAAGGTTCAAAAGACAATAAAAGATAAAGTATTAAAACGTGGGTGTGTAATTATTAGAAACGTTTTTGATAAAAATGTGGTGAAAGATTTAAATGAAGATTTAGATAAATATATCTTGGAAAATAATTATTTTGAAGACCAGAAAAAAAAGATAGGTATAGACAAATACTTTAGCGACTTAAAATCAGGAAAACCTCAAATTCTTGGTTTGTATTGGTCTAAAGCCCAATCAAAAATTAGACATTCTAAAGAAATGGAAACTGTAAAAAAATGGTTGAACAATTTTTGGAATTATAATTATAGGGGTAAAAATGTATTTGATCCAAATAGGGAACTTGTTTATGCAGATCGAGTAAGAAGAAGAGAACCAGGAGATGATACGTTAGGTTTATCTCCACATTGTGATGCTGGATCCGTTGAAAGATGGACAGATAATGCATATCAAAAAATTTACAATGATATTTTTTCAGACAATTTCGAAAATTTTAATCCATTTGATGCTAAACACAGAGATGAAACAATTGAATTCGAATCTCCTGCGGTAGCACATGTATTTAGAACATTTCAAGGATGGACCGCTTTAACAGAACAAGGTCCAAATGATGGAACTTTACAATTAATTCCTATTGTAAAAGGAATGTCATACGTTTTAACAAGAGCTTTATTAGATGATGTTCCTGAAAATGAATTATGTGGATCAAAAGCAGGAAAAGCTTTATCGATAAATGAAAAATATCACAGTCTATTGCTAGAAGGTTTAATTTCAATTCCTAAGATGAATCCTGGAGATACTATTTGGTGGCATCCGGATGTAGTGCATGCAGTTGAGGAAAAACACAAAGGAAAAAATTACTCAAACGTTATTTATGTTGGAGCAACACCTTATTGTAAAAAAAATATTGATTATATCAAAAAACAATCCAAAAAATTTATTGAGGGTAAAAGTCCACCTGATTTTGCTCCTGAAGATTACGAAGTAAATTATAAAGGTAGAGTCAAAGTTAATGACTTAAGTGAATTAGCAAAAAAACAATTAGGTTTAATTGATTGGAATTAATTTACTTTAAAGATGATTCTAGTTGACCATTTTTTTCAAGATCTCTTAGTTCTTGATAACCACCAATATGTTCATCGTTAAAAAAAATTTGAGGAATTGTTCTTCTTCCATTAGCTTTTTGAATCATCTCATCTCTAAGCTCTGGACCTGTAGATACGTCAATAACTTTGTATTCAAGATTATTTCTTTTTAATAATCTTTTTGCAGCATCACAGAATGCACACATTGGTCCAGAATACATTGTTATATTTTTCATACTTTAGATATAATTATATTTCTTGATTTTACCAGTTATGAATTTCATTTTTCTTTATCTTAATTCTTATTTGTTTTCTTGAATATTCAAACTTTTTTCTATGTTTAATGCTTTGTGAATTTACTCTTTTTCTCCATAGCCTAAAAGACGAAGGTTTTAAACTTCTTCGCATTATCTTGATTACGTCAGACTCTGTTTTTCCAGTTTTTTTTTCTATATCTTCAAATGTAATTCTGTCTGCCCATGCCGCCCAAATGACCCAGTCTGGACTACCAGGTTTTGGCTCAGGATTTTTAACTCTGGTTGTGGGCCTGTGACTTTTTTTCATAAAATTCTAGTAATCTTGAAATAAATAAATAATGCAAATTTATATACCTGTGATATTATCACTTTTAGATAGTCCTATCTAGCCATCTTTAGCTCCCGGTTTTTTAGGGCTATCCATCATGCTTCCGTTAAATTATTTTCTATTTCTTCAGATTATCCTATTCATGTTTATCACTCCTGGGACTCCTAGAATTGTAATCATTTCATATTCTATGAATTATGGTGTTAGAAATTGTGTTTGGACTGCACTAGGAGATGTTACTGCAAATATTATTCAAGCATGTCTTGTAATTTTTGTAATTGGATCTTTTATCTCTGATAACCCAACTTTATTAAATATTTTTAAATGGCTTGGTGTAATTTATATACTTTATCTAGCATTCGACATTTATAAATCTAAACCTAAAGATATTAACTCAAGTGAAACTTTACAAAAAAGTTCGTTATCATTTTTTAAAGATGGTTTTTTAGTTGCGGGCACAAGTCCTAAAGCTTGGATGTTCTTCCCTTTTATTTTTCCTCAATTCATTGATTTTAATTCAAATTACGTTGCACAATTTTTAATTTTAATAACAACTTATGTAATATTAGATTTTTTATCTTTGGTTGGTTATGCAGTCTTAGCAAATAAAATGATTAGATGGGTTAAAGCAAAAGCAAAGGTCATAAACACAATTTCTGCGTGCGTCCTAATTGTTATAGCTCTTATAATTGCATTTATGCAACAATATTGACCATTAATGCGATACTACTGTTACTTGAAAAAAAACTAAATTCTTAGTTTAATAAGGTTTAAATTAATTAATTAAAAAGAGGAGATAAATGAAAATTAAAAACATTATAATTACATTTGTTTCTGCAATAGCAATTTTATTTTCAACTTCAGTTGTTTCATTTGCAAAAGTTGTTGGTGATAAAATTATCTTAGGTGCCGCAATTTCTTTAACTGGAAAATATTCATCTAACGGAGTTCATACTCAAAACGGTTATAATATGGCCGTTGATAGAATTAACGAGATGGGTGGTGTTAAAGTTGGAGGAAAAACTTACAAGTTTGACATTATCTATTATGATGATGAGTCAAATCCAAAAAGAGCAGCACAACTTGCAGAAAGATTAATTTCACAGGATGGTGTTGAGTTTATGCTTGGGCCATACAGTTCAGGTTTAACAAAAGCAATTGCGCCTGTAACAGAGAAATACGGTGTTCCAATGGTTGAAGCTAATGGTGCATCAAGATCTTTATTTACTAAAGGTTATAAATATTTATTTGCAGTGCTTGCGCCAGCAAACTTATATTTAGATGTTGCAATTGAAACAGCCGTAGCGCTGAATGGTGGAAAAGGTGTTAGAATTGCTCAAGCTTTTGAGCAAGATGCATTCTCACAGGACGTTAGATTGGGTATTCTAGATGCAGCTGAAAGAACTGGATCTAAAATAATAATTGATGACAAACTACCTAAAGAGCTAAATGATATGGCTGCAACTTTAGCAAAAGTTAAAGCTGTTAAGCCAGATGTGTTAGTTGTATCAGGTCATACAAAAGGTGCACTAACTGCAATCAGACAGATAGCTGAAATGAAAGTTGATGTTCCAATGTTAGCAATGACACACTGTGATGCTGCAAAATTATCTAAGCAACACGGTAAAAACTCACAGTACGCTTTATGTGCATCTCAGTGGCATAAAACATTAACTTACAAAGATGATTTCTTCAAAGACGGTATGACATATGCTGCAGACTTTGAGAAATTATTTGGTTATGATCCGCCATATCAATCAGCAGAATCATCAGCTGCTTTATTAGTATTCAAAGATGCATTTGAAAGAGCAAATACTTTTGATCAAAAGAAAGTAAGAGATGCTCTTGCAGCTACTAATATGCAAACATTCTATGGAAACATTAAGTTTGCCGAGGGTGGTCAGAACGTTGACAAACCAATGGTACTTTTCCAAGTAATGTGTGATGACGCAGGAAAATGTGAAAATAAAGTTGTAGCTCCATTAAAATGGGCTTCAGCAGAATTAATTCACCCAATTCCTAAGTGGTCTGAAAGATAATTAAAAATAATATTAGCCCCCTAGCAATAGGGGGCTTTTTTTTATATAGCATTTAGAAAATATGGATTTTTTAATTTTCCAAGTTCCGATGTTAACTTTACAAGCCGTGTTAGATGGTTTGTTACTTGGAATTTTATTTGCGTTAATCGCTTATGGAATGGCTCTCCAATGGGGAGTAATGAATATAATTAATATTGCACAAGGTGATTTAGTTATATTAGGAGGATACATTGCATACTTCATGTATCTGTATGGAATTCATCCGGCATGGGGAGTAATAGTTTCACCAATAATAATGTATTTTGTTGGTGTAATAATTTATAAATTAGTAATTAATAAAGTAGTTGATAGAGATCTATTTATTTCGATTTTAGCAACTTTCGGAATTAGTATCTTATTCATGCAACTAATGAACTTTGCATTTGGTGCAGATGTTGTCCTTGCAAACTCAGGATATGGCACAACAATGCTGTTTGATAACTCTGTTACATTGCCAAATTCTAAAATTTTTTCAGCATTTATAAGTATTGTGTTTGCTATCGGGCTTGTAATTTATATGAAAAAATCTAAGCTTGGAAGGGCTATTAGAGCTACAGCCCAAAATGCTAGAGCTGCAAAAATTTTAGGCGTAGATACTGAAAAAGTTTATGCAGCAACTTTTGGAATAAATGCTGCTCTTTGCGGAGTAGCTGGAGCACTTATTTCTATTACATTTACTATTCACCCTTATATGGGCTTACCTTACACAATTAGATCTTTTATGATTGTAATTGTTGCTGGACTTGGAAATTTACCTGGTGTTGCAATGTCAGGTATGGGTTTAGGTGTATTTGAGGAGTTTGCAGATTATATTTTAGGAACAGAATTTAGAATTGGATCAGTATTTTTACTGTTAGTTTTAATACTTGTTTATAGAAGATTTAAACTTTCAAGAAAAAGAGAATATCTAAAATAATGAATAAAAATATTATTTTATATGGTGCTATTTTAATATTTGGTATTGCCGCACCTTTTATTTTTCCAGCGTTTAAAGTTCAATTATCAATCCTTTGTATATTAATAATTCTAGCTATCACTTGGAACGTCCAAGGCGGTGAAATGGGTTATAATACTTTTGGAAATATTTTATTTTATGGACTGGGTATGTATTTATGTGCCTCAGTTCAAGTAGGAATGTTTTTTCCTTTAGGCGAGTGGACTGAGGGTGGTGGAGAGAAAACTTTTGTTCATACTCCTGCTCAATTTTTTCAAGGGTTTGCAGTTGGTTTGGCAGTTGCAGCAGTAGTTCCAGCAATTATTGCAGGTTTAATTGGTTATTCAATTTTAGGTTTAAGAGGACATTACTTTGCAATTTGCACATTAGGTTTAGGGGTTGCAGCTGGAGAAATTTCTGGTGGAATAGAAATCATTGGAGCAGGACAAGGTTTTACAACACCTCCATTTCCTAATGTCGATAGGTTAGAAGCAAGAGGTGAGTTTTTCTACTTTTGTAGTTTTATAGTTTTGGTATTCACATTTCTTGCAGTTAAAGCAATTTATTCAACAAGATTTAAACTTGTTCTTAATGCAATTAGAGATAACGAAGATAAGGCTGAAGCAATGGGTATTCAAACAATGAAATATAAAATTATTGGTTGGATGATCTCTGCATTTTTCTGTGGATTGGCCGGAGGTATCATGGGCGGACTAGTTGGATATATAGACTCAACCGATGTAGCATTTGATGGAAGAGAAATGGGAGTATTCATGGTCTTGATGGCTATACTTGGAGGAAAAGGAACTTTGTGGGGCCCAGTAATTGGTGCAACTTTATTTCATATTTTTAAAGAAGGTTTTTGGACTTTCTTCTTAGGTTGGCAGTATGTTGCTCTTGGGGTTTTGATTGTTGTAATTGTTATCTATTTCCCAGAGGGGATTATGGGTTGGTTAAGAGAAAAGTATCCAGAGAGATTTGGTGAAGTTGTGGATGAAGCAGATCGGAAAGCACAGGTTACACTTAAATGAGTATTTTAGAGGTAAATAATGTCAGTAAGTCATTTGGAGGTGTTAAGGCTAATGTTGATATATCCATGTCAGTCGAAAAAGGAAAAATTGTAGGTTTAATTGGGCCAAATGGATCTGGAAAAACTACATTGTTCAATTCTATAGTTGGAACATATCCTATAGATCAAGGATCAATTAAATTTAATGGTAAAGAAGTATCTGAATTACCAGTTCCAGTAATAGCTAAACTTGGTTTGCTTAGAACTTTCCAGCAAACAAGAATTTATGGAAAATTGAATTGCGTAGATAATATGCTTATAAGTCATAAAGCAAGCGATGAAAGTTTAGTTTCTATATTTTCCCAGATACCTCAAAATCTTACAGAAAAAGCTGAAAACTTATTAAATTTTGTTGGATTATATCAAAAAAGAAAACTAAGAGCTGGAGATTTATCATTTGGTCAGCAGAAATTATTAGAATTAGCAATGGCATTAATGAATGAGCCTGAGATGTTATTACTGGACGAACCGACTGCAGGTATCAACCCTACATTAATAAATGGAATTATTGATAGATTGATAAAAGTAAATCAAGATTTTGGAATTACTCTACTTGTTATTGAACATAATATGAGAGTAATAATGCAATTAGCTGAAAGTATCTTTTGTCTTGCGCATGGAAAAATGCTTGCAAATGGAACACCTGACGAAATTAAAAATGACAAGCGTGTTATTGACGCTTATTTAGGAGCTCAATAATGGCAAATCAATATGAAGTTCTTGGTAAAGCTCCTGGAGCAGAGGATTTAAAAAAACTATCGTCAGAAAATGTTCACTTAACTATCAAAGGTTTATCAGCTGGTTATGGTAAGATGGAAATTTTACACAATTTTGATTTGTTTGTAAGTAAAGCACAATCTCTCTGTTTGATTGGTCCAAATGGTGCAGGAAAATCAACTATACTTCATTCAATATATGGTTTTACAAATATCTTTTCAGGAAAAATAGAAATTGATGGAAAAGAAATAACTAACCTCAGCCCTGCAGAAAAACTTAAGTCCGAGGGGATAGCATATATTCTACAGGATAATTCAGTTTTTCCAGATATGACTGTAGAAGAAAATCTTCTAATGGGTGGATACATTAAAGATAAAACAGAAGAATCTTTTGAAGAAGCAGAAAGAGTTCTTCAAAAATATGAAAGATTAAGAAACAGAAGAAATCAACCTGCAAAAGTATTATCTGGCGGAGAAAGACGACTATTAGAAATTTCTCGAGCCTTAGTTATGAAACCTTCTATCTTGCTTGTTGATGAACCATCAATTGGACTTGAGCCTAGATACATTCAAATGGTTTTTGAAATTTTAGATGATCTTCAAAAAAATGAGAAAAAAACAATTATATTGGTTGAGCAGAATGCCAAAAAAGGTTTAGAGTTTGCTGATATTGGTTATGTTTTAGTTTCAGGAGAAACAGCTATTGCAGGTAAAGGAGATGATCTTTTAAATAATCCAGATGTCGGCCGTCTATTCTTAGGCGGTTAATGATAAACCTAAAATATTTTATCAAAGGAATAGTCTGCTCAAAAAAATTTGATAGTCCAGCAATTGCATTAGGGGCTAGCTTCATTGCTATTGGTGCCTTATTAAAAAATTTAGGGTTTAATATACAAGAAAGTATTTTTTCAACATTTTTAACCTATGCTCTTCCAGGATCATTAGTGATGGCGGAATCAATGTTAATTGGCGCGTCACTTGTAAATATTTTTTTAGCAGTATGGTTGGTAAATTCTAGACTATTTCCAATGACAGTTTCAATTATGCCATTACTTAAACATGATAGCCAACCAAGATGGAAATATTATATATCTTGTCACTTTGTAGCTGTTTCTTCGTGGTTGATTTTAAAAAGTAATTATGAGGAAATTGATAAGAAATATAGAATAGATTTTTGGATTGGTATAGGAACAGCCACTTGGCTGATTGCCATTTTTTCAACAGTATTAGGATTTTATGCTGCCGACTTTTTAAGCAAGGATATGATAATTGGACTTGCTATCGTAAATCCAATTTATTTTATGTGTGCAATGATAGGAGTAATGAAAACTATACAACTTTCCTCTGCAATTATCCTGGGTGCATTTTTAGGTCCAATTTTTTATTTTTTTTCACCAGAATGGAGTGTTTTACTTGGTGGTTTGGTAGCTGGTTCAATTGCTTACTTTATAGGAGAGGTTTATGACAGCTAATATTGTTTTAGCAATTTTAGTAACTTCTCTTGCAACTTATATTTCAAGATTTCTTGGTGCTTTAACTTCAGAAAAGATAGGAGAGACATCTAAAATTTATAAATGGTTTAATTGTGTAGCATATTCAACTCTTGCGGCTTTAATATCAAGAATGTTAATTTTCCCATCTGGAGATCTTTCAGATGTGCATTATATTTTAAGAATAATAGTCATTTTATTATCAATATTAATTTTTTATGTCACTAAAAGAAATTTAGTTTATCCGACCATATTATCTGCTATAATTTTAGCTATATTAAATAGTTTTGTGGTATGAAAAAACTTTTTTTTATTATATTTTTTTTAATACTTTCTAGTAATGCAAATGCTGGATGTGATGATCCAATAGCCGATGGAGTAGACTTTTCGAAATGTAAATTTTCAGATGGTCAGGATTTACAAGGAACCTTTCTTCCTAACTCTAATCTCTCATTTGCTAGTTTTATTCAAGTAAATTTTGATAAAAGTATAATGATGAATTCAGATCTAACATTTGGAACATTTTCAGAGTCATCTTTCATACGAGCAAATTTATATGAGTCAAATTTAGGCGGTGGAAATTTTGAGCAATCAAATTTTACAAGTGCCAACTTAACTAGAGTAGATTTTACTGGTTCTACTCTCATAGATGCAAATTTTCAGAATTCCAATTTAATGGAGGCAAACTTTACTTCATCTAATATTTTAAATGCAAATTTCGATGGTGCGAATTTAATTGGCGCTACCTGGACAATGGGAGAAATTTGTGGACCAGAGTCTATAGGTATTTGTAATAAATAAATTCGTGAAAAATCTTCTTAAATTAGATGGATTTGAAATTTCCTTTCATGAAAAATCTGATAGGATAATAAATATAAAAATTGAGGATCAAATTATTGATCGATTATTATTTCCATTTAAAAAGTTTAATATTACAGCATTAGAATATAAACCATTTACAAGGTTCACTATTGCAAAAAGTTTAGATGAAACTGCATCTAATAAATTAAGTAATTTTTTAAACGAAATTATTAAAGATAGAGATACTGGTTGTTTTATAATTGGTCCAAAAAACAAATCTTCTAAAATAGATCAAGCATTTTTAGTTAAACTATCAACTGCAATAACTCACTTAATTGGAAATCCAAATCATGACTCAATGGCTGGAAAATACTATGCAAGGTTTCACGTTAAACATGAAGATAATAGTGACTCATATCTTCGTAAGGCATACACAAATATGGATTTACATACTGATGGAACATATGTACGAGAAATAACTGATTGGATATTAATGTCAAAGCTTGAGGAGGAGAATGTGATTGGTGGAGAGACTGCCTTACTACATCTTGATGATTGGGAACATTTGTCTGATCTGTCAGATGATAAAATTGGACAGCAAAATTTTATTTGGGGATCTCCAAAAAGTAAAAATATTGATTATAAAGTTGAACACCCTGTTTTTTCTAAAGATAGTGATGGAAAACCTATTATTTCTTACATCGATCAATTTCCTGAACCAAAAAATATGGATCAAGGATTGTTTTTACAAAGATTATCTGATGCTCTCGAGGGTAGTAAAAATAAGATAGTCACATCTTTACCAGTTGGCAGTGCTGTTGTGGCGAATAATTATTTTTGGCTTCATGGTCGAAAACCTTTTAAAGAAAATAAAAATTTATCAAGAGAATTACTAAGAATAAGAGGTTCCTTTTTTAACAATTAAGTGTAGAAAATACACTTATGAAACTTGGATTTATAGGAACTGGTAAAATTACTTCAGCAGTAGTGACAGGTATATGTAAGTCGAAAATTAAATATACCAAAATTATTGTATCTGAAAGAAATAAAAAAATTTCGAAACAACTAAAAAAAAATTTCAAAAAAATTTATATTACAAAAAACAATCAAGATATTATCAATGATTGTAACTGGATTTTTCTTGCTGTAACTCCTACTGTTGCTAATCAAATTATACATAAGTTAAAATTTAAAAAAAGTCAGGTGATTATAAGTTTTATATCAACAATGAATCTTGAAGATATTAAGAAGGCAGTAAAAGTAAAAGCAAATATTTCAAGAGTAATTCCTTTACCACCTATTTCTCTTAAAAAAGGACCAATTCCTATTTTTCCACCAAATAAGAAAGTTAAAAACTTTTTTAAACATCTTGGAACAGTGGTTGAAATTAAAAATGAAAAATTATCTAAAAATTTTTGGTCAACATCTGGAATGATGGCGCCTTTTTATGAATTATTAAGAACAATGTCTGAATGGTTAAATAAAAAGGGAATTCATAAAGATCAAGCCCAGAGATATATAACGTCTCTTTTTTTAGCGCTTTCTGAAGACGCTGTGGTTAATTCAAATAGAGATTTAAAAATACTTGTAAAAGACTCTCAAACACCGAAAGGATTGAATGAGCAAGGTGTAAATGAATTAAAAAAAGCTGGCTTTTACAAAGCTACTAATAAAACTTTAGGTAGTATTCTTAAAAGATTAAACAAAGCGTAATTTTATAAGAAACAAATGTCTAATATTCTACAAATAGATAATTTATCAAAATATTTTGGTGGCTTGGCTGCTGTATCAAATTGCTCATTAAAAATAAAAGAAGGTTCAATTACAGGAATAATTGGTCCAAATGGATCTGGCAAAACTACTCTATTTAATCTTATAGCAGGAAATCTCAAATCATCTGATGGAAAAGTATTATTCAATAAAGAAGATATAACAGATGTTCCATCTCATGAGCTTTTCTCAAAAGGTTTACTTAGAACTTTTCAAATAGCCCATGAATTCTCAAATATGACGGTTCTTGAAAATCTAATGATGGTACCAGGCAACCAAACAGGAGAAATCTTAATAAATGCTCTTTTAAAACCAAATTTAATTAAAAAAGAAGAAGATTTAATTAGAGCAAAAGCATATGAAGTAACTGAGTTTCTAAATCTTAAACATCTAGCAAATGAACGTGCTGGCAACTTATCTGGTGGTCAAAAAAAGTTGTTAGAACTTGGAAGAACTATGATGGTTGATGCAAAACTTGTATTATTGGATGAAGTAGGGGCAGGGGTTAATAGAACATTATTAAAAGACCTAGGCACAGCAATCTTAAGACTTAACAAAGAAAAAAACTATACTTTTTGTATGATTGAGCATGATATGGATTTTATAAGCAGAATGTGTGATCCAGTTATTGTAATGTCAGAGGGTTCTGTTCTTTTTGAGGGAACTTCAGATGAAGTTAAGAAAAACGAAAAAGTTATAGATAGTTATTTAGGTAGAAAGAAGTGAATGGCATTTTTTGAGGGAAATAAAATGACAGGAGGATACGGCGATGGTCCTGATATTATTAACTCATGCTCTATAAATGTTAATAGGGGAGAGATAGTTGCTATTCTCGGACCAAATGGAGCTGGCAAATCTACAGCAATGAAGGCAATGCTTGGATTGTTAAATCTAAAGTCAGGTAATATTTCAATTGATGGAGAGGATATTTCTAAACTATCTCCTCAAGAAAGAGTTAAAAAAGGAATATCATTTGTACCACAAACTAGAAATGTTTTTGCAGAACTTACTGTAAAAGAAAATTTAGAGGTTGGTGCTTTTTTAAGAACAGATAATGTAAACAATGTTATAGAGGAAATATATGATCTATTTCCAGTTTTAAGAGAAAAAAAAGATCAAATTGTTGGACAATTATCAGGCGGGCAAAGACAACAAGTAGCTTTGGGAAGAGCTTTAATGATAAAACCATCTGTTCTTATGTTAGATGAACCTACAGCAGGCGTTTCCCCAATAGTAATGGACGAATTATTTGAACACATTATTAGAGTTAAAAATACAAAAGTAGCAATCATCATGGTCGAGCAAAATGCAAAACAGGCTTTAAGCATTTCTGATCGAGGATATGTTCTTGTAACTGGTGAAAATAAGTTTGAGGGATCTGGTAAGGAATTATTAAATGATCCAGAAGTTAGGAGATCTTTCTTAGGAGCTTAGTATGGATTTAATTAATGCAGTAATAGTTTTATTGAATTATACAATTATTCCAGCCTTAACATATGGTTCTCAATTAGCTCTTGGAGCAATTTTTGTAACATTAATATACGGTATTTTAAGATTTGCTAACTTTGCAACTGGAGACATGATGTCATTTGGTACAATGTTTGCTGTACTTTTTACTTATTACTTCCAATCTATTGGAATAAATTTTGGTTTTCTGCCTACAGCTTTGCTCACTATTCCTTTTGCAATTTTTATGATGATTTTATACATGCTGCTAATTGATCAAACAGTTTTTAAATATTATAGAATTAAAAAAAGTCCACCAGTCCAGCTTGCTATGGTTAGTGTTGGGGTAATGTTTGTAACACAAGCAATCATAAGAATTATAATTGGACCAACTGACCGAAGATTTTTAGATGGAGAAAAATTCATAATTAAAGCAACTGAATTTAAAGAGATGACAGGTCTTGCAGAAGGATTAACAATAAAGTCTACACAAATGATAACAATTGTCGTTACTATTATTGTTGTTGCTATAATGTTTTGGTTCTTAAATAAAACTAAGACTGGAACAAGTATGAGGGCTTACTCAGATAATGAAGATTTAGCTCTTCTCTCAGGAATAGATCCAAAAAAAGTAGTTCTAATTACCTGGATTATAGCAGGAATATTAGCAACAATTGGTGGAATTCTTTATGGTTTAGATAAAAGTTATAGACCATTCGTGTATTTTAATAATATGTTGCCCATTTTTGCTGCTGCGATAGTAGGTGGAATAGGAAATCCATATGGAGCATTCTTTGGGGGTTATGTTATAGCGTTTGCTGAAATATTTTTGACTTATGCATATAAAAGATTTTTAGTCTATTTATTGCCTGAGTCTTTAGAACCAAATTCATTGATGCAACTATTGTCAACTGATTATAAATTTGCGATCTCATTTTCAATACTAGTCATTGTTTTAATATTTAGACCATCAGGTATATTTGAAGGAAAACGCATATGAGGAATTATTTAAATATAATTATTGCGTATTCAATAATGATGCTTTTAATTATTTTAGTTGGCATCTTTCAGTCTTGGTCTATAGCATTAACAATTTTTAATTATTGTATGATTTCGGCAGTAATGACACTGGGAGCAAATATTCAATGGGGTTATGCTGGCTTAATAAACTTTGGAATCATGGGGTATACTGCATTAGGTGGTTTGGCAGTTGTGTTAGTATCTGTGGCTCCTGTACCAGAAGCTTGGAGTGTGGGTGGAGTAAATATGATGACTTGCCTAGCAATAATCATATTAATGATTTTTTCTACAAGGTATATTTTAAAAAATATTCAAAAATCTAATAAAAGAAATTATTTAATAGCTGGAATAATTATAGTTGGACTAATTCTAATAAAAATAATTGCTGGACCTGCAATTGAACAAATAGAAGCCGTTGATCCTGCAAAGACAGGGTTTCTTGGAGGACTTGGGTTACCAGTTTTATTCTCATGGATAGTTGGAGGACTTTTTGCTGCTGGGCTAGCATTTATTGTAGGGAAAGTTGCTTTAGGATTAAGAGCAGATTATTTAGCTATTGCAACGTTATTGATAGCTGAAATTGTTGTTTCTATTATTAAACATGAAGATTGGTTGGCAAGAGGTGTAAAGAACGTTATTGGGTTAAAAAGACCAGCGCCTTATGAAATTGATCTACAAACTTCTCCTTGGTTTATAAATTTAGTAGAAAAATTTCACTTAGCAAAATTAGATCTTGCAAATTCATTGTCGGAGAGACAGGATATTTTAAATCAGTTAGTAATTGATGCATCATCTGTTTATGTAAAACTATGTTTTGCAGGCATGTTTTTAGTTGTAGTTATAATTTTATTAATAATTACACAAAAGGCTCTTTACTCCCCATGGGGTAGAATGATGAGAGCAATAAGAGATAATGAAGAAGCCGCAAGCGCAATGGGTAAGAATGTAGTTAAACAACATTTATTTATATTTATTTTAGGTTCAGCAATAGTTGGTATTGCCGGAGCTATGATGGTAACTAATGATGGACTGTTCACCCCAGGAAGTTATAGACCAATGAGATATACATTTGTAATTTGGGTCATGGTAATTGTTGGTGGTACAGGTAACAATTTTGGTGCAATTCTTGGAGGATTTGTTGTATGGTTCTTGTGGGTAGAAGCAGCACCTATTGCTTTATTTTTCATAAATTTATTTACAGCTCATTTACCTGAAACGAATGAAATCAAAATTCATTTAATTAATAGTGCTCCATATTTTAGATTTTTGCTCGTTGGTATTGGACTTCTTCTGATAATGAGATTTAGACCTCAAGGAATAATTCCAGAAAAAATTATAAAACAATAATTTGCGATGAGTTATTTCATTTTAGGGTTCTTTACAGGACTGAGTTTAATATTAGCTATTGGGGCTCAAAATATATTTGTAATTGAGCAAGGTTTAAAAAAACAATTTATTTTTACTGTATGTGCAATTTGCACATTATCAGATTTCCTTCTTATATTTTTAGGAATATTCTTATTTCATTATTTTGAAAGTTTTTTTTCGCCTTCAGTTGAGTTAATTTTAAATATCCTTCTATTTTTATTTTTAATTCATTTTATTTGGAAAAAACTTAAAAATATAAATACAAATTTTGAGATAAATCAAAAAAATGAAACCAAAGGCCTAGGTTCTGTAATAATTAAAACTCTTGGTTTTACTTTTTTAAATCCGCATGTCTATTCTGATACTGTATTTTTTTTAGGAAACTTTTCAAAAAGTTTTTTAATTAACCAAAAACTATTATTTGGATTTGGTGCAACTCTTTCCTCAATTATATTTTTTTTCACATTAGGATACTTATCTAAGTTTTTATCTAATTACTTAAATAGCAATAAAGTTTGGAAAATTATAAATATGCTAATAATTTTATTTATGTCAGCACTTAGTATTTTTGTATTAATCAATATTTTAGGATAAAAAAAACTCCAGCGATTTTCACCGCTGGAGTTAGATAATTAAGTATTATCTTTGTTTTTTGTCTTTAAACTTACCGCCTTTGATTTCTTTCTCAATAAAGGCACCAGATGCTTCACCAACATCAGTAAATTCAACACTAGATGCTCCCTCGTAGTTTACATCTTTACCACTAGCAAGTAAGTCTAATGCTTTTTTTAATTCTCCTGGGTATATTTTTTCTCCAGGAGCATTCGCCACTGACATAACATTTGCTTGAACGGTAGCTTTATCAGCTTTACCCCCTGCTTGCATTGCCAACACAATTAAAGCTGCTGCATCGTAAGACTCTGAAGTGTAAGGTCCTGATGAATCAATTCCTGCAGCACTAGCAACATCTTTAAATATTGATGCACCTTTACCCATAGACCCAGGTAGTGAGCCAAAAGATTTGTTAAGGTCATCACCAAATCTATCAGTTAAAGAGTCACCAATCATACCATCTGAAAGAACAAATATATCAAAAGCACCAGAATCAATTGATCCACCAATAATTGATCCACCCGCTTGATCTAAGTATCCAAGCACAGCCAAAGCATCTCCACCAGCAGCTGCTAAAGTTGCAACTTCAGCCCCGTAGTCAGCTTTACCTTCTTCGTGTGCAGTTACTGTTGTAACATTTATACCATGTGATTTTACTGCAGCTACATAAACATCAGCTAAACCTTTTCCATAGTCATTATTTGTGTGAGTTACTGCTATACTTTTTACACCTCTATCTTTAGTTATATCGGCTAATACTTGACCACCTCTCGCATCAGATGGTGCAGTTCTGAAGAAAAGTCCATTGTCGTTAAGGTCAGTAAGTCCAGGTGATGTCGCAGAAGGTGATATCATAACTACACCATTTGGAACAGCAACATTGGTTGCTATTGCCCCTGTCACACCTGAACAATCTGCTCCCATAATAGCCACAACTCCCCCTGAAACTAAACCTTCAGCAGCAGCTGTTGCCGCAGCTGAGTCAACACAAGTAGAGTCTGCTCTTTCAGCTTTAATTGTTGATCCACCAAGCAATGATCCTGAGTCAGATGCTTCTTTAAACGCAAGTTCTGCTGATGCCGCCATTGCAGGTGTCAAAGATTCAATAGGTCCAGTAAAACCTAATATAATACCCATTTTAATTTCCTCTTTTTCAACAACCTTATCTGCAGGTTTTTGTTGAGTAAAATAAACTATTGCTGCAATCACAACAATTGCGACAGCAATCATTATTCCTATATTTTTATTTTTTGTTTCAGCCATTCTTTCCTCGTTAATTATTTTATTTATATAAATACAAGTAAATCTTAATACTTTAAATTTTCAATGAGAAAATTATCTTATTTTTTGAGCAAAAAACACAGAAGTTATAACTATTAATCCCCCAATTATAGTAATTAACGATGGAATTTCTCCAAAAATAAAAAAAGTAAGAATTAACCCAAAAACTGGGAACAAAGCGTAGAAAGGAAGTACCATATCAATCGGATAAAATTTATACAGATAAAACATCATTAAATGACCAAATAAAGAGATTATAGCTCCAGCATATAAAACTGTAAGCCAACTTCCAAAACTAATATTTTTAATAGTTTGAATAGAAGTTCCTTCAAACAATACTGATAGTATAATTAAAATTACAAATCCAACTAAACTCATAAATGTATTTGTAAATTTTACATCTAAATTTTTAAGATACCTGGAGAAAACTTGCGATAAGCCATAAAAAAACGCCATACAACAAATTAGGAGAGATCCTGTTAATTCCTCAACAACTTTTGGGTCAAAAGCAAGTATCACAATACCAAAAAAAGATGTCATGATAAGTAACCACTTTTTATAACTAATCTTTTCACTTAAAAATATTGAACTTAATATTATGCCAAAAGGAATAGAAAGTTGAGCTCCTATTGTTATTGGTGCCAGAATGCTTGAAGAGTTTATGGATAAATATAAAAACATATTAACCATAACGCCAAAACAAATTGAAAACCCAATCAAAGGAATAATATATTTTCTTTCAATTATTTGAAATTTAAAAAATGGTATTAAACACAAAAACACAATTAACATTCTTAAACCCCCAAAAAGAATTGGGGGTATTGTATCGTTTAATCCTAATTTACCTGTTGGATATGCACTTCCAAGAAGGAAGACTACAAATAAAATAAGTAATGTATGTTTTGTTGACAATTATTATCTGATTGAGAAAGGATCTAAAGTTGGTTCATCAGAGGTATAATACCAAGTAGTTTTAACTCTAGTATAATCTTTAATTGATTCCATTCCTGCTTCCTTTCCATACCCGCTATCTTTAATTCCTCCAAAAGGTGCAGATGGTGAAATTAGTCTATACGTGTTAACAAATGTTATTCCTGCCCTAATAGCATTAGATACTCTTAAACCTCTAGCAAAGTCACTGGTGTAGACACCAGAAGATAATCCATATTGATTATCATTCATTTTTTCTATTACTTCTTTTTCATCATTAAATTTCATGACAGATAAAACTGGCCCAAATAATTCATTTTCAGCAGTGGGAAGATTGTGGTTATCACATTCAATTATTGTTGGAGGAAAATAATAACCTTCATTAGAAAACGGGTGTCTTTTTCCTCCACATCTAACTTTTCCACCTTGTTCTATTGTTTTTTTGATATTTTTTTCGATAATTTCTAGTTGCTTAAAGTTACTTAAAGGACCCATTTCAGTATCTGGATCCATTGGAGCACCAATTTTAATTTTTTCAGCTCTTTTTGTAAGTTTATCAAGAAACTCATCATAAATTCCTTTTTGTAAATATAATCTTGAACCTGCAATACAACTTTGTCCACTAGCACCAAATATACCTGCTGTAATTCCATTGATAGCATTTTCTTGATGTGCATCGTCAAATACTGCAACTGGGCTTTTGCCACCTAATTCTAAACTAACCTCAGACAAGTTTTCTGCAGAATTTCTAATAATATGTCTTGCAGTTTCAGGTCCTCCTGTGAAAGCAACTTTCTCAACTAAATCATGTGTGGTTAAAGCTTTACCACATGGATCTCCAAATCCAGTAATCACATTTACTACTCCTTTTGGAATACCAGTTTCCTCTATAAGTTTTGCAAATTCAAACATCACAGCAGGGGCAAGCTCAGAGGATTTAATTACAATTGTATTTCCCATAGCTAGAGCAGGAGCAAGTTTTGTTGCTGTTAAAAACATTTGGGAGTTCCATGGCACAATTGCTGCAATAACACCTATAGGTATTCTTGAGGTTATAGCTTGAATGTTTGGTTTATCTATTGGAAGAACAGTACCTTCAACTTTATCAGCCATACCAGCGTAATAGTCATAATACTCTGCGATATAGTTTGCTTGTTTGTTGGTTTCTCTAAATAGCTTTCCAGTATCAATCGTTTCAATCTTGCCAAGTAATTCTGCATTGTCTCTAAGTTTGTTTCCAATAGCTCTTAAAAATTTAGCTCTTTCCCTTGGTAATATTTTTGGCCAATCTCCTTCAAAAGCTTTCTGAGCAGCTTTAACTGCTTTATCCACATCATTGGCACTTGCTTCTGGAACTACAGCCCAAGGTTTATTGTCTTCTGGGTTTAATGTTTCAAAAGTTTTTTTAGTATCAGAGTCAACCCATTCTCCTCCAATAAACATTTTATATTTTTTTAATTCAGGCATTTTGTATATGGTATTTTATTGTATTATTTACATCATCTGAGCATTCAATACTACAGAGATGTTTTCCTTTAGGAATAATTTTTACAACAGAATTTTTAATTTTTTTGCCTAAATTAATTGACATTTCTGGAGTTGATCCCACATCACCTTCACCTGTTATCACTAAAGTTTTAGTCTTAATGTTTTCAAATTTTTCATTGTCTTGATGTTTCACGAATAAGGAATAGATCTTTATAAAATTATTCATATTATTGTTTTGAAGAATATTGAAAATTTTATCGGAGATGTCTGGATTTTTATTTAAAAAATCTTCTGTAAACCACCTTTTAAGAGCATCTTTAGTAAGTTTATGATCTTTTTTAGTCTGTTCAAATCTATCATTTACAATTTTTTGCTCTTTATCAGATCGATTAAATATAGAGCATAAAAGTGTAAGAGAGGCCAATCTATCGTTAAATCTTGTAGCAAAATTTCTTGCAATTAATGAACCTATAGAAAAACCAACTAAGTGAACTTTATTAAATTTTAATTCATCCATTAAGTTTAATATTTGATCAGAAAAATCATCAAAACTTAAATCATTTTTGTTTAAAGGTGTTTTACCATGACCTAGAATGTCATAAATTAAAACAGTATTATCAAATTCATTTATCTGCGAATCCCATATAGAGTGATCAAGACCCACGCCGTGTATAAATATGATTGGAGTTCTATCTTTTTTATTTAATATATAAAATGTACCTTTAGAGTCTGTTGCATTGATCATTATTACTTTGGTTCAATGCCCATTTCCTTCATGTCTTGGTACCTATCACCTGTTCTTGCATGTGCTCTTCCGGTTGAAGCACCTCCAATGGCAATTACAATTTCGTCATCAAAAGGAGCATCATGTATTGTAAACTCATGTGTTAAATAATAAGGTCTTAAACCTGAGTCAGTTTTATGCATCATTGGTATTGATATTTTTGATCCAGCAGGACCCCTCGTGTTTGTAAAACTTAGGTAAGAAGTACCACCAACTGCATCTCTAAATTTATTACCAAATCTCAATGTATGAATAAAAGCAGATGCATGCTCAATTTCTCCACTTAATCCAACCACACCGGCTTTTCCATATGCTAATATTTTATCAGGAGAACCTATTTCTTTAATTAGTTCTGGGACAAGTAAATCTCCAAGTTTTGGGGCTAGATCTAAAATTATGGGTTTTAAATCCTCTACAAAACCTTTCCCGTCCCAGGGATTTTTAAAAACTGCTGCTACAGAAACCATTAAAACTGGATCTTTAGCTTCTTTCCCACCTTCAATAAAAGTTTTATCTACAAATTTATTAAACTTCCTTAATTCTAATTTCATTTTTTAATTCTATGTGTAAAGCTATCTCTTCTAAAACTGTATAATGCTTTTGGATCTACATCAACATCTATAACAACTGGTTTGTTTGCTTTAAGTGCACTTTTGACAGCTTGATTTACCTCTGATAATTTTTTCACTTTAATTCCTTTTGCACCGTAAAGTTTAGCAACCTCATCAAAAGGAGGACTTTTAATATCTGCGCCCAAATACCTTTCGCCATAAAAATCTTTTTGGTAAGCCTTTTCGGCGCCCCAACTTTTATTATTCATAACTATTGTAATTGTATTTATTCCATACTCTACGGCAGTGCTTAATTCTGAAATGGTCATGCCAAATCCACCATCGCCCATTAAACTAACAACAGTTTTATTAGGTTTTGCAACCTTAATACCCAAACCACAAGCAAATGAAAAACCCACTAATCCAAAATCTAAAGGAGTAAAAAGAGAAGGAGGATTGTAATACTCTAAAGCATCAGTAGCTTGAAGGCAAAGTGTTCCAGCATCAAGTGTAATAGCTGAATTTTTAGGAAGAACTTTTCTTAACTCTTTAAATAGTCCATTTGGTTGTATTGGATAATTTTTAGATTTTATATTATCTCTATTTATTAAAAACTTTGATCTTTCTAATAAAAAATTATTTGTCCATTCTTTATAACTTAAAATTTTCTTTTGTTTTTTTAAATCATTCAATATTTGATTTGCAACATTTGCAGCATCACCATGAATACCAATGCTAATAGGAAAATATCTTCCTAACATTTTTTTTTCTAGTTCAACTTGAATAATTTTAGCTTTCTTGTTTATATTATCATAAGAATAGAAAGTAGAATTAAAACCAAGTCTTGTTCCTAATGCAATAATAAGTTCTGCTTCTTTAACCAGTCTTGAAGCAACTAAATTACCTCTTGGCCCCATTTGTCCAGCATTTAGTTTGTGACTAAATGGTATCGCATCTCCGTGTCCAGCGGCTGTTACTATTGGAACGTTTAAAAATTCAGCAAGATCAGTTACAGATTTAAATTTTGAATTATATTTTATACCTCCACCAGCAACAATTACAGTTTTCTTGGAATTAAGAATAAGTTTTGTTGTTTTCTGAATTAAATCTTTTTTGCTTTTTAAATTACTTTCACTTTTAAAAGACTTTTTATTTTCATTGATTTTAAATTTTGATGAATCTGAAAGTACGTTTCTTGGTAAGTTTATACAAACTGGACCTCTCCTTGGTGACATTGCAAGATTGAATGCATCACTGAAAGCTTTTGGAATATGACTTGCCTTTTTTACAGTCCAAGTCTTTTTGGTTATTGGATTAAATAGTGACTGTTGATCAAGTCCTTGAAATGCATCTTCCATTTTATCCTTGGTAGAATATAAACCAGCAATAGATACAACAGGCGAAAATGCTGCTTTTGCTTGAGCAATTCCTGTAACTAGATTAGTAGCTCCTGGACCGTTTTGTCCTGCAATAATTACTCCTGGTTGATTGGAAGCTCTTGCATAGCCATCGGCCATGTGTGTTCCTGTTCTTTCATCTCTTACACCTATAAATTTAATTTTTTTTTCATGATACAACGCATCAAACATTTCCATTGTAGCAGAACCAATTAAACCAAAGACGTGTTTAACTTTTTCCTTTTTTAGGGATTTCACTGCCGCTTGACCACCGGTTAAGGTATTCTTGGACTTAATCACGATACTTTTTTAACTTCAGTATCTAGATCATCTTTAAAGTTAGGCATTACTTTTTCAGTGAATAATTTAATACTTTTCATACAATCTTCATGTTTAACACCCGGAAAGTTAGACCATACTTGAAGATTTTGAAGATTTAGCTCTGATTGAAGTTCTTTTATCTTATCTGTTACGTATTCAGGAGTACCAAATAACATATTTCTCTTATGTAAAAACTCATAGTTAAGAAGATCTAATTTCCCTTCTGTTTGTGGAAGTTCTTCACCCGGATCCATATGATTTCCTAGACCTCTCCAGTGACAAACCCATCTCATATAATTTACCATGTGTTCACCAGCTTTCTCTTTGGCTTCTTCCATTGTATCTGCAACAAACATATCTCTAACAAGAGTTACCCCTTCTCCCAAAGGAACATTTTTTTTTGTAACTTCTGACCTTTTATTTTTGTATGCTTCAAATCTTATTTTGAGTGCTTTTACAGTAGGTATCCACATAATTACGTTAATATTATTTTCTGCAGCCCACTCAATAGATCTTATGCCATCAACAACTTGATGTATTGGAGGATGTGGATTTTGATATGGCTTAGGCAGAACACTAATTTTTTTCATAGTGCTATCTTCCATATTCATGAACTCTTCACTAGGTGGACTCATATCGTGTTGCCACACATAGTTAGGTGACGGATAAGTATAAAATTCTCCTTCATGATTAAAAAATTTTTCTGACCAAGCTTTTTTTAAAATTTCTAATGTCTCTGCAAACAATCTAAAGTTTTTTGCCTGATCTTTTAAATCTGCTTCTTTATTTAGATTTATTGCTTCTCGACCATAAACTCCTCTGGCAACACCAACTTCTACTCTTCCTTTAGAAAGTTGATCAAGTGTAGCGATATCTTCTGCCAATCTTATTGGGTTATGAAAAGTAATTACGTTTGCAGCTTGTCCTATTCTTATATTTTTTGTTCTTGCTGCAGCATCTGCTCCTAACATTAAGGGATTAGTACACGACTCCATTCCCTCATGATTAAAATGATGTTCTGTAAACCATATTGAATTCCAATTATTTTGATCACAAAATTCTGTGATTTCTTTAGTCTCATCTAATAGCTGGTGATATGGTTTGTGAGTCCAATTTGTAGTATTACAAAAATAACCAAACTTCATTAAAGCCTCCTTTAAAAATTAATTTAAAGACGACCGATCCCACTTTCGTATAAGATTTTACGACGAGTTATGTATCGCTTTATATGACAATATTATTATTCTTATCTTTGATATTCAACGAATTTTTTTAAAGACTTATTTAGAAATTTATCATATCTGATGCCACCGTTACTAAATCTTCGCTTATTTAAAAAGGAAAGATTCATTTTAAAGTCATAAGAAGGCTCAAAAAAGAAAGGAACAGAGAGCCTTTTTTGCTTATTCCACAATACCCTATGATTTGTTGCTTTAAACTTGCCTTTGCTTAAATATTCTAGCGCTCTACCTGTATTCACTACCAAGGCATTTTTATTGAAAGGAACATCATGCCATTTTTTTGTTTTCCGATTTTGAACTTGAAGACCACCTTTTTTATTTTGATATAAAACTGTGAAAATACCACTATCAACATGTGTTTCACATCCAAGTGCGACCCCATCTTGTTTTGATATTTCAACTGGTTTAGATTGATTTGGGTAATAATTAAATCTTAAAGTGCTAAGTGTTTTTAATCTCGAAAAGGCTTTTTTAGATAAATTAGGGTCTTTTTTATAAAGTTTTATAATACTTTTAAAAAGAGTTTCGCTTAAATTAAATAAATTTTCAAAATAATCTGCTAGTTTTGTAATAGATTGCTTATTAAATGACCTCTCTATACTTAAATGCTCGATGTATTGATTTCTAGTTTTTTTTGAAAAATCCTTTGTTACTTTTAAGTCACCTAAGTCTAATCCTTCCTTTCCATTAACATCATTTGGAAAATATCCTCGATAAATATTTTTACTCTTTTTATTCCATTTCTTTGGAGCCAATTTAAATTTATTGTTCTTATTTGATTTAAAAAAACTTTCTCCGATTTTACATACTTTATTTATTTTTTTTAATTTTATTCCATGACCGACTATTTGAAAAAAACCAACCTCAACACAAGCTTTTTCAATTTCCCTTGTAATTTTTAATGTTGCTTTTGAATTGAAATTATTTTTTAGGATAGGATTTATATTTATTGTTGGAATATAATTTTTTCTTATCATCTATTCGCTGGTGTATCTGTAGCAATCATTTGTCCTCGGACTTTTTCTCTAAAATAAATATACACGCCAGCACCAATAATTATTGATGCACCTAGAAAAGTTCTTGGCACTGGTATTGTTTCAAATAATATATAACCAGCTACCATTGCAAATACTATGTATGAATACTCAAATAATGAAACTACAGAAGGTGAGGCAATACTATAGGCAGTAAATACACAAAAAAATGAAATCGAAGCAACTATTCCCATTATTAAAACATAGGGCCATGCCTCTCCTGGATTAGTAAACCATTCTCTAACAATAAATTGTAAAGTTGGATCTGTGAAAGTGTTAAACTTTCCATCGCCACTAACAAAAAATATTACTAAACTTGCAAATAATGCAAAAATATAAAGCCAAGTCATTTGAGTATAAATACTATCTTTATCGGATGTATATTTTGTTATTGTCATTGAGATTGAATAGCAAAGCGCACATGCTACAGGTGCTAATTTAAAGAAATTAAAATCATCTAAAGATGGATTTAAAACAATCAATACTCCAATAAATCCTACTACAATTGCACTCCATCTTCTAATTCCAATTTTTTCTTTTAAGAAAAATTTAGCAAACATAGACATAAAGAACGGGCAGGAGAAAAATAGTGCACTTGTCATAGCAAGTGTCATAAAAGTCAATGAAATATAAAAAAAACTAAAACCAAAGAAAAAACATACAACTCGTATTAGTGTTAATAATGGGTAATGGGTTTTTAAAGATATTGTTTTTTTAGTTATTAAAACAAAGGATAGCAAAAATACTGATTGTATAAGGGTTCTTCCAAAATAAAGCTCAAATAAAGCAATATCCTCAAAAATAAATTTAATTAAAGAGTCTTGTATTGAAAAAAAAGCCATACCAGTCATTATAAAAAAAATTCCTCTGGTATTTTGGTTTGTGTCCATGAGACACCTATATCAAATCAGTGGTGATAATAATATTAATTATTTAAAATTGCCTCTGAGCCTTTTTCAGCAATCATAAGTGTAGGAGCATTTAGGTTTGCACTTGGTATTTCCGGTATCACTGAGGCATCAATCACTCTTAAATTTCCAATCCCATTTACTTTCAAATCTTGATCCACTACTGCCATATCATCAACTCCCATTTTGCATGTTCCACAAGGATGATATGCAGTGTCTGCTTTCGATCTAATATATTCATTTAATTCATCATCTGACTGTGCATCAAAACCTGGCCCAACTTCATCACCAGCGTGCTCTGCTAAAGCTGGCTGAGATAGAATTTTTCTTGCTACATGAATACACTCTCTTGTTTGTTTAAGATCTTCTTCTTCTTTTAAATAATTAAATAAAATTTTAGGATAATCGTATGGGTCTGAAGAATTAAGTGTTATTTCACCTCTACTTTTTGGATGATTTGGACTTGCATGTAGTTGATAACCATGTGTATCAGGTTCTTCTAGGCCATGATTTATCACAAATGATGGAAAAAAATGAAATTGAATATTAGCAACTTTTCTATCAGGCGATGATTTTGCAAATCCACCAGCCTCTAAAAATGATTTTGAGCAGGGTCCAGATTTAAACATAAACCACTGCATACCTGCTAAAATTTTAGGAATTAATTTTGTGTATGTGTAAAGTGTATTAGGAGTTTTACATTTTTGCTGTATATAAGTTTCAAGATGATCTTGTAAATTCTTTCCAACACCCTTTGAGTGATGAATAACTTCAATACCATTATCTCTAAGATGGGTTTCGTCGCCTATACCAGATAACATTAATAATTGTGGAGAATTTATAGATCCTCCACTCAAAATTACTTCCTTATTTGCATAAATCTTTTCAACTTTGTTATTTATTTTTACTTGAAGTCCAACTGCTTTTTTCCCATCAAATAGTATCTTTTCAACAAATGAGTTTTTTAAGATATTTAGATTTTTTCTATTTTCAACAGGGTTTAAATAATACTTGGCAACTCCAGCTCTCTCGCCTTGATGCATTGTAGTATCAAACATGCCAAAACCCTCTTGTTCCTCACCATTCATATCTATATTTGTTTTGTGACCTGCTTCAGCTGCAGCATCAATAAATGCTTTAAACAATGGATTTGAATTTTTAGATAAATTTACTGGAAGTGGTCCCAATGAACCTCTATATTGATTTTCACCTTCAGACCAAGTTTCAATCTTCTTAAAATAAGGAAGAACTTTATCATAGGACCAATTATCCAAACCAAAATTTTCCCATCTAGTATAGTCATCTCTATTTCCTCTAACAAAGACCATTCCATTATGAGATGAGCATCCTCCAATCATCTTTCCTCTAGGGCAAAAAACACGTCTATTGTTCAAATATGGCTCAGGTTCTGAATAATATTTCCAATTATATTTGGGGTCATGCATTGTATAAAGAAGAGCTAATGGCATTTTAACCTTCCAAATATCACTAGATCCACCTGCCTCAAATATAGCTACAGAATTATTAGTATTCTCAGATAATCTGTTAGCAACTACACATCCTGCTGAACCAGCACCAACTATTAGATAATCAAAAGCTTGCATTTAATTTGGATGATCACCCTCGACTGCAATCCTGTCCATAACTCTCTCATGGCCCAATCCTCTGCCAGGAAAAAAATCAGTCAGACCTTGGTGAAGGGTACTTCTATTGTCCCAAATTGCTACAGCATTTTCAGTCCATTTAAATCTGCATGTAAAATCAAGCCTTTCTTGATGTAGAAAAATTTCATTTAAAATATCTGAACTTTCATTTTCATCTAAATCTAAAATTCTTTTAGTGTACATTGAATTTACATACAAAATTTTTTTTCCTGTTTCAGGATGAGTTCTAACTACTGGATGAGAATTTGAATATTCATCTAGATTACCATTCCCTTCCATTTCCTTATATGCATCAACAAATGCTGCTGCCCCTAGAGAGCTATGAATGGCTCTCTTATCATTAACCTTATTTTTAATTTTATCGCTTAATGTGTCGTAAGCGATTTCCATATTAGAAAACATTGTATCTCCACCAACTGGTGGAACTTTAATTGATCTTAAGATAATTACTTTTGTTGGTTTAGGATTATAACTCACATCAGTATGCCAAGTTTCACCCCATTGTCTTTTTTCTTCTGGAGCTTTAATTATTCTTAATATTTCAGGATAATCTTTTCTTCCTTTAACATAAATATGTCTTTCTAATGGACCAAAATGTTTTGCTAAATTAATCTGTTCTTCCGATGTAATATCTTGATCTCTAAAGAAAAGAGCTTTGTGTTCTAATAATAGATTATTTATCTTCTTCCAATTTTCTAAAGAGCTATCTTTTAAATTGATACCTCTTACTTCTGCACCTAATGCACCTGATACTAATTTAATTTCCATAGTTTATTTTTTTAACCTACCAGATAATTCTAAATTTTCAGACTTAAAACTTGATTTATTTTCGTCAATAAATTCACCCATAATTTTAAGCTTATCTTCCTCAAATTCTGTGACCTTTCTTTTACCCAAGTCAATATAAAGGGACAAACTCTCCATAGTAGCAGCAAGAGTTTTAGTTTCTTTTTCGTACATTTCACATTTTAAATGTAATCTTTTTTTATCGTGATCAAAATGAGTGCAATATACTTCTACTTCTTGATTTTCTTTAACCTCATTATTGTAAGTGGTTCTAGTTTCAACAACCATAGTACTTCTCAGATTTGATTTTGCATTTTCACCACCCATTTGAAATTTATTAAGCATCGTTTCCCATGCTTGATCAAAGATTAAGATATAATAAGCCATATTCATATGTTCATTATAATCTGTCCACTCTTTGATTATTTTTCTGGTTGCAAGATGATACGACATTTTTAACTTTTATTAATTTTATCAGCTATTAGTATTTTTCTTTTCATTTCTCTTAGGACAGGTTTTTCAATTAGTTTACCATCTATAACTACTAAACCCGTATTTGAGTTATTAAATTCCTCTAATATTTTTTTTGCCTTAGTAATTTCATCTTTTGGAGGTGTAAATACATCATTTAAAATTTGAATTTGTTTCGGATGAATAGAGCCTTTTCCAGTAAATCCAAGATTTCTCACTTGTTCAGCTTCTTTCCTCATTCCATCCATGTTTTCTAAATCTAAATAAGGCACATCTATAACGTCTACACCGACACTAGCTCCTGCATGAACCAACTTTGATCTTGCATGAACAAGATTTTCCCATTTATTGTCAACTCTTAGCTCTGCTGCCATATCAACTCCACCAAAATATAAAGCCACAATTCTCTTGCTAGCATGAGCAATATTATAAATATTTTCTAAAGCTTCATTTGTTTCCATTATAACATGAAGATCGGTATCTAAATTACAGTCTGTAAGAAGATCGTCCATGAATGTTATTTCATCTGGTGTTTTAACTTTTGGTAACATAATAGCCTTTAGATTTACTTTACTTGAGATAAAAGCTTCTAGATCTAAAAGACCAAATTTAGTTCTTTGATTATTAAACCTTACAACTAGTTCTACATCATTTTTAACTTCGAGCGTTTTAAGAGCTTCTATAGTATTTTTTCGGGCTTGTTCTTTATCGTTTATTGCTATTCCATCTTCTAATTCAATACAAACCATATCAGCACCTGATGCAATCGCTTTTGGAAACATTTCAGGGTGAAGCCCCGGTGTAAATATAAAACTTCTTCTTACTTTTAATTTATCTAAGTCCATCTTAATTTTTATAATCTGGCTCTTCTTTATCTAAAATGATCCTAATTTGAGACAAAAATAAATTTGCAAAATCTGTAGGAAAATTTTCATGCTCCTCTGCAGTTTTTTCTGCAATTTCATGGCTTACAACATTAAGTTCCTGGTTTGTTGATAGAGCTGTAAGATATGTTTCTGCTGCTCTCTCAAAATAATAAAGAGAGTTAAAACCTTCAGCCACTGTTCTTCCTGTGGTTAAAATTCCATGATTTGCAAGCAACATGTGTTGTTTGTTTCCTAAAGCATTTGCCATCTTAATGGATTCTTCTTCTAGTCCTAGACCTCCAAATTCTTTGAATGCAGATACTCTATTGTAAAACATCATTGTATTTTGATCGATAGGTTTCATAACAGGATCTTTAAGAGTGGAGAGGGCAGTTGCATATTTTGAGTGAACATGAAAAATGCATCTTGCATGTGGTGCTTTTTCATGAATCGCGCTATGTATATACAGAGCTGTTGGATCAATTATGTCTGGTTTATTTTTTAGTTCCTCCTTATTTTCTTTAGTCACCAAGATTAAATCACTTGCCTTCATATTACTAAAATGAATGCCTGCCTTATTTACGTAAAAATCAGAAGAGTCAGGGACGCATGCACTAAAATGGTTTGCAACACCCTCATGCATATTTAGTCTTGCTGTCCATCTAAAAGTAGCGGCTAATTCTTTTTGTAATTCAGATATTTCCATTTGTATGATTTTAAAATATAGTTGAAAAATAAATTATGAACAATAACGTTTTTATCTCATGTGCGGTTACAGGGTCCGGAGATACTGCAAGCAAACATCCTGATTTACCAAAAACTCCAGAGCAAATAGCTAAATCAGCAATAGAAGCAGCAAAAGCAGGAGCTGCAATTGCTCATATTCATGTAAGAGAAGAGGACGGTACGCCAAGCAGAAGACTGGAATTATATAAAGAAGTAGTAGATAGAATTAGATCAAGCGAAACAGATGTCATTTTAAATTTAACAACTGGGATGGGCGGAGATTTAGACATTGGTCAAGGTAAAAATCCTCTAGAGTTTGGTCCAATGACTGATATGGCAAATGTAATGGAAAGAATAGCTAATGCAGAACAATTTTTACCCGAAATTTGTACTTTAGATGCTGGTACATTAAATTTTGGAGATGGTTCTGTAATTACAGTTAATACACCAAATGATTTAAGAAAGGCTGCAAAAAAATTACAAGAAATTAAAGTTAAACCAGAAATAGAGGCATTTGATTTAGGAAATATGTGGTTTGGATCGCAATTGTACAAAGAAGGCTTGCTTGATGATCCACCGATGTTTCAAATGTGTTTAGGTATTCCTTGGGGAGCTCCCGCTACCCCATTAGCAATGCAAGCTATGAAAGACATAATGCCTAAAGAAGGAGTGTGGTCAGGTTTTGCAATTTCAAAAAACGAAATGCCATTTGTAGCTCAAACAGTTGTAATGGGAGGAAACCCAAGAGTAGGTTTGGAGGATAACCTATATTTATCAAAGGGCAAACTAGCAACAAATGCTCAATTAGTAGAGAAAGCAATAAGGATAGTTACAGATCTTGGAGCATCAATAATGACAGCAGAGGAAACTAGGACAAAACTTAAACTTGTTAAACACAAGTAATGTTAAATATAAAAAAAGTTGCTGTAGTTGGAACAGGTGTAATCGGAATAGGGTGGATTATAAGATTTCTAGCTCATAATAAAATCGTTTATGCTTATGATAAAAATCTTAAGCAAAAAAAAATTTTGATTAAAGAAATAAAAAGAGCACTTCCATATGTAAAAAAACTTTTTAACAAAAAAAAAATCAATTTAAACAATTTAAAATTTTATCTATCTTTAGATGAAGCAGTTAAAGATGCTGATTTTATTCAAGAATGTGCACCAGAAAATTATAATTTAAAAACTGTTTTAATGAGGGAAATTTCTAAAAGTTGCAAAAAAAATGTTTTAATTTCATCAAGTTCTTCAGGATTGTTGCCATCAAAGATTTTTTCAAAATGTAAAAATATTCAGAGAGGTATTATTGGCCATCCATTCAATCCTGTATATTTGTTACCTTTGGTAGAAATAGTTCCTAGTAAAAAAACTAGTAAGAAATCTTTAAAAATTGCGAATAAATTTTATAAGTCAATTTCAATGAATCCAATAGTTCTAAAAAAAGAATTACCTGGTTATTTATCTGATAGACTTCAAGAAGCCTTATGGAGAGAGGCGTTACATATTATTAATGATGGATATGCTACAACTGAGGATTTAGATAGAGCTATAGAGGATGGTCCTGGTTTAAGATATTCTTTAATGGGAACATTTTTAACCTTCCATTTAGCGGGTGGAAAGGCTGGGATGAAGCATATGTTAGAACAGTTTGGGCCAGCATTAAAACTTCCATGGACTAAGCTTAAAGCGCCAAAATTGTCAAAAAAACTCTCAGAAAGGTTGATTTCAGGTACCAAAAAACAATCTAGAGGAAAATCAATTAATCAACTGTCAAATATAAGAGACGAGTATTTAGTCAACTTACAACTATTTAGAAAAAAATATGAAAATAAAATTAGAAAATAGATATCTAAAGAAAAATTAAAATGGTAAATTAAATAGATGGACTTCAATCACTTCTTAACTAGCTATATGCCGGATACAAATGTAGGCTCAAAACAACATTTTAAAAATATGTTGGAAGAATGTGTTGTTGCAGAGAAACTTGGTTATGCAACAGTATCAATTCCTGAACATCATTTAATAAATTTACTTATGATGCCATCACCTTTGCAGATGGCTGTAAAAATTGCATCTATCACAAAAAATATTAAAATCACAACTGGAATAGTTGTTTTGCCTCTTCACGATATGAGAACATATGCTGGTGAGGTTGCAACAGCAGATATTTTAACTGATGGCAGATTAATTTTAGGTGTTGGGAGAGGTGCTTTTGCTTGGGAGATGCAAAGATTAGGAACTCCCATAGAAAAGTCAAAGGAAAAATTTATAGAGTCACTCGAGGTATTACAATTATTGTTAAAAAACAAAGAGGTTTCATATAAAGGTAAATTCTATGATTTTGAACCAATCACAATTATGCCTCGACCGATAAGTAATCCTGTGCAAATGATGGTAGCTGCCATGAATTTAGAAAGTATTAAAGATGCAGCAGCAAGAGGATTTCATGTTCAGTCAACAGTATTATCGGGTACTAAAGATCTCTTATTAAGTAGAGTGAATGCGTTTAAGGAGGGTTGTACAAAGTTAGGAGAAGAGGGAAAACTACTTAAACTATCCATGCAACGTATGGCCTATTTAGCAAAAGATGAAAATGAGGCTAGAGAAAAAACGAAACTTGCTTATGAATATTACAAAAGATTCGATAATATGTTTACTGGCCCTGGTAAAGTATATGAAGGAAATATTGAAGCTTTACCAAGAAAACAAACTTTAGATGAATTAAAAGAAAATCTTTTGATTTGTCCACTGAATGAGATGATTGATAAGTTAAGTGTCTATGCCGAAGCTGGAGTTGATGAAATTATTCTTAGTTCAAGTTTTGGTCAATCGCAAAAAGATTTAATAGAGTCGATGCATAGAATTGGTGAAAATGTAATTCCATATTTTAAAAAATCAAACATACAAGTAGCATAAATATCTATGAATATCATAGATTGTAATTATTCAGTAACAGGGTCAGGACCTGCAATTTTTTTTACCCATGGCGTAGGAGGAGCAGAGGATGCATGGAGGTTCATAGTTCCAAAACTCAAAGATAAGTTCACAGTTGTGACATATGATCTAAGAGGTCATGGAAAATCACCAGTTACTAATAAAGATTTTAATCTAGATGATCTTGTTTTAGATCTTGAAAGAGTTAGAGAAAAAACAGGTATAGAAAAAGCCCATTTTATGGGGCATTCTCTAGGAGGAATGATTGCACCTGCTTATGCAAGGAAATTTCCCGACAGAGTAAATTCAGTAGGTTTATTGTCAACAGTGGCAGGAAGATCAGATGAAGATAAACAAAAAGTGTGGAATGTAATATCTGATTTAAAAAATAAAGGTGTTGAACAAACTTTAAAAAATTTAACCACGAGGTGGTTTACAGATGATTTCATCAAAAAAAATCCTGATCTTGTTTCAAGAAGATTAAAACAGGTTATAGATACTGACAAAGATGTTTTTATTAATGTATTTAAAATATATGCAGAAACTGAAATGATTTCATGGCTAAAAGAAATTAAGAAGCCATGCTTATTTATGACAGGAGAAAATGATGGAGGTTGTACACCTTCTCACAATGAGAGAATGTCAAATGAGATTGAAATTTCTAAATTGGTTATAATACCAAATGTAAAACACTCTTTTTTGATAGAGGCTCCTGAGCAAATAACAAATAACTTATTAGGATTTATTGAAAGTTTATAAAAACTTAATGCATTCTTAAAGTGTTTCCATCAACACCAACAACTTGTCCTGAAATTCTAGAAGACTCATCTGAAATTAAATAGCAGCACATATTCCCAATATCTTTTTCATAAACCCAAGTGTTTAGAGATGTCATAGAAACAAACTCACTTTCAACAGCTTTTTTAGAAATTTTTAAAAATTTTGCTTTATCTCTGATTACTCTACCCATCCTGTCTCCTTTTACAGTTCCTGGACAAATCGCATTAACTCTAATTTTAAATTTTCCTAATTCCATTGCTAAGGTTTTTGTCATTCCCACAACTGCCCACTTACTTGCTGAATACGGAGATCTTAGTGGAAAACCAAATATACCTGCAGTAGAAGATAGATTAACTACAGAACCACCTTTATTTTTTTTTAACATTGGAATTGCTAATTTTGAAAAAATAAAATGACTAATTACATTTATTTTTAATGTTTGTTCCCAATCTTTTGTCTTAAGTTTTTCCATAGTTCCAGTTGGACCTGCTACTCCAACATTATTAATTAGAGCATCAATTTTTTGTGTTTTTTTTTTAATTTCTTTAAAAAAATTAGTCACATCGTTTTCATTTGAAGCATCACAATGAAAACTAAATAATCTTTTATTATTTAATGGATGTTTTTTTAATTTATTTATTGATTTTTGATCTATGTCACACAAAAATACTTTTGCACCTTTTTCAAGACACTCTTTTGCTGTCGCCCAACCAATCCCTGTAGCACCAGCAGAAATAATTATCTTTTTACTTTTAAAGTTATATGACATTATTTTATTTAATCGGCTAAACCGTCAGATCTAACTTTATTTCTTTCTATATGTATGGGCAACACCTTTCCATAAATTGCTTTAGAATGTTCAGGTGTATTTACTCTCCATGGATCTAATACATATGCTGGTATACACATGTAACGTGAGGTTTTTCCTGTTATTTTGGTTACTCTATGCATAGTAAATCGTCCTTTAAATATTTGTAAATCACCAGGTTTTAGTTCAAGTTGTTTTACTTTTGAACGATCTCCATCTAGAACTTTTTTTACTTCATCAAACCTTTCATTTCCTGGTTCTCTTATATTTGGACAATACTCAAATATCCCACCTTGTTCTGGTTTTTGTATCATAAGACTTAAAGTAAATTCACAACTATCAAAATGCCAAGGCAATATACCATCAGGCTCCATTACATTATAAGCATGACAAGCTAAGGGATCAGCCCATCTATAAATTGGAGAAATTCCTAGACAAGCAGATACAAATTTAAGTAATTCTTCAGTTTCGTAAAGAAATTTCATTTCGGAGTCTTTTGCAAAGCAATCAGAGTTTAGATATCCATTGTATCTGTTCATAAATATTCTTTTTGGATGATCCTTTGGAAGAGAGGGGTCATCTTTTGCATAAAGATATGCATTGATACTTTCTTTAGACATATAAACTTCATCTAACTGTTGTTCTAATTCTTTTCTCATAACTGCTAATGAATTTGGTAAAATAAAGTTTGGAATTACTGAACAACTATCATTTTCTAATTCTGCTTTACATTTTTCAATTATTTTTTTTATTTTGTGAGATTGTAAGTCGTGAATAGGATATTTTTCTAAATCAACAATTTTGCCTAAGTTTTTTTTCATAACTAATTTATATAAATTATGAGCTTCTCAGCGATTCTTGTAATTCTTTATTAGAGATATAACCTTTAGCGTTTCCTTGTTTATCGACAACTTCGCAATTGGAATTACTACAAACAACTTGAGGTAGAAATTCCTCGATAAATTGATCTTCTTCAACTTTAATCAGGTTTGTTTTATCAATATCATCTGATTGATTTAAAGGTTTCATAATAATTTTTGCTTTAATAACTTTGGTTCTATTCACATCTTTTACAAATGCCTCTACATATTCGTCTGCTGGGTTCATTATAATATCTACTGGCGTTCCTACTTGTACAAGTTTTCCTGCATTTAAAATTCCAATATGATCTCCTAATCTAAGTGACTCATCAAGATCGTGAGTTATAAAAACTATAGTTTTTTTTAATTCTGCTTGGAGATCTATCAATTGTTTTTGCATGTCACTTCTTATCAATGGATCTAATGCTGAAAAAGCTTCGTCCATAAGCATAATGTCAGTATCTGTGGCTAAAGCTCTTGCAAGCCCTACTCGTTGCTGCATTCCACCAGATAGTTGAGCAGGATATTGATTTTCAAACCCAGATAAACCAACAGACTCAATTTTCTCCATTGCAGTAGCATTTCTTTTTTCAATTTCCACACCTTGCATTTCAAGTCCGTACCCAACGTTTTGTAAAACTGTCTTATGCGGAAATAAGCCAAACCTTTGAAATACCATGCTCATTTTTTGCCTTCTAAATTCAATTAGTTGCTCTTTGTTAAGAGTAGTCACGTCCTTGCCTTCAACTAAAATTTCCCCAGAAGTAGGATCTATCAATCTATTTAAGTGTCTGATTAATGTAGATTTTCCAGATCCAGATAAACCCATGCACACAAAGGTTTCTCCTTCTTCAATTTTTAAAGACACATTATCCAATCCAACTGTATGTCCTGTTTGCTCTAAAACATCCTCTTTTGTAGCACCCTCTTGAACCATTTTAAGAACGCTGGAAGGTTTTGGTCCGAAAATTTTATATACGTTATTGATTTCAATTTTTGACATTTTTAAAAGTCTAATTCTTTTAATGCATCAAAGCAAACGTACAATTAGATTTATAAAAGGTTTTCAACCATTAATTGAATTGAAATTTTTACCATTTTATATAATTATTTGTTATGAATTCAATTTCTAAAATCTCAAAAAATAGTACTTACCTTCAAATTATTTGGAATGATGGAGAGGAGAGTAAATTCAATTATATGTGGCTAAGAGACAATTGTCCAACCGCGCATGACAAGGACTCACGACATAGAATGTTTAATATTTTAGAAGTTTCTAAAGATATAAATCCTAAAAAATATTCTCTTAATGATGATGGAAAATTAGAAATTGAGTGGAGTGAGGGAGAACACATAAGTTATTATGACCCAAAATGGTTAAGAGAAAATTGCTATACAATTAAAAATAAACAAAAATATACATCTCCTTATCAACTTTGGGATAATAATTTAAAAAATAATTTTGAAAGTATATGTATTGAGCATGATGAAGTAATTGACTCTGACGAAGGTTTAATAAAGTGGCTTGAACTATTACATCATAAAGGTATTGCGATAGTTAAAAATGCACCAACAGAAAAAAAATCAGGATTTAAAATACTACATCGAATAAGCCATGTGAGAGAAACATTTTTTAAAACTCCTTTTGAGGTAATAAATATTCCAAAACCAAATAATTCAGCATACACGGCGCATGCGTTAAGAAATCATATGGATTTACCTTGGTTTGAACTGCCTCCAGGTTATCAGTTTTTACATTGTTTAGTAAATGATGCAAACGGTGGAGACTCTTCAGCAATCGATGGGTTTGCTGTAGCAGATTATTTAAGACAAAATGAAAAAGATATATTTGAGACTCTAGTTTCTGTGCCTCTAAAATTTAGAGATAAAGATTATACTCAAGAGTCCCATAGAAGTTACCATGCACCTGCAATTAGTTTAACAAAAGACAAAGATTTTCATGATATTAGATTTAGTGTTGCAACAATGGACGCTCTAGATTGTCATCCAGATCAAATGGATAAAGTTTATAAAGCCCACCATAGATTTGGAAATCTTCTACATGATGATAAGTTTCAGATTAAATTTAGATTAGGACGTGGAGACATATTTTCTTTTAATAATAGGCGTGTTTTACACGGCAGAACTGCTTTTGATCCAAATTCAGGTCATCGTCATCTTCAAGGATACTATTTAGACAGAGATGAAATACTTGGAAGATTAGAATACCTTAAAAAATAAAAATCATAAGTTTTCAAATATAAGATTATTGTTTTCGTAATATTTTAAAAACTCCTTTTTACTTTTGATTGTATAATAATATTTCTCTTTATTAGTTTTATTTATTTTTTCATTATTTAAAAATTTTTTATCTAATATTAAATATTTTATTTTTTTATTTAGGCTGCTTTTTAAAATAGATTTTACGCTAGATTTATTGGAAAAAGACAAGCCTACTGATAGTTTTGGGTTAAGTTTAAGAAGATTATAGATGTTTTCATGCTTAAAAGAGATAAAAGTACATTTTTTGAAACCTCTGGTTTCTTTAATCAAATTAGATAAAAGTTTTTTATCAAATAATGGCTTTATTTCAATAAAGACAGGAAATTTATTTTTTGAAATTTTTAGAACCTCTTTTAACAGTGGTATTTGAAAGTTTTTATTTTTAATTTTTTTTAGATTTTCATAATTAATATTTTTGATACTTTTGCTTATTTTAAAAATTCTATTTAAAGTAAAATCATGGAAGCATACAAACTTTTTATCTTTTGTTGAATGAATATCTGTTTCAATTCCAAATCTTTTCTTAAATGATGCTCGAAACGACTTTAAGCAGTTTTCTTTATAACTCTTATTTACTCTTCCTCGATGAATAATATGCATAAAAAAAAAGGGCTTCGTTCTCACAAAGCCCTTTTAATTAATTAGTTTAAAGATTTATTTTGGAATCCAACTTTTCCATTTGTCTGGATTGTTGTCTTTCCATTCTTTAACAACTTCTTTAAGATCTCTATTTTTCTGTTTTACTTCAACCAACATTACAGCTTGATCAGCATTATCGAATTTCATTTTAGTGAAAAATTCAGCTGCTTTAGCGTGCTCAGGCTTAGCAAAAGTATCAGGATTACCATAATTGAAAGTGTAGTCCTTTGCCCAACCAGTTGCTGGCCATGCTGCAGTTCCACAATCTTTCCAGTTGTTTGCTTCTGTGAATGAGTCACAAGTTTTATGTGCTGGAAGTTTTACACCAACCATGTCATAAGCACCAAAGAACCAATGAGGCTCCCATAGATATAACAAGAAAGGTTCTTTTCTTTCATAAGCAGCTACAGCTTCGGCAATTGCTGCTGCTTCTGTTCCTAATTCGTCAGCTTGGAAATCAATACCTAAAAGATCAAGTCTTTTTTGGTCATGACAATTCCACCCTGCAACAGGACATGCAATTAATCTTCCTTTGCTTCCAGATTCAATTGTAGCAAATTTGTCTTTATGCTTGTTTAAATCTTCCCATGATTTAATGCCTAAACTTTCGGCTGCATATCTTGGAATGTAATAGTCAGATAAACCTATAATCCCAGATGTTCCTAAAAGTTTTACACTTCCATCACCTTCATAATTAAACATAGTTTGACCATCGTAAATTAGCGGACCTTTCATCATTACTGTGTCTGCTTCGGCATAACTTGGCCAACTTTCACATGCAAAATCAATTTCTCCAGCTGCAATCGCTTCCCATAAACCTGTACCTGATGGGAATACAACTCTTTTGACTTTGTATCCTAACTCTTCTTCTAGCATACTCACAGCTACTTGACATGTAATCTCTCCACCAGTCCAGTCAGCGACTGCAGCCGTTAATCTTTTAGCGTGTGCAGTACCAAAGCTTCCTAGAACTAATACAAGTGATAATATCAATGCTGAAATACTTTTTGATATTTTCATATTATTTTCCCTCATTTTAATTAATTAAAAACTTATTTTAGATCAAAATTGATAGGTATGTAAACTTATAAAATTGTAACGTTTTTGTTTAGAATGCTTATAAACCAAGTGCTTCTCTTTGTTTTTTTGTCCAAGCAAGAGAAATTCTATCAATAATAATAGCCAATAAAACTATACCAATTCCTGCTGCAAGACCTCTTCCAGTATCTGATCTAGCTAAACCATTGAAAACTTCTAATCCCAAACCTTTTCCTCCAATTAGAGGAGTAACAATTTGCATTGCAAATGCCATAATTACTGTTTGATTAAAGCCAACGACTAAACTTGGTACAGCAAGTGGAAATTTAATTTTATTTAATGTTTGTAATAATGTTCCTCCAAAAGATCTAGAAACTTCAGAATATGTTCCTGAAACTTGTGTTAATCCTAGAGAGGTTAATCTTATAATTGGAGGTATTGAATAAATTACTGTTGCAAGAACTGCTGACACTGTTCCTCCACCAAAAAACATTAGAACAGGTATTAGGTAGCAGAAATAGGGCAGGGTCTGCATAGCATCCAAAACAACGTTCTGAACATTCCTAAATCTCTCATTGTAGGATGCAATTATTCCGAGTGGAACACCAATAGCAAAACACAAAATTACTGAAACTAAAACTGATGAAAGAGTGATCATTGCTTGGGGCCATATCCCGTTAGCACCTATAAATAACAATAATAGCAATGTAACAACAGCAAATCTCAATCCAACGGTAAAATATCCAATCGCTACAAATATACCAGTAGTGTACCACCATGGTATATGTGTGAGAAAAGTATCAAGTGGCCTTAAAAGATTAAGATAAATAAATCCCCTTAAACCTTTGGTAAACGCAATAAAGCCAGGGTTTACAGTTAATGATTTTACTCCATCGGCAATTGGTTGTCTTATAGAAAGTTTCCATTCCTCAGGAAAGGTTCCTATTTTAAATAAACTTGAATCTATAAAAGAAATGAGAAAAAAAATAATAAATGAGGGTATAATGTAATACCTTTTGCTTAATAATTCGCCTATATCTTTAGCGGTATCTTTATTAAATAAAGAAATTAAAAATTCAAAAACGTAAGCAATATATTTAGTAATATTTATGCAAACAAAATTTACTAAACCACTCAAAAATTCTAAAGGTTTTTCTATAATTCTAGCGATACTGTATTTTTCCCAAGCTTGCGGTAGTAAGTAAAATTTTTGAACATCTGACGGCAAAGTTGTTTTCGGTTTACTTAATGCTAAACCAAACCTATCAAACATGATAGCCATAAATAATATACAAAGACCACCTTCCATTGCCCAACCAACATCTAAGTTTCTAATTGCTAGCCAAACTTGTCCCCCAATACCTTCGGCTCCTATAAAACAAGCAAGTACAACTAATGCTAATGCCATCATGATCACTTGGTTTATTCCCATCATTATGCTTGGTAGAGAAAGTGGTATTTTAATTTTAAATAATAACTGTAACTTGCTTGAACCAAAAGATGTAGCTGACTCAATCGTTTGTTCAGGAACCTGTCTTATACCCGTATTAGTTAATCTAATTATTGGGGGCATTGCATAAATCATGGTTGCCAATATTGCTGGCGCCCCACCGATTCCAAAAAAGAATAAAGCTGGAAAAAGATATACAAAGGCAGGCATAACCTGCATTGTATCTAAAATAGGCTTCATAAAATTATCAAACCTATCACTTTGAGAGCACATCACACCCAATGTAACGCCAAATACAACGCACAGTAATACAGATAAACCCATTAAGGCCAAGGTCTGCATGGACTCATCCCACATTCCTGTTCCTCCCCAGAAGTAAATAACAAATAAAGAATACAGTCCAAGCCTTAAGCCACCAGCTATTAAACAAGGTAAAAAAATTATCGCTGCAATTAACAACCAAGGTGAGTCAATTAGAAAGTCCTCTAGGAAATAATATCCATTTTTAATGTATCCAGCTATTATCTTGGTAAACCATCTATAATTTTTTTTTAAATAATCTTCGCCATCATTTACCCAGGCTGTAAATGTAAATTCATCAGTAACTACTTTAGGCATTTTGGATGGACCTTCACTTTGAAAAGATAGCCATAAAGCTATAAGAAAAGTTATTAAGATTACCGAATATGTTATTATATTTTTGGAGTTATTTGATTTTTCTTCAATACTTGTAACTTCAGATGACATATTCATGTGAAACTTAAAATAAATAATTTTACATTTAAAGAAAAATATTGTCTATTTTTATGATATTAAAATAACAAAAAATATGAGTAATCAGCCAAAAATAACTTGCTCAAATGTCTGGAAATTATTTGGGTCGGATGAAAAAAGAATTATTAAAGATTTAGATAAAAATTTATCAATTAAAGAGGTTCAAGAAAAAACAGGACATGTCGTTGCTGTAAAAGATGTGAGCTTTTCAATAGAGAAAGGTGAGACATTTGTTGTAATGGGTTTGTCAGGAAGTGGAAAATCAACCTTAGTAAGATGTATTTCAAGATTAATCGAACCAACAGCTGGAACTGTAAAAATGGATGATGTTGACGTAACAAAAATGAGTGGCAGAGAACTATTAGATTTAAGAAGAAATAAAATGAGCATGGTTTTTCAACATTTTGGTTTATTTCCACATAGGACTGTTGTGGAGAATATTGGATATGGTTTAGAGATTAGAGGAAATAAAAAAAATGATAGAATAGAAAAATCAATGGAAGTTTTAAAAATGGTTGGCTTAGAAGGTTGGCACAACAATTACCCAAGAGAGTTATCAGGAGGAATGCAGCAAAGAGTGGGATTAGCTCGTGCATTAGCTGTAGATCCAGAAATTTTAATTTTTGATGAACCTTTTTCAGCTTTAGATCCATTAATTAGAAGAGAAATGCAGGATGAGCTATTAAAGATTCAAGAAAAATTACAAAAGACAATGGTATTTATTACTCATGATTTCTTAGAGGCAATTAAAATGGGTGATCATATAGCAATTATGAAAGATGGAGAAGTTTCTCAAGTAGGTACACCAGAAGAAATCGTTGCTAACCCCAAAGATCAATATGTAAAAGACTTTTGTGAAGACGTACCAAAATACAAAGTCCTTAGTGCAAGCAAAGTAATGAGGGAAGAATGTTGTGACGATACAAAAAAAATGTTTGAAAACGGATCATATAATATCCCTCACAATTCAAAAATAGAAACTTTAATTGATAAACTTGTAGACACAGATCAGAAATTTCCAGTTGTAAATAGTGAGACAGGTGAACTTATTGGTGAAATTGATAGAGCTATAGTTATGAAATCAATGAAATCTGCTAGTTAATTTCTCTACTCACTTTAGTTTTTTTTTGTTTTACTTTATCTCTCCAAATTATAATCATTCCAGCAAACACAATTACAAAAACTCCTGGAAATAATTGTTCCCAAGGAGCCTCATTAAAAAATAACCAACCTAAAACAAATGATGAAGGAATACCAAAATATTCAAACGAAGCCATCTTACTTGCAGAGATTAATCTATAAGAATAGATGAAAAGTATAGCTGCAGTACCTCCAAGAATACCAGTCAATGTCATAAGAAAAAAATCTTGGGCACTTTTTATTTCCGCATGTCCGGTAGTCAATAAAAACAGCACAACACCACCAATTACATTAAATATTAAAGTATATAATTGAATTTTAGCTGTTGAGTGACCATCAGGTATAAATTTTAAAATTATCACACTCAATGCCCAAGCAATCGCAGTTAGAATTGGAAATATTGAGTAAAAACTAAATATATCACTTCCTGGTTGAACAATTAAAACAACGCCAAAAAAACCTATAAATATTGCAGACCATCTATAAATACCAACTTTATCCTTTAAAAAAATTATTGATAAAATTACAATGAAAAATGGCGAAGAAAATGTAAGAACCATAGCGGTAGCAAATTCTAAATTAATAACTGAAATAAATATAAATATATTCATTGATAAGAAAGCCAACCCCCTAAAAAAGCTTAAGACAATGAATTTGTTGTTTAGGTTTCTAAAAACTGAAATGTACTCTTTAGTAAATAAAATAAGTATAAATAGAGGAATTACCCCAGCTATATTTCTGAATACTGCTAACTGAATTACAGTATATTCATTTCCTAAAAACTTTATTACAACCATATACATATCCACACATAGAATTGCTAAGAGCATCGTAACTATTGCTAAATAAGTTTTTTTTAAATCTGTATTCTCAGACAAAATATTCATTTATAATTTTTTAAAATTGTATACTTTATAAAAGAAATGCAAAGTTTTAAACTTAACGAAACTGATATTCTATCCAATCAAGATTGGACGTTTCCGACTAATATTGCATATGGCCCAGGCAGATTGAAAGAAATAGGTGGTATATGTAATAATTTGGATATTAAAAACCCTTTGATCGTTACAGATAAAGGAAGCACAAAATTATCATTTATTGTAAATTTACAAAATTATTTAAAAAGTTCTGATGTAAAATCAGATCTATTTTTTGATATATCTCCAAATCCAAGAGAAGATGAAGTTTCAAATGGTGTTAGTAAATTTAAAGATGGAAACCATGATGCTATAATTGCAATCGGTGGAGGCAGTGCCATGGATGGAGGAAAATTAATTTGCCTCACAGCAAACAATGACGTTCCCTTAAGAGATTTTGAGTTTGAATTAACTCCGCCTATAATTAGCAAGGATAATCCATTCCCAAAAATTATAACTATTCCAACAACTGCTGGAACTGGAGCTGAAACAGAAATTTCAGCTATGGTTACTTATTTAAAAGAAGGCATGAAATTTTGTATGTGGCATCCAGATGTTAGACCTTCCTTAGCATTGTTAGATCCAGAACTAACTATTGGATTGCCAGCAAATTTAACGGCATGGACTGGCGCAGATGCTTTAATCCATGGTATAGAGGGTTATTGTGTTCCTGGTTTCAATCCAATGTGTGATGGTGCAGCGTTAGAGGGATTGTCATTAATATCAAAATCTTTAGTCACAGCTGTAGAAGATCCTAGCAATATAGTTGCAAGAGGTGGAATGCATGTTGGATCTTGTTTAGCAGGAATTTCTTTTTTAAAAGGTTTAGGATTAGTACATGCTATTGCTCATATGGTTGGAGCCGAATACAATACTCATCACGGACTAACGAATGCAATAATATTACCTGTAGTTTTAAAATATAATCTACCAGGTATGGAAGAAAAAGTTAAAAGAATGTCTGAAGCAATGCAATTTAAAGATCATTCTGTAGATGCATTTATATCAAACATTGAAAACATTCTTGATAGAATTAAAATTCCAAAAAGTTTAAGCGAAATTGGAGTCCCAGAGGATTGTGTTGATAGAATTGCTGAAAAATCAATGAAAGATCAAGCCTATGGACAAAATCCTAGAAAAGCAACTTTAGAAGAAATAAAGGAAATTACTCTAGCATCCATTAAAAAAGCTAGATAATAGTAAATTCTCATGCTTGAAAATAAATCAGTTAAAGAAATTATTTCTTTAATTAAGAAAAAGGATGTTTCAGTAAAAGAAATAGTTGGCTTATATTTTGAAAGAATAAAAAAATTTAATTCATCTTTGAATGCTATTGTTTCAATTAAGGATGAAGAAGAAATAATTAAAGAAGCTGAGATTAAGGACAAAAATTTTGACGAAAATAAGCCGTTATTTGGTTTACCTCTTGCCTCTAAAGATTTGCTAGATGTAGTTGGTTTTCCAACCACTTATGGTTTTCCCGGATATAAAGATTATTTTCCAAAAAAAAATTCTATAATTGTTGATCGTCAAATAGATGCCGGTGGAATAATAATTGGAAAAACAAATACTGCTGAATTAGGAGTGGGCGCTCATACAGCTAATAGATTATTTGGAATAACACCAAACATTTATGGAAATAGTCAATCATCAGGTGGATCAAGTGGTGGAGCTGGTGTTGCAGTTGCAGCAAATTTACTACCATTTGCTGATGGTACAGATATGATGGGTTCTTGTAGAACACCTGCTGCTTATGCAAATGTCTATGGTTTTAGACCAACACCAGGATTACTTCCCGATTATCGAACAAATGAAAAAAAGAAAAATCTTCCAGTTATTTCAACACCAGGATGTCTAGCCAGAACACCTGATGATATGTCTATTTTTTTAGATGTCATAGTTGGAGAACATAAAGAAGATCCAATTTCTTTTAGTTTATATAATTCTTTTAGTGAGGTTAATTTTAGTGACCAGGAATTTTCAAAAATAAAAATTGGATGGTTATCTGATATGAATGGTAATTATCAACATGATCCTCAGATAATTGAAATATGTAATAAACAACTTAACAATCTTGAAAAGCATAAAGTTATAATTGAAAACTTAAAACCAAAAATAGATGCTCATAAATTATGGAATTGCTGGGGAACGTTGAGAGCAAAAAGTATTTATGAGGATATTATTACAATGAATATAAAAGATATTAATGAGATGACTCCACAAGCGATATGGGAATACAATAAAGGTATCAAACTTACAGATGAAGATGTAAAATCTGCTCTTAACTCAAGAATTGAATTATCAAATGATGTAAATAGTTTATTTGGTGATTTTGATTTTTTAGCTTTACCATCTCAACAATCATTTCCTTTTGATAAAAATTTAAGACACCCAGAAAAAATTAATGATAAATTAATGGATACTTATCATAGATGGATTGAAATACATATATTTGCTAGTCTTTTTTACTTACCATCAATTTCTTTACCTATTGGTTTTAATAAAGAGGGATTTCCAATAGGTATTCAAATTATAGCAAAACAAAAAGAAGATTTAAAAGTGATATCTTTTGCAAAAAGATATGAAGAAATTTTTAATTTTTCTAAAATTAAACCAAAATTAAACTAATGGTCAGACACAAACATCATTTTAAAATAGCTTTTGCATTAGCAATAGCTGCTGGATCATGGGGAGTTTATTGGCTACCTCAAAGAATTTTAGAAGATGGGGGACTTACCGGAGGTTGGGGAACAATTTCTCAAATGATGATCGGAATTTTATTACTTACACCCATCTCTTTGTGGAGAAAGTATAAAGGTCGTACATCTGGTTTAGAAATTCCTTTTGTTGGTTTTTTAACGGGCAGTGGTTTTATATGTTACGCATTAAGTTTCTTGCTTACAGATGTTGTACGAGCATTGATCATGTTTTACATGATACCTGTCTGGACGACTATTTTTGAAATATATTTTTTAAAAAAAAGACCAGGTTTAGAAAGAGTTTTAACTTTAAGCTTAGCACTTGGGGGTTTGTGGGTAGTTTTCAGTCAATCTAATATCATACCATTACCACAAAATGCAGGAGATTGGTTGGCATTACTAGGAGGTGTACTATTTGGGGCTGGGTTAGTGCGTTTAGAAATTTCCAAAACAGACGGCGTCTTTCCGGTAATCTTTTCTTTCTTCGTTTATGGGACAATATTTAATATTTTTGCTGGCTTTATTTTAAAAGATTACTTAGGACCGATGCCACCGATTGAGGCTTTTGTATCAATGTTTACTTTTTTAGTTCTTATTTCAGTATTTTATTTTATTCCTACCGGAGTAGTTATAATGTGGTCTCCATCTGTTTTAGGTGCAGGCCTTTGTGCAATATTATATTTAAGCGAAATAGTAGTTGGAGTTATATCGGCTGGTATTTTAACAGATGAAACATTTGGTTGGAGAGAAGTTGTTGGAAGTACAATGATTGTTGTAGGAGGAGTATTAGCTGTTGTTCTAGCGCCAAAAGAAGAAAAATAGATGCTCTTTAAAGAAAAGTTTAAATCAAATTCAAAAATATTCTTAGATGGTGGAAATGGGTCTGAGATTGCAAATTTAGGAGGTGAGATGACACCAGCTTTTTCTGCATTAGCAACAATCTCAGCGCCAGAAATTGTAAGACAAGTTCATGAAAATTTTATGGATGCAGGCTGTGATCTTATTACAGCAAACACTTTTAGCACCACAAGACACAATATGAATAGTATTAATAGAGGTGATGAAACAAAAGAGTTTATTGTTAGATCTGTAGAAATAGCTAAGAAGGCAATTAAGAATAAAGGGAAAGAAAATATAATTGGAATAGCAGGCAGTATGTCGAATTTTTTCTCATTAAAGGAAAATGAATTTGTTCCAGATCCAAAGTACTTACCTTCATTTAGAGAGGAAGAGAGAAATTATAAAGAGGCTGCTAAAATCTTAAAAGAAGAAGGAGTAGATGTTTTAATTCTAGAAATGATATTAGATATAGATCACTCAAAAATCTTACTTAACTCTGCATTAGAAACTGGTTTACCTGTTTGGGTTGGATTAAGTTGCTGTATAAGCAAGTTCGATAATAACGTAATTGGAAGAAATTTTAGAGCTGAAAAAGAAAAATCACTTATTTATGATGAAAGTATATACATAGAGCAACCAAAATTTATTCCTGATGATAAGATTGTTCTTTTAGATGATATTATGAAATCTCTAACAAATATGGGCGGAGATGTTTATGGTATTATGCATACTTGGCTTGTTGATGCCTTTGATGGATTGAAGGTGATTAAAAATAATTGGCAGGGTCCAATTATGTTTTATCCAGAAATACATAAGTTTGATACAAAAACACATAAGGCAATAGTGACCTACACAGAGGATGAATTTACTGATGAATGTGGAAAACTAATTGATGACCAAATTCAAATTATTGGAGGATGTTGTGGTGTTACAGATAATCATCTTAAAAAATTAATTTCAAGGTATTCTTAATTTAAATATTAATTATTAACTAAATTTATCAACATATTAATCATATCAACTTTATAACTCTCTTTTGTTGCAGATTTTGTTTCCAATACTGAGAAAAATGCAGCAACTTTGCCAGTTTTAAAATTTGTTGCTAAAAACTGACCTCCATATCCAGAGTGTCCAATCATGTTGCCAGACACCATTGTTGAATTTGAGTAATACAAATATTTATTTTTTGATAATTCCATGTATTTAGGTCCTAAATTTTTAATTGTTTTGTCAAAATAAGAAGATGATCCAACTTTTCTATTTCCAACCCCCATACCTTTTCTAGCAAAAAGCAAACCCATTCTTAAAAAATCCCTAGCAATTAAACAACCACCACCAGACATCCATGGCATCCCATATCTATCAGAAGCAATATATAAGCCTTCTTCAAAGCCAGCAGCTTCAACTGCAGACAATACCCAATCTCTTAAAGTTCTTCCACTTACCTTTTCTACAATTAATCCCACTACATCAGTATTCGCTGATTTATAAAATGCATATTCAGAACTATTTATTAAACTTTTGTTATTAATTTTTTTAATTGAATTTAAATATTCCTCTTGGCTTAAATGATTTTTTAAATTTTTTGGTAGTCTCCAACCTCCAACTGGCTCATGTAAAAATGAAGAAGAATATGCTTTAGTATAATCTTCGGTATAGGAATTTATAATATTCATATTTAAAACATCTTGTATTGTTGCTTCAGCGTAACCACTTCCAATTTTAGGCAAATAATGTGAAACTTTTTTATTCAAATCTATTGATTTATTTTTAACAAGTTCACCAACAAATAAGTTAATAAACATTTTAGTTATTGACATTATCGTCTGCGGTTGATTTCTTTTGAAATCTTTAGCATATTTTTCAAATAATATATTTTGACCTTTGCCAACGATTAACGAGCAAAAAGATTTATTTTTGATCATTTTTTTAACCAATGGTATTTTACTAATTTTATTATTAAGTTTTGACTTTAGTCTTAATACTAGATCAGATCTTAAATAAAGACTGTACCGATTTATTTTATGTAAATTTCTATAACCAAATCTTCTAGTTTTTGGAAGATTCCATAAAGCCTTATTATCTTTAATTGTTTCTAACTCAGGATTTTTAACAGAAGATAATTTTTTTATTTTCAATATTTTAAAGATTTTTTTTGTTCGTATTTCTGGTGATATCCTTCTGCTTTACAATAATTTTTTTCCTTGGATATTTTTGTTGATACCTTACCATCCAATTTTTTATTAACTTCGTTTAACACCTTTTCAGCAATCCTTTTTTCTTCGTCAGTATTATAAAATATTTCTGATCTATATTGAATTCCTACATAAGTACCTTGCCGATTTACTTGAGTAGAGTCGTGCAATTCAAAAAATAGGTTGACCATGTCCTCATATGATTTTTCTTTTTCATCATATTGAACTTTTACAACTTCAATATGACCAGTGTCACCCCCGCACACAGCTTTATAGGTTACATTAGGATCATCACCTCCACAGTAACCACATTCAGTAGAGATTATACCGCTGATACCTTCGTACTTAGTTTCATCCCAGAAACAACCAATACCACCAATAAATGTTTTCATTACTTTTTAATTTATACTTTAGTTTTTTAAAATTGAAATGGCTTTAATTTCATCAACTCCTATTCCACAACAGCCACCTATAATTTGAGCTCCATCTTTAATCCACGTTTTTACTTCATTCAAATAATCATCAGGAGTCATATCATCTATAAATCTCCAATGTGGTTTTTCATAATATCCTTTATTTGGATACGCTCCTATAACTCCATCAAAATTTTCTCTTGCAGTTTTAATTGCCTTACCTGTGGTTTTAATATCAGAATGAGCTACTAAAATTGGACCGTTATGAATTTTTTTGAAATTATTTATAGATATTTCAAAATTTTCATAAACATGAGTATCAGAGTCAATTGTGTCATTATATCCAAGCATTATTTGATTTTGATCATTCGTTACACATGATACTGACAACCAAACTGGTATATTTATTTTTGTAGAACAGTTTAACATTGTTTCCACAATATCTGCCTGAGAAGACATAGCCTCTAAAATAATTAAATCTACTCCTTCACCTGATAAAATCTTTAATTGTTCATCAAAGCCAGGTATCATTGCTTTTACTCCAAGTTTATAAAAATTACCAAAAGTTGAAACGCTTCCAGCAAGAGCAACATCTTTATTTAAATTTTTAATTGCTTCTTTTGCAACTTGAACACTTTTTCTATTAAAATCCTCAATCGAGTCTTCGTAACCATACTGTCTCATCGATATAGGTGTAGTACTATATGTATTGGTAGTTATTACATCAGCGCCCGCATTTATATAATCTTCATGAATTTTTCTTACTAATTCTGGATGATCTACTGAGCATTTTCCGCACCACATTTTTTCATCCATTTTAGCGCCATTCTTTTCTAATTCAGCGCCCATTCCACCATCTAAAATAATAGTTTTTTTATTTTCTAATTTTTCATGAATTGCTGAATAAGACATAGTATTATTCCTTGCTATTTGTAAAGGTGCAAATTTTATTTCCATCAAGATCACGAACGTAAGAATAATAAACTCCTGATCCCTCTGGTCTTTCACCTCCTGATCCTTCGCTAGTACCTCCAGCTTTTAGTCCTGTTTCGTGAAATCTATCAACAATAACTCTTGAAGATGTTATAAATGATATTTGTGTTCCATTTCCAAAAGTTGCTTCTTTTTTATTAAACGGTTTTGTGATGTAAAACTCTATTTCGTTTGTATCTTTCTTTCCATATGCAGCATAATCATTCTCTACAGTTTCGTTTCTTGTTAGCCCAATAACTCCCAAAACTTCATCATAAAACTTAATGGCAGCATCTAAATTATTTGTACCCACCATTACATAACCAATCATCTCAACCTCAATTATTTTGAATATAATTTTTTAATTCCAACCAGTAATTGCCTTAACCTCTAGGTATTCAGTAAAACCCCACAGTCCACCCTCTCGACCATTTCCTGATTGCTTAAATCCTCCAAAAGGTGCTCCAGTTTCGGCTCCTTGACCGTTGATATAGACTGTTCCTGCTCTTACTTTTCTTGCTACTCTTTTTGCTTTTTCTTTATCTTCAGTTTGTAAATAGTTACCTAATCCGTAAGATGTATCATTTGTAATTTTTATTGCCTCTTCTTCTGTATCAAATGGAATAATTGAAAGTACTGGACCAAATATTTCTTCTCTAGCAATTTTCATATCGTTGTTGACATCTGTAAAAATCGTAGGTTTAACAAAATACCCCTTATTAAGACCATTTGGTAGATCGGGCCCGCCGGCAGCAAGAGTTGCACCTTCTTTAATTCCCTCATTAATAAGATTAATAACTTTATCATATTGAACTTTGGACACTAAGGGTCCAATGTGATCGCCTTTTTTAGATGCCACGTCTACTTTAATTTTATTTGCTTCATCTACAGCTTCTTTTACTGCTCTATCATAAATTGATCTTTGAACTAGCATTCGTGTTGGAGCATCACAAGATTGTCCAGTGTTACTCATTATAGTTCTAACTCCATCCCTTACAGCATCCGGATAAGAGTCCTCAAAAACTATATTTCCACCTTTACCGCCAAGTTCAAGCGTGACCTTCTTAATTGTGTCAGCTGCATTTTTCTGTATCAATTTTCCTGCTCTTGTAGATCCTGTAAACGAGACCATATCAATATCTGGATGACCAGATATATGATTCCCAACTACTTCTCCGTTACCATTAACTAAATTGAACACACCTGGAGGAAATCCAGCCTCGTCAATTATTTCCGCAAACAAAACACCTGATACTGGAGCCACTTCTGATGGTTTTAAAATCATTGTGCAACCTGCTGCAAGCGCTGGTATAACTTTTAGTACTATTTGGTTCATTGGATAATTCCATGGCGTTATTAATCCGCAAACTCCAATTGGCTCATATCTAATTTGATTGTTTGATTTTGGATCAAACTGATGTTCAAAATTAAAATCTTTTAAAATATCTATTACATTTTTAGATATATCTGCCCCCATTTTAGTATGTATCTCTGATGCAAAATCTAATGGCGCACCCATTTCCATTGATTGTGCTTCAACCATTTCATCCCATCTTCTATTATAAATTTCACAAAATTTTTCTAATAATTTTACTCTCTCTTCTTTCGAGGTTTCTCTCCAGGTTTCAAATGCCGCTTTAGCAGCACTTACAGCTTTATCTGTATCTTCAATTGATCCTAAAGATATTACAGCAAAAGCCTCCTCGGTTGATGGATCAATTACATCAAAATCATTAGGTTTAACCGGTGCAACCCATTTTCCGTTTATATAAAAATTTTTCTTTTCAATCATAAATGTACTTTAACACAGAATTTAAATTTCATAACCTTTTTCTTCAGGCTCGTTATCTGTCAACTCCTCAGGAAACCCTTCAGCTCTAAAATCAATTTTATTTAGATCTTCCATTCTTTTTACAATCATTGATGACCAAGCTCTTGAGCCATATTTTTTTTGGCCATCTTTAAATATTTCAACTATTTTAGGAGAAATTTCCAAAGGTGCATTTAATTTTTTTGCGAGTTCATCAAATAGACCCGTATCTTTTAAAACAAGGTCCATCGTAAAATTTATATTATAAGAGCCATTTAAAATAACTTGGCTCTCAGTTTCATGAACAAATGAATTTCCTGATGACACAGCAATTCCTTTATAAGCTTTCGTAAGATCTAGGTTTGATTTTTTGGCTACTGTCCATGCCTCCCCAAGAGCAACCAAATGTGTGGAAGCTAAATAATTTGTAATTACTTTAAGAACAGACGCTGTGCCCAATTCTCCTGTATGTAATATTTTACGCCCCATTACTGTTAAAGCAGGCAAAATATTTTCAAATGCATCCCTGTCTCCACCAACAAAAATTGCTATATTTCCTGAGGCAGCTCTATGGCATCCTCCACTTACTGGACCATCTAAAGGTATTGCTTTTTTTTCAATTACTTTTTTACCAATTCTTTTTACCTCTGATTCATCAGTGGTACTCATTTCCAACCATATTTTATTTTCAGAAAGACCCTCTAATATTCCGTTTTGACCTTCCATCACCTCAGCACAAATTTCAGGAGAAGGAAGGCAGGTTATTATTAAATCAACTTCCTGCGCTAGCTCTTTATTAGAGTTTGCTATTTTAGCACCCAAAGCTTCAAATTGTTTTGTTAAATTTTTATCTAAATCTCTAACTGTTAAATTAAATTTATTCCTCAATAAACTCCCAGCTAGTTTTCCTCCGACATTTCCCAAGCCAATAAATCCTATCTTCATTAATTTACCTCCTCTTTCTTTTTATATAATATCATTACGACACCAAATATTATTACTACTCCTCCAATAAATAATTCAGTTGTTGGTTTCTCGCCTAATAAAAATATTGCAGCAAGCAATCCTGTCGGTGGTATACCCATAGTTACTATAGGTAACACTTTATATAATGGATTATTTTTTAGAACATAATAAAAGCATCCATAAGTTATAGGTTGCATAATAAATCCAATGTAAAAAGCTATTAACCAATGATTAAATTTAGCAGTTGATAAATATGAGATTGTATCACCTTCAATTACTGCAGAAATTAAAATTAAAGTAGGTCCGGAAAATAATGCAAGCCATGCAACTAAAGCTAAAGGATTAATTTCTTTACTCAAAGGTTTAACAATCACTTGACCGAGTGCCCATATTGCTGAACCTAGAATAGTAAGAGCGATACCAAATATTTTTCCATCTAAATTAGGCGAGCCAATTAAAATATATACTCCTATAAATGCAACTCCTATTCCAATCAAAGCTCTTAAAGTTGGTTTCTCTTTCAACATAAAAAAAGCAAAAATTACTCCAAAAGGAACTTCTGTTTGTACTAATAATACTGCCGCTGATGCATCTATAAAATTTAAACCAGTATAGGTAATACTGTATTGCAAAGTGTTTGCTATAAACGAAGCGATAAAAATTTTTTTTAAGAATCCTCTTGGAATAGGAAACCACCAAATTAATATAGAGGCAGCAAAAATAAATCTTAATCCCATTAAAAGTATTGGAGGAAAAGACTCAAAAGCAGGTTTTGCAATTACAAAACCAAAACCTAAAAAGATAGGAACAAGTGATGCAACTAGAGTGTCTTTAAAATTCATTCAATTCATTTAATATTAATGATTATTCAAGAACTTATGATATATTCTCTTTTTTAAATTATGAATTCAACAAAAATAGAACCAAAATACATAAGTAAATCAAATCCACGAGTTGGCCTTATTGCTCTTGCAAGTGATTTTATGATTGAGAGAGATTTTATTAATGTAATAAAGGATAGAGAAATTGATTTTTTTGTTAATAGAATAGAGTGTTATAATCCTTTAACCAAAGAAAATCTGATTAAAATGTCAGATAAAGTAACCGATGTTGCAAAAGATATTCTCCCAGACCAAGATATAGACTGTGTTGTCTATGGATGCACTTCAGGAACAATAGCCGTAGGATACAATTCCATAGAACAAAAAGTAAAAGCAGCAAAACCAATGGCAGAGGTTACAACACCAAGTACTGCTGCTATAAAAGCTTTAAAGAAACTAAATATAAGCAAGCTTTGTTTATTTACTCCATACAGTAAAAAACTTAATGATGATGTTATAGAATATTTTAAATCAGAAGGATTTGAAATAACTTCCAATTCTTATTTTGATATAGAGGCAGACTACGATATCGGTAAAGTAGATCAAAATTATTTGTATGATGTGTTGTCTAAAATAGATTTAAATGGCGCGGAAGCATTATTTGTATCTTGCACAGCTTTACCTGTACTTCCAATAATTGACAAACTTGAAAAAAAATTGAATACAGTTGTTTTATCAAGTAACCAGGCTTTAATCTGGGATACACTTGTTAAAATAAATAAAGATAATCAAGTTGAGGGTTTTGGAAAATTATTCAGATAGAAAGTAATGTCATTTAGCAAAGAGGAATACAAACAAAGATTAAAAAAAGTAAAGTCAATGATGGAAAAAAAAGGCATTGAACTTTTAATTTCTCACGACACTAATAATATGAACTATTTGACTGGTTATGATGCATGGTCTTTTTATTATGCTCAATGTGCAATTGTTCATATAAATGCAGACGAACCTCTTTGCTTTGTAAGAGCACAAGATGCTGGAGGCGCTTATATAAAAACCTATCTTAAAGATGAAAACATAATTGTGTATGACGAAAATTATATTCACACATGGCCAAAACATCCCTACGATTATTTAGTAAAAATAATTAAAGATAGAAAATGGGATAAACTTTCAATTGGTGTTGAAATGGATGCCCATTACTTCACAGCTTTTTGCTATGAAAAGATAAAACAAGGTTTACCAAACGCAAAAATTAAAGACTCAGAACGTTTAGTTAATTGGGCGAGATTTGCTAAATCTGATGCAGAAATAAAATATATGAAAAATGCTGCATTGATTTCAGAAAAAGGGATGAAAACTGCAATGGAAGTAATTAAGACCGGCGTAAGACAATGCGATGCTGTTGGAGAAATACAAAAAACTTTATTTTATGGAACACCAGAGTTTGGAGGAGAATATTCTAGTATTGCAACACTTCTTCCAACAGGGAAGGGAACTTCAGCTTCACATTTAACTGCTACACAAGATAAGTTTGTAGAGGGGGAAGCAACAATTGTAGAGTTATCTGGAGTTTACAAAAGATATCATTCTCCAATGGCAAGAACTGTTTTGTTAGGAAAACCCGATCAACTAAAAATTGATACGATGAAAAAGACTATTGAAGCTCTAGAAGCTGGAATTAAAGTAACAAAAGCTGGAAATACTGCAAATGATGTTGCCCAAGCATTTTGGGGAGTTTTAGACAAATATGGAATAGAAAAAAAGTCTAGAACAGGCTACTCAATTGGTATTGGTTACCCACCAGATTGGGGTGAACATACTTTAAATATTTATAAAGAAGAAATGACAGAATTAGTTCCAAATTCTTGTTTTCATATGATAGCTGTAATGCAATTTGGTGATTGGGGAGTTGAAGCATCAGAATCTATAAGAGTTACTGACAATGGATGTGAATTATTTTGTAATTATCCAAAAGAGCTACATATAAAGAGTTAATTAACTGTTGCAAATAACAAAACTAAATGTTTTAAAAACTATCTTATGTCAAAAAAAGCTGATTTCGTAAAATTTGATAAAGTAGACAAAAGTTACGACGGAAAAGTATTAGTAGTAAAAGATCTGAATTTAGATATTGAAGAAGGTGAGTTTGTAACAATGCTTGGACCTTCTGGTTCAGGAAAAACTACATGTCTAATGATGCTTGCTGGTTTTGAAACCCCAACCAACGGAGAAATATTTTTAGATAACAATCCAATTTCAAATATTCCACCACATAAAAGAGGAATCGGAATGGTTTTTCAAAATTATGCTTTATTTCCTCACATGACAGTTTTTGAAAATTTAGCATTTCCGTTAAAGGTAAGAAAGATGTCTCAAGAGGATATAGAAAAAAAAGTCGACAAAGCTTTATCAATGGTCTCATTGGGTGGATTTGCAAACAGAATGCCAGGTCAACTATCAGGTGGTCAACAACAAAGAGTTGCAGTTGCAAGAGCTTTAGTTTTTGATCCGGCTGTTGTTTTAATGGATGAGCCTTTAGGTGCGTTAGATAAAAATTTAAGAGAAAGCATGCAGTACGAAATTAAACACATTCATGAAAGTATTGGCGTAACAGTAGTTTATGTAACTCATGATCAGGGTGAGGCTTTAACAATGTCAAATAGGATTGCGGTATTTAATGATGGTAAAGTTCAACAACTATCAAGCCCTGATAAGTTATATGAAGAACCAGTTAACTCTTTTGTTGCAGAATTTATTGGCGAAAATAATACTTTTGGTGGAGAAGTTTCTGAAATTTCAAATGGAACATGTAAAGTTAAATTACAAAAGGGTGAAATAATTGCTAATCCAATTTCAGTTAAATCTGTTGGAGAAAAAACTACAGTATCAATCAGACCAGAACGAGCATTGATAAACCCTAAAGGTAAAATGGATAATAATCAAAAAGGAAAAATTGAAGAAGTCATTTATCATGGGGATCATACTAGGGTTAGATTAAATTTACTTGGTAATTCAGAATTTATATTGAAAGTTCCAAATAGTTCTCAAAACCTAGATATAAAACTTGGTAATGAAATTAATATTGGCTGGAACAGTCATGACGCTAGAGCTTTAGACCCAAAATAAGCGTAATTACAACATTTTCGCCAAAATCACCTGTTGACTCTTATATTCTATGTTGCTGTACTCCTTTTTTTATAAAAAAAACGTTTAAACGGAGGATAAATGAAAAAATTAAGTAAATTATTACTTGCTTTAACATTTGCAGTTTCTGTATCTACATCCGCTTTTGCAGTAGTTGTTGCATCATGGGGTGGAGCATACACCGAAAGTCAAAAGTTAGGATATGGAGATCCAACATCTAAAGCATTAGGTGTGCCGATCGAGTGGGTTGACTATTCAGGTGGACTTTCAGAAATTAAAGCGCAAATAGAGGCAGGAGCAATCACATGGGATATTATAGACGTATTCGCTTATGATACTATTAATGGTTGTGACGAAGGAATTTTTGTTGAGTTTGATTTTGACAAAGATTTCCCGCCAGCACCAGATGGTACACCAGCTAGTGAAGACTTCTTTACTGATATGCCAAGTAAATGTGCGGTAGGAAATATCTTATATTCTTGGAACTATGCTTACAACAGTGATTTATTAAAAAGCACGCCAACGACTTTAAAAGATTTCTTTAACACACAAAGATTTCCTGGAAAAAGAGCTATTTACAAAAGTGCATTAACTAACTTAGAAATTGCATTAGCAGCAGATGGCGTAAAAATGGGTAAAGGTGGAGAATTTATCTACAAAAAATTAGAAGAGCCAGGATATGTTGACAGAGCAATGAATAAAATCAAAGCACTTTGTGAGGATCCAAATGGCGGATGTGTATTTTGGTCAGCTGGAGCTCAACCACCAGAATTATTGATGAGTGGTGAAGTTGTAATGGCGACTGGTTGGAATGGTAGATTTTTCAATGCAGCAGTTGGAGAAGGTGCTCCAATAGTTCAAGTTTGGGATGGACAAGGTCTTGACTATGAATATTTTGCATTAGTAAAAGGTGGACCAAATCAAGATGACGCTATGAAGGCTTTAGCAATGATGACAAGTACTGAGATGTTAGCAGGAAGTGCAAAATACATTGCGTATGCACCATGGAGAAAATCATCAATTGCAGTTATGGAAGCAGGCGAGCCTTGGTATAAAGATGGAAAAACTAACATGGTTCCACATATGCCAACAGCACCAGCTAACCTTAAAAGATACTTCTTAGTAAACGCTGAGTACTGGGCTGATAACGGCACAGAGCTTGGTGAAAAATGGGAAGCTATGAAAGCTAGTATTAAATAATTAAAGTTTTAAACACTTTAATTTTATATTATATTTAGGGCGGTTATTTTAACCGCCCTTTTTTTTATGAGCTCAGAAACAGGAAAAATTTTAACAACAGATGGAATTCCCTTAGAGGAAAGTCTTAAACAGGCAGAAAAGAAAAATAAAATTAAAGCTTTTCTACTAGTTGCCCCATTATTATTGTTTTTAATAATTACATACATGATTCCAATTGGAGATATGTTTTCTAGAAGCATAGATGACAAAATGGTTACAAACATGCTTCCCAAAACTTATAAAGCAATGGAAACTTGGGATGGTAAAGAACTTCCACCAGAGGAAGTTTTTGAAGCATTTTATTTAGACTATAAAATTCTAGTTAAAAACAAAACAGCAGGAAAATTACAGACACAATTAAACTATGAAAAAAATGGATTTAAAAGTGTTTTAAAAAAACTAGCAAGAAAACAAAAGAAATTTGAGGAGGGAAACTATAAAGAACAAATTATGAAAGTTCATAAAAGATGGAGAAATGTTGAATATTGGAGAGCAATTAAAAGAAGAGCTCCATCTTATACATATTCAAAATACCTTAAAGGTGTAGACATGTATTCTAATGAAGATGGAAAAATTGTTCAGGTTTCTGAGGATAGAAGAATTCATAGAATATTATGGATAAGAACAGTGGAGGTAGCTTTTTTTGTTACTTTATTTTGTTTTTTGATGGCTTACCCAATTGCACATTTACTGGCAACTTTGCCAATGAAATATAGTAATTTACTTATGATTTGTGTTCTTCTTCCTTTTTGGACTTCTTTACTTGTAAGAACCGCCAGTTGGATGATTTTGTTACAGCAACAAGGGATTGTGAATGATTTCTTTGTTTGGACAGGTCTTGTTGCGAACGATAACAGACCTGAGATGATGTATAATAAAACTGGAACTTACGTAGCAATGACTCAAATACTTTTACCTTTTATGGTCTTACCTTTGTATAGTGTCATGAAAACGATCTCTCCAAGTCTTATGAGGGCTGGTAAGTCTTTAGGTGCAACTCCAGCGGTTGCATTTTTTAAAGTTTATTTTCCACTTACAATTCCAGGAATAGGCGCAGGTTGTCTATTAGTTTTTATTTTAGCAATTGGCTATTATATTACACCAGCGCTTGTTGGAGGTGCATCTGGAACACTTATTAGTAATCAAATTGCATATCATATGAAAAGTACTTTAGATTGGAGCTTTGCATCTGCAATGGGTCTGATGCTTTTAACTGGTGTGTTAGCAATATATTGGATTTATAATAAACTTGTTGGAGTTGATAACATCAAATTAGGTTAATTATGGCATTACCAAAATATACAGAACCACATTATAGAATTTGGCATTACTTTTATTTATTAGTGTGTGGTTGTGTCTTTTTCTTTTTGATAGCTCCTTTATTTGTAATTTTTCCATTATCTTTCAATGCAGAAGAGTTTTTGGTTTTTTCTGATGGAATGAAAAGATTAGACCCTGATGCATTCTCATTGAGATGGTATAAGGATATGATTTATGGAACAAAAAATCCATGGGGTTTAGCTGCAAGAAATAGTTTTATAATTGCAATCTTTGCAACATTGGGATCAATTATTTTAGGTACTCTTGCCGCATTAGGTTTAAGTAGCAGACATATGCCCTACAAAGGTTTGATAATGGCAATTTTAATTTCACCAATGATAGTTCCACTAATTATTTCTGGGGTAGCGATTTTCTTTTTCATGGCAAAGGTAGGTTTGGCAGCAACTCATTTAGGTATAATTCTGGCACACATTATTCTTGGAACACCTTTTGTAGTAATAACTGTAACTGCAACACTTTCAGGTTTTGATCATAGTATTACACGTGCGGCCTCAAGTCTTGGAAGTAGTCCATATAATACATTTATGAAAATTACTTTACCTTTGATATTACCAGGAGTTATTTCTGGTGGTCTTTTTGCTTTTGTTACCTCTTTTGATGAGGTCGTCGTAGTATTATTCTTAGCTGGCTTAGATAATACTACAATACCAATTCAAATGTGGACTGGACTTAGGGAGCAATTAAGTCCGACAATTTTAGCTGTAGCAACCTGTTTGATTATATTATCAGTATTGATTTTATTAACCGCTGAACTTTTAAGAAGAAGATCTGAGAGATTAAGAGGAATAAATAGATAGTTTAATTTACAGACTCAATTACTGTAGCTATTCCCATTCCCAAACCAATACACTGAGTAGATAGAGCATATTTTTTGTTTTCTCGTTTTAATAGATCGGCTGCTTTACCAGTAATTCTTGCACCTGTTGCACCAAGTGGATGACCAAGAGCAAGAGCTCCACCATCTAAATTGACCTTATCCTTATCTATACCTAAGTCTTTAATACACGCTAATGATTGAGAAGCAAAAGCTTCATTCAATTCAACAATATCAATTTGTTCAGCTGACAAGTTAGCTCTCTTCAAAGCTTTTTTTGAAGCGCCAATTGGACCTAATCCCATGTAATCAGGGTCACAGCCCTCAACAGCAGTAGATATTATTCTTCCTAAAATATTTAAATTATTTTCTTTTGCATAATTTTCTTCACAAATTAAAGTTGCCGCAGCACCGTCCGTTAAAGGTGATGAAGTTGCAGCTGTAACTGTTCCATTTTCATCAAAAGCAAGTTTTAATCCATCTAATTTTTCCATTGTACTATTTGGTCTAATGTTTCCATCAGTATCACAATCACCAATTGATACGATTTCATTCTTAAAATTCCCTTTAGTCTGAGCTTCGTGTGCTTTTTGATGACTTGATATAGCAAATTCCTGTTGTTCATTTCTTGAAATATTATATTTTTTAGCAACATTTTCTGCAGTTGTTCCCATTGAAAAATAAACATGTGGATTGTCTGTCTTACTTTCAGGGTAGGGGATTGGCTCAAAACCAGTATTTACTCTTGTCATGCTTTCTACTCCTCCACAAACAAATACTTTTCCAGCACCTAATGAAATTTTACCAGCTGCAATATGAATGGCTTCCATTGATGAGCCACACCATCTATCTACTGTCATGCCTGAGGTTTTAACATTCATACCACTTAGAAAAGTAGTCAACTTTCCAATATTAAAACTTTGTTCTCCTGTTTGAAATGCACAACCAACTACAATATCCTCAATGTCATCTTTTTTAACATTTGATTTAGATACTAAATCTTTAATTACTTCTGCTAATAGATTAACTGGCTTTGAGTCAATTAGAGCTCCTTTTCTAGCCATAGTAAAAGGCGATCTTGAAAATCCTGCTATCACTGGTTTAAACATAATTTGAATATAAAGTTAATCAGGAAATGGTAAAGAAGTTATAATGCCTTTTCTGTTTTTTCCATTAAAAGTGTTTATAAAAACTTCATTCCCTAAATCCCAAAAATCTCTATTTATCATTGATAAACCTATATTTTTCATAATTCTTGGGGAATAAATTCCAGATGCTATTTGACCAATCTTTTTATTGTTTTTTGAGTATACTGGCAAAGGAACTCCCGTTGGTTTACAGGGTTCGCCATCAAAAATTATTCCTCTCATCTGTTGTTTAATTCCTTCAGATTGAATCTTTCTCAAAGCATCTTTTCCAATAAAATCATGATCATCTTCTTGTTTACAATATTTCTCAAGATTGCATTCTAGCGGGTTATTTTCTCTGGTGAAATCATTACCATAGGACATAAGTCCTGCCTCAATTCTATCAATTAGGTTTGGACATCCTGGAGATATATTAAATTTTTGACCATGATCCCAAATGATATCCCAAAGCTTTTCACCAAGTTCAATCTCATTAAAATGAGTTTCAAATCCTTTGAAATAAATTTCAAAACCATCTTGCTTACTATATCCAGACCTAGCGATTACCTGTTTTGTACCCAAAAAATCAAAAACTTTAAAATTAAAAAATTTTAATTTTTTTATGTCTTCACCAAATATTGAAATCAATAGGTCTTCAGATTTAGGACCTTGAATAGCTAGCGGGTAAACATCAGGCTCAATAATTTCAACATCTAATTTTGATCCTAAAGCAATTCCTTTCGCCCAAAGCAAAATATCTGAGTCTGCTATTGAAATCCAAAACATATCATCATCTAATTTTAATAAAACTGGGTCATTAATCATCCCAGCAGTTTCATCTATAATTGGTATATAAAAACATTTGCCTGTCTCCATTTTTTTTATAGATCTTGGTGTAATTTTTTGCACAAGCTTTTCTGCGTCTGGACCTGTAATTTGTACTTGTCTTTGACATGACACATCCCAAACTTGAACATTTTCTCTTAAATGCCAGTAATCTTCTTCAACAGTATTTTTAAAACCTTTTGGTAGTAGCATGTGATTGACAACAGTAAAATCAGATACTCCACATTCCTCTACTTTATTTGTAAATGGAGTTCGTCTTATACGTCTAGACATGTTTAGTTTAATATTTTTAATTATATTTGAAGTAGAAATTGACATAATATTTATCTAAAATTTTTAGTAGTTTGAATATAATATTTTTTTTCAACAAATTTACATCTTCCAGAACTATCAAAATCAGTTATAGTTTCTTCTCCATCGCTTTTTGCCCAAAAATAAGATGATCTTTTATAAATGTAATCATCGACTGGTTTTATAAATTTAAATTCTTCACTATTTTTGAATTCTTTATCATCCCAATTTATGGAATAACTAAATCCCAATTTATTTTTTTTTATTTTTTCATTAAAACTAATTTGATAACCATCTTCCTCTAAAATATAGAAAGCCTCAGCTTTGGAGCTTTTTATTTTAACTAAAATTTTACCACCATCGTTTCCTTTAATTAAATAACCACCATCAGCTCTTATATTATCAATTATACTTTCGCAGCTTAGATAAATATCTTTTGCATTTAAATTTGAAGAAAATATAAATATTGAAAAAAAAAATAAAATCTTATATTTCATTTTTATTCTGACCACCACACAGTATAGCTATTTTTAGAAATTATAATTGGAATATGATAATTTTTATTTGGTTTTTCCATTCTAAATTTTATATTTATTTCTGAAATTATCTTTTTTTCATTAAAATATTTTCCAGTTTTACAAACTATTTCATACTCACACTTGCAGTCCTCTTTACTTAATTCAAATTCTTGAAGTATTCGACCACCTTCATCAGATTTAGTTTCAAAGAAAGCTTTCTTTTCCCCATTTTCAATAATTTGATAAATAATTACATCAACATTTGCAGCGTGAGATCCATTTGTGGCGTCTAATAAGTGTGATGAAAATATTGCCATTTTATTCTATTGATGACTTCTCTCTTTTACTTGCAACTGCAGAGACTATTGGGCTTAGTACTGGTTTTGCTTTGACATTTACACATGCAGGTTTTCCACTTTCCATTGCCCTTTTAAGCGCCGGTGCTAGTTCTTCTCTTTTATTGACTAATTCTCCATACCCTCCAAAACCCTCAAATATCTTATGAAATGGTATATCTCGAAAATCAGTTGCAACGCTTTTCCCACTTTTAAATAACCTCTCTTGTTGTTGCCCTATTGAGGCCAATCCACCATTGTTATCAATTACAACAGTAATAGGTTTTTTTTCATAAAATACACTTTCAATAGACATACCTCCTGATAAAAACGCACCATCTCCACTTATTAGAACAACATTTGAGTCTGGATTGTGATTTTTAGCAGATAAAGCGAACGAAACCCCAACACCTAACATACTAAAAGTTCCAGGATGTAAGATACCTTTTAATTTTTTACCTTTTGCACCAGCAATATTAATTGCAATCTCTGACCAGAAATGGGTATTTCCTCCATCTATAACAAGCCAGTCATTTTCACCCATTGCTTCTTGGACATCTAATGAAAGTTGTAGAGGATGAATTTTACCACCATTTTTTTTTGATGCCTCAGCCTCAATTTCTAAATCTTTCAAGGATTTATCTACCCATTCTTTTTTCTTTTTTTTATTTTCTTCGAACCAAGTTGTATCTAAATTCCATTTATTATTCTTCTTTAAATTAGATAATGTATCTAAAAAAACACCAGGATCACTTAGTAAACAAAAATCAGCTGCTCTATTAAGTTCGATTTCCTCATGGGAGCCATTAATACATACCAACTTTGTTGATTTTGGTATAAAAGGTGGATTTCCAAAATTCATTTGATTGTCTAAACGTGCTCCAACAACAAGTACTAAATCAGAATTTTGTAACGCATATTCTGAGGGAGGATATTGGTGTATATCAGCCAATCCCATATAAGCGTTTGCTTCCTCGCCTAATAATTTTTGATGATATGGAACATTAAAAATTGGTATATTTAAATTATTACCAGCTGCTTCAAGATTTTTTTCTGAATGTGACCACCAAATTCCATGGCCACCTATTATAATTGGTTTTTTAGCATTACAAGCAAGCTCCAAAACCTCTGATAGAGAATTTGGATCTGGCCAAGCTTTAGCTAAAGGTTTAGCTTTGTGAGAAAATGGCCTCTCCTCTAATCCTACTTCTTCTGCAAAAGATGAAAACATAATATCTACTGGCAGACTAAGATGAACAGCGCCAGGATAACCATTGGTAGCAATATGATATGCCTTGTCGACGAATTCTCTTATTCTAGTTCCATCAGTAATACTTGCACTGTATTTTGATAAAGGTGCTGCTATTGAAACATCATCTATTTCTTTAAAACCACCTGAACCTTGTCTTTTAAGACTACTGGAACCAGTAATATAAATAACTGGACTTCTCTCACCCCAAGCCTCCATCATAGAGGGAACTGCGTTAGTAAATCCCTCTGGTCCAACTAAGCATACTGATGGTTTACGAGTAATTCTTGTATTGCCATCTGCTAAATGACCTGCAATTTGTTCATGAGGAGTATTTATGACTTCAATTTGACACTCAGCAAATCCTTCAATTGCTGGATTACAAAAACCTCCTGCAAGAGTAAAAACTTTACTAATTCCCTTATCTTTTAGAGCTCTAGCTAATAACGCTCCACCTCTAATTTTATTCTCACTCATTTAGTAGTTTACCTTATTAATACTATTCTCTATTACTATCTCAGAAGTTACTTCATTAATATCATTTAATCCAACTAACCCTAGTGTTGTGCTAACTTCTTCTTTTATAATCTCAACTATTCTTCTCAATCCTTTTTTTCCATCTGCTCCCATTGCATACATTACGGGTCTTCCAATCATTGCATAATCTGCACCAAATGCTAGCGCTCTTACTATATCGCTTCCACTTCTTATCCCACTATCAAAGATTAAAGGAAAATTACTTCCAACTGATTTTCTAATCAATGGAAGCATATTTATTGCTGCTGTGGCACTATCTAATTGTCTACCTCCATGATTTGAAACTTGAATAGCATCCGCACCAGTTTCTTTTATTTTTATTGCGTCATCTGGAGACATTACTCCTTTAACAATAAGTTTGCCTTTCCATTTATCCCTTACTCTTCTGAGTGTGTTCCAATCAGTAGAACCTCTACTTTCTTTTCTTTTAAAAATTCCATCTCCACTTTTTGATGTTACGTAATTCATAGGCTTAGGAATTCCACTCATCAAAGTTGATAGAGACCAAGTCGGATGAGTAGCAAAATCAAAAAATTGTTTTGGACCTATCTTAAAAGGATAAGAGAAACCATTTTTATCATCTCTGGTTCTTCTAGATAAAACTGGCACATCTACAGTTAAAATTGCTACCTCATAACCAGTATTTTTTGCTCTTTCCAAAAGCTCCATCACGAAATTCTCATCTTGGAAAATATATAACTGCATCCACGAATGACCTTCTGAGAGTTCATACATCTTTTCTAATGTTGTAGTAGAAGCCATAGAAACACAAGTTGGAATATTATTTCTTGCACTTTCAGCAGCTAACATAGAGTCTGCTCCTGGCCAAGACAAATTAGTCATTCCCATAGGAGCAAAACCAAAAGGAAAATTAAATTCGTATCCTAATACCTTTTTTTTAAGAGATCTTTTTTCAACATTTCTTAAAACTTTGGGTTCTAATCTAATTTGGTCTAGAGCTATACTATTGATTTCAGCAAGTTTCTCATCTCCAGACGCACCATCAATAAAATCAAAAACTAATTTGGGAAGACGTTTACGTGATAGCTCTCTTGCATCTTTTATGCTAAAGATTTTTTGACTTGGTAAAATATTATCACTCATTGTTCATTTTAATGTATTCTTTTAAGTTAAATTGTTTATTTTGATTAACAAAATAAGCATTATGACCTTTTCTAGAAGAATAAACCTCTGTTGGTTTTCCGTCAATAAAAAGTACCGCAACACCATCATCAATAGCAATACCATTTGGTAAAAATTTTTTTTTAATATTTTCTCTATATTTTTCTGCTCTTTTTAAGTCTGAATAATGTGGTGTAAAACTTCCAGTTAATAATCCAATGCCATTCATTGATTTAAATCCTGGTCCATCTGAGTCAGTTAGGAAGTAATCGAACCAACATGCGGCACCAGCACTTACGCCTGATAAAATTATACCAGAATTATAAACTTCTTTGAAAAGACCAATTAAATTATTTTCTTTCCAATATCTGAGCATGAATTTTGTATTTCCACCACCAACGTAAACTACATCAAGATTTGAAAGCCAATTTTCAAAACCTTTTATGCTAGAGATAAGATTAAAGTGAGACACATTTAAACCTAAAACTTCAAATCTTTTGTAAAAGAGCTTAGTTTTGCTTGAGTCATCGTTACTAGCAGTCGGTAAAAATCCTAATGAGCAATTTTTTTTGTTGATACATTCTAAAATGAATTGTTCCTGATCATCATCTTGGTTATGAGTGAACCCTCCACCTCCAATAGTAATTATTTTTTTTTTGATTTTCACTAATTATATTTTTAACAATTTAAGCTTAAACACCAATCCAAGGTTTTGGCTCATTTGGGATATCTCTGTTTATACCTCTTACTATTTCTCCCTTTTCATCGTACATTGGTAATTTACAGATTTGACCTTTGTGTAATTTCCCGTCTGTGCATTTAACATAAACTATATCACCTGGTCCATTTTCATGATTGTTAAGGTGTACTATACCAACACCGCAGAGTTGATAGGGTGACCATGTGCTAGAGGTTATTTTACCAATCTCTTTTTCATTTAATTTTATACTCTCTCCTTTTATTGCAGTTCCTGACACAACCCGAATTCCCCAAGTCTTACATTTTTTCTCTGATGATATAAGTGCATCTTTTCCAATAAAATCCTCTTTATCAAAATTTATAAATCTTCCAAGGCCAACTGAAAAAGGATTGGTATTTTTTGAAAAATCTTGTCCAGCAGATAGAAGTCCAGCTTCAATTCTTCTACATCTAAATCCTGGCGTAGCCACCAAAATCATACCTAATTTTTTTCCTTGCTCAAGAATATAATCCCCTATTTTCTCTATTTCATTTTCTGGCCTAAAATAAATTTCCCAACCAAGTTCATTAGTAAAACCACTTCTGCTTACTATAACTTTTTGATCTAAAATTTGTAACTCTTTCCAATCAAAATATTTCCAATCCTTCTCTGAAAAACCATTACTTAAATTTTCAAGTAGCTTCATGGACAATGGGCCTTGAATTTGACTTACCCAAACATTTGGATCATTAATTTCTACATTCAAATTCTTAGAATGTGCTTTATACCAAGAAAATAGGTCACCATCAGCTTGCGCAAACCAATATTTATCTTTATCAATTCTTAAAAGTATACCATCCGTAATCATCCCGCCATCATGATAGCAAGCAAACTGATACGAACATCTTCCTACAGCGATTTTTGAAATATCTCTAGGAAATATTTTTTGTAAAAATTTAAGAGCATCTGGTCCTGATATTTCAAATGGATGTTCTCCCGTATGCCTAAAAATAATTTCTCTCCTTGCTTTCCAATACATTTCCTCAGGACTAACGTTAGATAATTTTTCAAGGGTTAATCTTCCTGCATAATTTGAATACTCCGGGTCATAAGGCAATTCCTGATAAGTTAAGGGGTGAACTTGAATTGATCTTGCAAGCTCTAATGAATTAGAATTTTCAAGGCTAACAGGCTTTACAGTAAACCTATATTTATTGATTAAATCATTCATTATTTTTTAGATAATTAGAATACACCAATAAAACAAATAAAAAATGTCCATTTTGACTGTTGCTATATAAGTATCTAATTGTTACCTTTTGTTTTTTTAAAGAGAGGAAATTATGAAAAACATTTTAAAATTGATATCAATTTCATTGGTATCACTATTTGTAACATTTTCATTTGCCAACGCTTCAAGTGGGGTTTTTAAGTTATCTCATGATCTTGGTTTTGGAAAAGATACAAATTTAGATGCAATTACTAAAGGAAGACTATTTCAAGTAGTAATAATGACTCAAAACCGTCTTGTTAGAAAAGATCTTAAAGGAGTTACTTCTCCCGAGTTAGCTACTGACTGGTCAGGTAACTCAGATGCAACAGAGTGGACTTTTAACTTAAGAAAAGGTGTAAAATTCCATGATGGATCTGATTTTGATGCAGAGGATGTAAAATACTCTTTGATGAGAGTTAAAGATCCTGAAATTGGTTCGCCTGCAAAGAAAAGTATGAGTGCAGTAACAGATATTGAGGTTGTCGACTCACATACAGTAAAAATAAAGTTGAATACATCTTTCGCAGATTTTCCACTTTTATTAACTGATTATAGATTGAGAATGATACCTAATGGATCAGGTGATACTATTGGAAAAACAGGTATTGGAACTGGACCTTTTATAGTAGAAAAGTTTGATGCAGAGGGAACAACAATTCTTAAAGCAAACCCAGATTATTGGGAAGGAGCACCTAAACTTGCTGAAGTTCATGTAATAGCAATACCAGATGGTCAAGCTAGAATTCAAGCTTTACTGACAGGTCAAATAGATATGAATAGATATGTTCCATTTAATCAGAAAAAAATATTTGATGGTAATTCAAAATTTAACGTTTCAGTTATACCAACAGGTAATTGGAGAGGTATGGTAATGAGAACTGACGTTGCACCTTTTGATGACCCTAGAGTAAGAAAAGCAGTAAGAATAGCTGTTGATAGACAAGAACTAGTTGATTTAGTTATGGCTGGAGCAGCAACTGTATCTTGTGATACTCCTGTTGCACCATCAGATCAATATAGAATGAAAAAGAGTTGTCCACCACAACCAGCTACTGCAAAAAAATTACTAAAAGAGGCTGGATATCCTGATGGTATTGATATGACAATTCACGTATCTACAAAAGAACCAACATGGCCAACTATTGCCGAGGTTTTACAACAACAGCTTGCAAAAGCTAATATAAGAGCAGATATTCAAATGACACCTTCAAAAAGTTATTGGAATGAAACGTGGATGAAAAAGGCTGTTGCAATGACTCGTTGGAATGAAAGACCAGCAGATAGTATTTTGCATGAAGCTTACCACAGCGAAGCAAAATGGAATGAGTCATATTATAAAAGTGCATCTTTTGATAAGAATTTAGCTGACGCAAGAGGTGAGTTAAATTTTAGTAAAAGGAAAGCAGCATATATCAATGCTCAAAAAACATTATGGGAAGAATCTGGAACAATGATTCCTTACCATGTGTCTAGACTTGTTGTGACGTCTTCTAGAGTGAAAAATCTTGACGAAGTTGAGTATTTTTCAATTAGATGGCACACACTAAGTGTTCAGTAGTAATTTTTGTTTTACAGGCCTTTAAGTAGGCCTGTAAAACCTCTTTCATTTCTAAATAAATAATTTAAAATTTATAAAATCTTATGCTTTTTTTAATTATAAAAAGAATTTTGTTAGGTTTTATTACCTTATTTATTGTATCTGTAATTACATTTGTAGGAACAGAAGTTTTACCAGGGGATGCATGCACTACTTATTTAGAAAGACAAGCATTTGGCGAACAATTAGAAGCTTGCTATAGAAGGCTTGGTTTAAATGTTCCAGCATATGAAAGATATGTATCTTGGGCATTAAATGCTATTCAAGGAGACTTTGGCTACTCTTTAAGTGGAGAGATGCCTATCAAAGAAGTTTTGGGACCTAGAATTAAAAATTCACTAGTATTGGCATCAGCTGCAATTTTTATAGGTATTCCAATAGCTTTGATTTTAGGAATTATTACTGCTCTTTGGAGAGATAAATTACCTGATGTTGCAATATCAACAGTAACAATATTTGCTATGACTATTCCAGAATTCATTAGTGCAACTTTGTTAATTTTAATAATAGCCATATGGTTAGAGTGGTTGCCTGGTATTGTAATAGTTCCAACTGATGTATCTTTCTTAGAGTTACTACCAAATATAATTTTACCAGTGGTTGCTATAGCTATGATTATGACAGCCCATATGGCCCGAATGGTAAGGTCAAGTGTAATTCAAGTAATGGCAAGCGAATATGTTCAAATGGCAATTCTTAAAGGAGTTCCTTATTGGAAAATGGTTTTCAAACATGTTTTACCAAACGCTTTATTGCCTGCTATTAATGTAGTGGCATTAACTATTGCATGGCTTTTGGGTGGAGTTGTAGTAACTGAAGTTGTGTTTAATTATCCTGGCCTTGGGAGATTAGTTATTGAATCTATTTCAAATAGAGACCTACCTACAGTTCAAGCACTAGCTATAATTCTAGCATCTATCTATGTAAGTATAAATTTATTAGCAGATCTATTGACACTAATGCTTAACCCTAGATTAAAAACTTTGCAGATAAGAAAATAATATGAAATTGGATAATATTTATAAAGAGGAAAAGAAAAGCGCTTTTGCAAAATTATCAGAAATTATTTTTACAATGGCTTCAAGACCATCTGGACTTATCGGACTTAGTATTTTAGTATTTCATATAATTCTAGCATTTGTAAGCCCTTATATTGCTCCTCATGATTTTAAAGCTATAGATCCAACATTAATGCTTCAGGCTCCTTCAGCTGAGTATTGGTTTGGAACAGACGATCTTGGAAGAGATGTTTTTACTAGAACAATTTTGGGTGGAAGAACGGCTCTCACAATAACTTTCTTTGGATCTTTAATAGCATTACTATGGGGTGGTCTTTTAGGAATATTTTGTGGATTGGTTGGAGGAAAAATTGACGATGTAGTTATGAGAATTGTTGATGCGTTCTTATCTATTCCATGGATATTAGCAATGTTATTGATTGTATCTTTGTTAGGTACTTCCACTGAAGTATTGATACCTGCTTTAGGTTTTTTTTATGGAAAGGGGATTGTAAGAGTTGCAAGAGCAGCAACACATGATGTCATCGCAAAAGACTTTATAGTTTCTGCAAGAGCGAGGGGACATAGTAATTTTTCAATTATTTGGAATGAAATAATTCCTAATGTAAGAGATGCAATATTAGTTGAAGGTGCAATGCGATGGTCATGGATGTTGCTTGGTTTTAGCTCTCTATCTTTTTTAGGTTTTGGGGTTAGCCCTCCAACTCCAGACTGGGGATTAATGATATCAAATGCTAGAGGTTTGATGTCTTTTGCTTATTGGGCAGTAATAGCGCCAATAGTCGGATTAAGTAGTTTAATTATTGGTATCAATTTAACGGCGGATGCCTTTGCTAAAGCTTTAGGTATAGATAGATCAACAAAAGCTCCTGTTTAGTTATGGCTGATATAATTCAAAAAGTAAAAAATTTATCTATTGGATTTAGAAGCAAAAAGGGTGAAGAAATCTTAATTCTTAAAAACATAAGTACAAATATTAAAAAAGGTGAGACAGTAGGCATAGTGGGGGAGTCTGGTTCTGGAAAAAGCACATTAGCATTAGCAATGATGGGATACGTTAAGCATGGACTCTATACTGTTGGAGGAGAATGCCAGTTTAATTCCTCAAATTTACTGAAATTGAAAGGTAAAGATTTAGAAAAAATTAGGGGGAGAAAGATAGCAATGATACCACAAAATGCAGGTCAAGCATTAACACCAAACTTAAAAATTGGCTATCAAATTGACGAAGCTTTGCAATTACACTCAGATTTAGATGAGATACAAAGAGAAAAAAAAATTTCCGAACTGTTAAATAAAGTTAGACTTCCTTCCCCAGAAACAATTGCTTTAAGATATCCTCACGAACTTTCTGGAGGTCAACAACAGAGAGTTGCAGTAGCTATGGCATTAGCAGGAACTCCAGATTTACTTCTCTTAGATGAACCTACAACAGGCTTAGATGTAACAACACAAGCTCATGTATTAGAGCTTCTAAATTTTATTGCAAAAGATACTGGAACATCAATGGTTTATGTAAGTCATGATTTGGGAGCTATTGCTCAAGTAAGCGATAGAATTATTGTCATGTATTCTGGAGAAATTGTTTTAGAGGGACCTTCAAGAGATATCCTTAAAAGACCCATTCATCCTTATACGCATGGATTGCTTAAATCTATTCCAAAATTGTCTCTAGCTGGACTTCCAGAGTCAATGCCTGGTAGCCAACCTCAACCGGGTATAATTCAACGTGGATGTAGTTTTTTTGATAGATGTAGTTTTTCAGACGAGAATTGTAAAAATAATTCCCCTCATTTAGAATTTTTAAAAGACTTAAATACTAGTGTTAGATGTTTTAATTATGAAAAACTTTTTAAAGAAGGACAAGTTAACCAAACTGTTAATAAAATTAAGAATAAATCTCAAGATAAAGAAATATTAAATTTATCAGAAGTATCTATAAGTTATGCCAAACAAAAACTTTTAGATCATATTTTCAATAGAATTTCTGACGATAACCCGACAGTTAAAGATATTAACATAAACATCAAAAAGGGAGAGACAATAGCTTTAGTAGGAGAGTCAGGAAGTGGAAAATCAACAATCCTGAAATCTATTGCTGGACTACTTAGAACCAAAGACGGTTTAATAAGGTTTGATGAAAATAGAAATTTATCGTCTGATTTGAAAGAAAGAGATCCCAATGATTTAAGAGTTATTCAATTAATATTTCAAAATCCAGATGAGTCTTTGAATCCAAACCACACGGTAGAAGAAATTATTGCACAACCGTTAAAATTATATTTTGGGTTAAAAGGTGAAGAATTAAAAAAAAATATTATAGATTTACTTCAAAAAGTAAGACTTGGAGAATTTTATACATCTAGATACCCAAGACAACTATCTGGTGGTGAAAAACAAAGAGTAGCTGTTGCAAGAGCTTTTGCTGCAAAACCAGATATTATTTTATGTGATGAGGTTACATCTGCTTTAGATGTTTCTGTGCAAGCTGCTGTATTAAACTTATTACAACAACTGAAAGAAGACTTTGGAACTACGTACATATTTGTGTCACACGATTTAGCAGTTGTAAGAGCAATAAGTGATAGAGTAGCGGTTCTTTATCAAGGAAGGCTTTGTGAAGTTGGACCCTCAAATGATGTTTATAAGTTTCCTTCTCACCCTTATACAGAAGTTTTGTTGGGTGCCGTCTTAGAACCAGATCCAGATATAAAACCTAAATTAGTTGCTGAGGATATTGTTGAAGAAAGACCTCCTGAAAAAGGATGCAGTTTTCAAGGTAGATGCTCTAGAATTGTCGGAGATATTTGTAAGAAAGAAATACCACCATGGCAATTAACAGATAGTGGTAACGCTATCAGATGTCATATACCTATTAAAGAATTACAAAAAGAACAATTTTAAAAGATTAAATTTATTATTTTAAAATTTATTTATTTGTGCTTAAATAATAATGTATGAAAAATAATTCTACATTAATAAAAAATTTACTTTCAGATTATAGAATAAATGCCTCTTTTCAAAATATTTCTTTAATGTTGATTGGTACATTAATTTTAGCATTTTCATCAAAAGTACAAGTGCCATTCTGGCCAGTACCAATGACTATGCAAACGTTTGCAGTATTTATAATTGGAATGACGTATGGTTCTAAATTAGCTTTCTTTACACTTTTACTTTACTTATTTGAGGGAGCTATTGGACTGCCAGTTTTTGCTAAAGGAGGAGGATTACTTTATTTAACAGGGCCTACTGCAGGATATCTTTATGGAATGACAATCGCAGCAGGGGTTGTCGGTTTTTTAGCTGAAAGAAATTTTAACGACTCATACTTTAAAAGTTTAATTTCACTACTGATTGCAACTTCAATTATTTTTATAGCTGGAGTGGGCTATTTAGGCTCAGTTATTGGATATGACAAGGCACTTGCTGGTGGTTTATATCCTTTTTTACCGAGTGAATTGTTTAAAATTGCACTAGCAGTTGCAATTATTCCTTCAATTACAAAATTTATAAGATAATATTTAAAGAGTTATTTAACTGCTTTAAGTTGCCCTTAAAGAAAATTTTTACTATAAGCATTTATTCTCAATATGAAAATTAATAAAGTTGTTGTAATAGGTTCAGGGACGATGGGGAGCGGGATAGCTGCTCAACTATGTAATGCAAATGTTCCAGTAACATTACTAGATTTAACTACAGAAATATCTGAGAAAGCTAGAGAAAGAATTCTAAAATCAAGACCTCCTTTATTGATCGATAAATCAAAAATCAATAATATTAATGTTGGCAACATAAATGATAACTTTAATGAAGTTGGTGAGGCTGACTGGATTGTTGAAGCTGTTGTAGAAAGAATTGATATCAAACATAATATTTATGAAAAAATTTTTAAAGAAAGAAAAAAAGGGTCAATTGTATCTTCAAACACATCTTCTATTCCAATCAAAGTACTTTCGGAAAAACTTTCAAATGAAGAAAAAAAAGACTTTTGTATAACTCACTTTTTCAATCCAGTTAGATATATGGATTTATTAGAAATTGTGAAAAACGAAAATAATGATTTAGAACAGATAAATTCACTTAAAAATTTTTGTGAAAAAGATTTAGGAAAAGGAACTTTAATTTGTAACGATACTCCAGGCTTCTTAGGGAATAGGATTGGTGTCTATGCTATGCAAGTAGCAATGACAGAAGCATTCAAAATGAAACTAACAATTGAAGAAGCAGATGCAGTTTTTGGTCGACCAATGGGAATACCAAAAACAGGCGTTTTTGGACTATATGATTTGATTGGGATTGACTTAATGGCCGATGTTTTAAAAAGTTTTATAAAGGAACTTCCTGAGACAGATGATTTTCAAGTTGTTGCTAAAGAAATACCACTTGTAAAAAAACTTATCGAAACTGGTTACACAGGAAGAAAAGGCAAAGGTGGATTTTATAGAATGAATAAAACTGATGATAAAAAAGTTCTCGAAGGTATAAATTTAGAAACTGGTGAATATTCAATATCACAAAAATTTAATCTAGGGTCAGAAAAGATGGATATTATGAACTTAATCAACAGAAAAGATAAATATGGAGAATATGCCTGGTCTGTAATCTCAAAAATTATTAAATATGCATCTTCATTGGTTCCAGGGATAACTGACAAATTTAATGATATCGATGAAGCAATGAGACTAGGTTTTAACTGGTCTAAAGGACCTTTTGAAATGCTGAAAGAAATTGGAGTAAAAAATTTCTTTGAGAGAGTAGATGCTTTTGAAAATAACAAGTTTCTTGAGGATTTATCGAAAAGTAAGGATGAAAACTTTTATGGAGAAAGACAACAATACACTGATCTAGAAACCCTTGGAAAAATTAAGCCGAGAGCAATCAAATTAGATAAAAACAATTCAGCTGAAATCTATAGATTTAATGACTTTAACATAGTTGAATTTACCACAAAAGCTAATGCATTAGATTATGACTCAATGGATAGTTTAAAAAATGCAACTGATAAACCCCTTATAATTATAAATGAGGCAATGCAGTTTTCAGCTGGAGTAAACTTATCTTATACAATGAATTTTGCAGATAAAGGTGATTTTAAGTCTATCGAAAAGTTTGTTAAATATTTCCAAGAAACCTGTAAGCATTTAAAGTATTCGAAATTTCCTGTTGTGTCAGCTCCATCTGGTTTAGCATTAGGTGGTGGTTTTGAAGTTTTATGTCAAAGTAATTTTGTAGCTTCTCATACAAATATTGTTGTAGGTCTAGTAGAAACAATGGTTGGATTAATCCCAGCTGGTGGTGGATGTAAGGAAATGTTATATAGATGGTCTCAAACTGACGAAGCAAAAAATGATCCTGATTATGCACCATTAAAAGTATTTGATATTATTGGTTACGCAAAAACTGCAACTTCTCCAATTGAAGCTGAACCATTAAAATACTTAAGACCAGAGGATAAAAAAATAATGAGTAGAAATAGTTTATTATCGGTTTCCAGAAATATTATTCATAATAATTCAAATTTTACTCCACCAGACGAAGTTTCTTTTAATTTATCAGGAAAAAAGGTTTACGAAAAAATGTTACAAATGTTAGAGAAATTATATAATGATAAAATTATACTTGATCATGGTATGGAAGTTGGGAAAGAACTTGCAAAAGTTTTGAGTGGTGGAGATACTACTTTGGAACATACTTTATCAGAGGATGATCTATACAAATTAGAATTAGATGCTTTTATGAAACTAATAGAGACAGAAAAAACTCAAGATAGAATTAAACATACATTGAAAACTGGTAAACCTTTGGTAAACTAGCATTATGGCAAATAGACCAACAAAAAAACAAGTAGATAACGCTGAAAAGATTTTAATATCTTGGAAGAAAAAAATGCCATTTTATTATGCTGCAGCTATTATAATTGCTTTAATAATAATTCTATTTTCCTCAAATTCGAATAAAGAGCTTTCTATGTATCAAAAAAATATCAATGATTTTAAAAAAGCAGCTGAATTTATTCATAGAAATAGCTCGAAAAATTGAAAGATAAAAATAAAAAACCAATCCAACCAGTAAGTGGAACAAAAGTACCCAGATACGCAGGGCCATCGACGTTTGCTAGATTACCTGAATTAAGAGATGTGGAAAGTTGTGATGTAGCGATAGTGGGAGTTCCATTTGACTCAGGAACAAGTTATAGACCTGGTGCAAGGTTTGGTCCACAGAGCATTCGACAGGCCTCAAGACACTTAAGAACTAATTACCATCCAAGTTATGATGTTGAACCTTTCAAAGTGCAACAAGTTGCAGACGCGGGTGATATTGCATGTAATCCATTTAATATTGATGAGGCTATTAAACAAATTGAGGTAGGTGCAACAGATTTATTAAATAAAGTAGGAGGAATTATAAGTCTTGGTGGAGATCACACGATAGCAGTTCCCTTGTTAAGAGCAGTTAACAAAAAAAATAATGGACCAGTATCATTAGTTCATTTCGATGCACATTTGGATACTTGGGATACTTATTTTGGAGCTCCCTATACTCATGGAACTCCTTTTAGAAGAGCACGTGAGGAAAATTTATTTTTAGATGATGCTTCCATGCATGTTGGGATACGAGGTCCACTTTATAGCAGAGATGACATAAAGAATGATGAGAGTTTTGGTTTTAAAATAATTCATTGTGATGAATTTCAAACAGAAGGAACAGATAAAATTGCAGAAAGAATAAAAAAAAGAGTTGGAGATAATGCTTTGTATTTATCTATTGATATAGACGTATTGGATCCTGCATTTGCTCCAGGGACAGGAACACCTGAAATTGCAGGGATGACAACAAGAGAAATGGTAAATGTTTTAAGAGGATTGTCAGGTTTAAATCTAATTTCCGCAGATGTTGTAGAAGTTGCACCAGCATATGATCACGCCGAAGTTACTTCTCTTGCAGCTGCTACGATTGTTTATGAATTGACAAATTTATTTGCAAAATCATAAATAAAGGATAATTTGCGCGCATGATCGAAAAGAAAAATTTTTATATTAATGGTTCATGGGTTGCACCAAAAAATCAAAAAGATATCCAAGTAATTAATCCTGCAACTGAAAAAAGTTGTGCAGTAATTTCTTTAGGAGGCAAAGAGGATATTAATGATGCAGTATTAGCAGCTAAAGAAGCCTTTAACACCTGGGGATATTCTTCAAAACAAGAGAGAATTAAATTATTGGAAAACTTTTATGTGCTTTATAAAAAAAGATGGAACGATATTACTGAGGCAATTATTCAAGAAATGGGTGCACCAAAAGATTTTGCCTCAAAACTTCAAACAGGAACTGGCGCTAGTCATACAAAATCATTTATTCGTTATTTAAAAGAGTTTGAGTTTGAAAAACCACTTGGAGAACATGCTAAAAATCAAAGACTAATATATGAACCAAAGGGTGTTTGTGCATTAATTACTCCTTGGAACTGGCCTATAAATCAAGTTACTTTAAAAGTTATTCCTGCTTTAGCATCTGGCTGTACTATGATTTTAAAACCTTCAGAGTTAGCACCATTATCTGCGATGATTATTGCGGAATTAATTGATGAAGCAAAGTTTCCAAAAGGTGTATTTAATTTAGTAAATGGAGACGGTGCAACTACCGGTGATGCATTAACAAGCCACCCTGATGTAAACATGATTTCATTTACTGGCTCTACAAGAGCGGGAGCATTAATTTCACAAAATGCAGCCAAAGATTTTAAAAGGGTAAGTTTAGAGTTAGGGGGAAAAGGTGCAAATATCATATTTAAAGATGCTGATTCAGAAGCTATCGAGAGAGGTGCTTTTAGATGTTTTAGAAATTCTGGGCAATCCTGCAATGCACCTACAAGAATGTTAGTTGAAAAACCAATTTATGACGATGCTATTGAAAGACTTAAAAAGTATGCAACTGAATTTAAAGTAGATGATCCAAATAAAGAGGGTGAGCATATAGGCCCAGTAATTTCAGATGTACAATTTAATAAAATTCAAGGATTAATTCAAAAAGGAATAGATGAAGGTGCAAAATTAGTTGCTGGTGGCCCAGGAAAACCTCAAGGATTAAAAGATGGTTATTATGTAAAACCTACAGTATTTGTGGATGTTAATAATGATATGGAAATTGCAAGAACAGAAATTTTTGGTCCAGTCTTATCTGTAATTCCATTTGAAACTGAAGAAGAGGCTATTCAAATTGCAAATGATACTGATTATGGATTAACAAATTATATTCAAACTCAAGATAATGAAAAGGTACAAAGAGTTGCAAGAAAACTTAGATCAGGAATGGTAGATGTTAATGGAGCAGGTATTGCAGTTGATGCACCATTTGGAGGATTTAAACATTCAGGGATTGGAAGAGAGGCTGGAAAAGAAGGTTTGCTTGAATTTCTAGAAGTTAAATCTGTCGGTGGTTGGAATTAATTCAAAGACTTATTTTTTACACCTTCTAAAAAACTAATGCATTTTTTTATTTCAGAAAGTTTTATAAACTCATCAATCTTATGCGCTTGCTTAATTGATCCTGGACCACACACAACTGTACTTATTCCTATTTCTTGAAATAACCCTGCTTCGGTTCCAAAAGAGACTACCTCTCTAGAATTATCTCCAGTTATGCTAGATACAAATTCACATGCCTCAGAACTTGAAATTCTATCAAAACCAGTAATTTCACCAATAATATGTTTTTTTATACTTGATTTTGGATATGTCCTTTTCATTTCAGGCAAAAGAGTTTCGTTAGTAAATTTATCTATTTCATGATTTAAAAAAATTCCATCTTCTTTCACAACAGGTCTTGTTTCCCAATTTACATGACATTTGTCAGCAATTACATTATGAGCAATCCCACCAAATATTCCACCAACTTGCAAAGTTGAATATGGGGGATCAAAGATAGAGTCTTTTAATTCTCTTTCTTTCAATTTCTCTTTTAATTCTAGAAGTTTATTTACATATCTTGCAGCAAATTCAACTGCACTTACACCTTTGTCTGGTTCAGAACTATGTCCAGCAAGACCTTCAAAATAGGTTGTATATTCATAGCATCCTTTATGTGCATCAATAATTTTCATATTTGTTGGTTCACCAACAATACAAATACAATCTTTAATGCCTCTTTTTTTAAGCTCTTTAATCAAAATTGGTGCACCTTTACATGCTGTTTCTTCATCAAAAGTGAATGAAAAATGAATATCTCTATCCAAATTTGATGAGGAGAAAATTGGTGCGTAAGCTAATGCACATGCAATAAAACCTTTCATATCACACGATCCTCTGCCAAATAATTTATCTTCTTTTACTGTTGCATCAAAAGGGTCTGTTGCCCAGCCTTTTGAAACCGGAACAACATCTGTGTGTCCAGATAAAATAATAGGTTTCTTATTGCTATTCTTTTTTGATTTTAAAGTTGAGAAAAGATTAACTCTTTTTTTTTCCTCATCATAAGTTTTAAAAGAAGAAGCCCCTAAAGAACTTAATATATTATCACAATAATCTATAAGTTGGTTATTATCTTCACCAGATACTGTTTTAAATGCAATTAAATCTTTGAGAATTTTTATCGAATTATTATATATATCTTCTAAATTATTTCCTATACTCATTATTTATTAATTATATATTAAATTTATGAAAGAACAAATAACATACGATACATATGACAAAGTAGATATTAGAGTAGGAACAGTAATATCAGTAAAAAAAAATGAAAAAGCTAGAAAACCATCACTTGTTGTTAAAGTAGATTTTGGAAAAGAAATAGGGATTAAACAGTCATCCGCACAGATAACTCATTATTATAATGAAGAAAATTTAGTTGGAAAACAAGTTATAGGAGTTTGTAACTTTCCCGAAAAAAATATAGCAGGTGTTGTTTCTCAAGTTTTAATTCTTGGCTCAATTGACAAACAAGGCAAAGTTGTACTTGTTCATCCATCTCAAAATGTTGAAAATGGTTTGTCCGTAGCATAGTAATGCATCCTGAATTGCTGTCTCTTTGTTTATTTATGTTTGTGACAAGTTGTTCTCCTGGACCAAATAATATTGTAGCGTCACACTCAGGATTTAATCATGGGTTTAAAAAAACAATTCCTTTAATGTTAGGTGTGATTTTTGGTTTTACATTCATGTTGGCAGTTATAAATTTTGGGTTAATAAATATTTTTAAGCTTTATCCTATAATTCAAAAGGGTTTAATTTTTACTGGGACAGCGTTTTTAATATATTTGTCATACAAAATATCTTTCTCGAAATCCTCAGATGAAAATGAAAAATTAAGGCCGGTAAATTTTATGGAAACATTTCTTTATCAATTTTTAAATCCAAAAGGTGTGATAGTAGCAATTATTGCAGTATCAACATATGTAGAATCAGGTAGTAATTTCATTTCTTATTCAATTTGGTTATTAGGTATTGCTTTCATATTTGCAGTTATTAGTATTATTTTTTGGACAATAATTGGAAAATTTATGAGGAAATTCGCGACAAATGAGAAATTTATTAAATGGTTTAATTATGTTATGTCGGCACTCTTACTAAGCTGTATAGCAACTTTTTATTACTAGTATTATGAAGCCTGGAAATCAAAATTCATTCAATTCACTCAAAGAAATAAATATAAACGGGAAAAATTATTCTATTTATTCACTAAGAGAAGCTGAAAAAAATGGTTTAGAGGGTATTAATAAATTACCAAAATCAATTAAAGTTTTACTTGAGAACCTTCTCAGATATGAGGATAATATAACTGTAAATAAAAAACAAATATTAGCAATAAAAGAGTGGCTAAACACAAAGAAATCAAAAACTGAAATTGCTTATAGGCCTGCAAGAGTACTTTTACAAGACTATACTGGTATACCAGCTGTTGCCGATCTTGCAGCAATGAGAGACACAGTCAAAGAAAAAAATAAGGATCCAAATAAAATTAATCCTCTTTCCTCAGTAGATTTGGTAATTGATCATTCTGTCCAAGTGGATAAATTTGCAACTAAGAATTCATTAAAAGAAAATGTTGATATAGAATTTGATAGAAACTTTGAAAGATACTCTTTTTTAAAGTGGGGTCAACAAGCGTTTGATAATTTTAGAATTGTTCCACCTGGAACTGGCATTTGTCACCAAGTAAACTTAGAATACTTATCAAAAGTAGTGTGGAATGAAAAGTTTGAAGAAAAAGAATATTTATTTCCAGATACACTAGTAGGTACTGATAGTCATACTACAATGGTTAATGGTTTATCAGTACTTGGTTGGGGAGTAGGAGGAATTGAAGCAGAAGCAGGAATGCTAGGTCAACCAATATCTATGTTAATACCAGAGGTCATTGGATTTGAAATGAAAAATAAACTTCCAGAGGGCACAACTGCAACTGACCTTGTGTTAACAGTTGTAAAAATGTTAAGAGACAAGGGGGTTGTTGGTAAATTTGTAGAATTTTATGGTGAAGGTCTTAAAAATTTAACACTTGCTGATAGAGCAACTATTGCAAATATGGCTCCTGAATATGGAGCAACATGTGGTTTTTTTCCAATAGATGAGGAAACTTTAAAATACTTAGAATTCTCAGGAAGATCTAAAGAAAATATTAAAATTGTTGAACAATATGCAAAAGAACAAAATTTATGGGCGAGTGGTGATATAGTATTTACCGACACTTTGTCCTTAGATATTTCTACAGTAGTTCCCACAATATCTGGACCAAAAAGACCTCAAGATAAGGTTCTCTTAACAAACGCCTCCAAAAATTTTATTAAAGTCTTTGAAGATGTATGTAAAAAAACTGAGCCAACAATTGCTAAAGTTGAAAAGACTGACTTTGAAATTAAAGATGGCGATATATTAATTGCAGCTATTACCTCATGTACAAATACTTCAAATCCTAATGTGTTAATTGGTGCAGGTTTGTTGGCTAAAAATGCAATAAAGAAAGGATTAACAGTTAAACCATGGGTTAAAACTTCATTAGCTCCTGGATCACAAGTGGTTACAGACTACTTAGACAAAGCTGGTTTAAGTGAATATTTAGATAAATTAGGCTTTAACTTAGTTGGTTATGGATGCACCACTTGTATTGGTAACTCAGGACCTCTACCAGATAATATCACTGATGCAGTTAAAGAAAATAATTTATATGCCGTCTCAGTTTTATCTGGCAATAGAAATTTTGAAGGCAGAATTTCACCACTAATTAAAGCAAACTATCTTGCTTCTCCACCTTTAGTAGTGGCTTATGCAATTGCTGGATCAATGAGAATGGATTTATATAAAGAACCTTTAGGCAAAGATAGTGATGGAAAAGAAGTATACTTAAAAGATATTTGGCCTACAAATAAAGAAATAGAGGATACTCTTATTGAATCTTTAAATCCTGAAATGTTTGTAAACAGATACTCAAACGTTTCTAAGGGACCAGAGCAATGGCAAAAAATTAAAGTTGATAAAGGAAGTATTTATAATTGGGAAGAAAACTCAACATATGTAAAAAAACCTCCATTTTTTGAAAATTTGTCAGATGAACCTGAGGGTTTTAAGGAAATCAAAGATGCAAGACCCTTATTAATATTAGGGGATATGGTGACTACAGATCATATATCTCCTGCAGGAAGCATACAAAAAGAAAGTCCAACAGGAAATTATTTTATGAAGCATCAAATTTTACCAAAAGATTATAACTCATATGGTTCAAGAAGAGGTAATCATGAGGTAATGATGAGAGGGACATTTGCTAATATAAGAATTAAAAATGAAATGGCTCCTGGTACGGAAGGTGGTTTTACAAAATTATATCCTGAAGAAAAAGTTATGCCTATTTATGATGCAGTAGTGGAATATAAAAAAAGAGGAGTTGATTTAGTTGTATTTGGAGGAAAAGAGTATGGAACTGGTTCCTCAAGAGATTGGGCAGCAAAAGGCACAAAGCTACTCGGTATTAAAGCTGTTATAGCAGAAAGTTTTGAGAGAATTCATAGATCAAACCTTATTGGAATGGGAGTTTTGCCTTTACAATTTATTGACAATATGAACAGACAAAATTTAAATCTAAAAGGCTCTGAATTAATTTCAATTTTGGGTCTTGAAAAAGGAATAAATCCAAGCGATCACTTGGATATTGAAATTAAATACTCTATAGGAGATATAAAAAAAATAAAAATGTTATGCAGAATAGATACTAAAAATGAGTTAGAATACTATAAGAATGGTGGTATTTTACAATATGTTCTTAGGAATATGATAAATGGATGAAGAAATAGATATTATTAATACTAATACAAGAATAGAGAAGTTAAAAAATTTTTTGATTTCTAATAGAAAAAAAATTATTGTTTTATTAATATTAATTATTTTACTATTGATAAGTTTTTTTGCTTATCAGGAATTCAATTCTAGAAATAAAGAAAAATTAGCAAATAAATTCAATAATATTGTTATAAATTTTGATGCTGGACAAAAACAAAATGTAAATACCAGTCTAATTGAAATAATAAACTTAAAAGATAAAACTTATTCTCCATTAGCTTTCTTTTTTTTATTAGACAATGATTTGATATCATCAAATGATGAAATTAATACTTATTTTGATCTACTTATAAATGAAATATCTCTTGATAAAGAAATTAAGAACTTAACTATTTATAAAAAAGGATTATTTAATTCAGATTTTGTTCAAGAGAATGAGCTATTAAGTATTTTAAATCCAATTATTAAATCAGAGAGTATGTGGAAACCTCAAGCTTTATATCTAATGGCAGAGTATTACTTATCTAAAAATCAAAAGCAGAAATCTAAAGAATTTTTTAATCAAATAGTAGATATGGAAAACATTAGTCCAAAAATAAAACTAGAAGCCCAAAAAAGATTGCGTTCAGATTTCAGTGAATAAAGCTATAAAATATATAATTATTTTAATATTTTTGACAAATTGCACAGTTTCCAAAAAAGATAATGCACAAAATGAAAATTTAATAGATATTTTTAAAAAAAAAGAGCCAATTAAAGAGGAGCTTAATCAAGAATTAAAAATTAAATATCTAAATAATTTCAAATCGAAACCTTTTTTAAAAAATAATAGCAATAATAACGGTAATATTGATTTTGAAACAAGTTTTAAAACAATTTCAAAATATAAATTTAACAAAATACATGAATTCATCTCAAATCAACCAGAATTATTTTTCACTGAAAATGAAGAAATAATTTTTTTTAATGGAAAAGGTACAATTTTTAAAATTAACGATGATCTAAAAAAAATTTGGGAAGTTAATAATTATAATAAAAAAGAAAAGAAACAAAATCCAATTTTATATTTTGCTCAAGTTAATAATAATTTGATTGTTAACGATAATTTATCAAAAATGTATTCAATCAATTTATCAAATGGAAAAGTTAATTGGTCAAAATATAGCTCATCATCTTTTAATTCTGATATAAAAGTTTATAAAGATAGATTTTTAACTATAGATTTTGATAATGTAATTAGAGCAATTTCATACAAAGATGGTAAAGAATTATGGAATTTTAAAACTGAAAATTCTTTTATTAAATCTCAAAAAAAACTTTCGATCATTTTAAAAGATGAAATCGTATTTTTTATTAATAATTTAGGCGATGTTACAGCTCTCGATGTAAATAATGGTAGTCTAGTTTGGCAGACACCTACACAAAGCAATTTAATATATCAGGACTCGTTCAGTTTAGAAAATTCTGATTTAGTTTTTGCAAATAACAATATTTATTTTTCTAATAATAAAAATGAATTCTTTTCAATTGATGCAAGAAATGGATTAATTAAGTGGATACAGTCAGTTAATTCAAGTCTAAGACCTACAATAATTGATAGTTTAATTTTTACGATTTCTAATGAAGGATACCTTTTTGTAATTGATGATCGTACTGGTAATATTTTAAGAATTACTGACATTTTAAAAAATATTAAAAATAAAGAAAATGTAGAGCCAACAGGTTTTATTCATTGTAAATATAAAATTTATGTATCTTTAAATAATGGACAATTAGTTATTGTGAATTCATCAACAGGAATTCAAGAAAAGATCACTAAGTTCCATGGATCAAAAATATCTAGACCTTTTATATTCAAAAACAGTATGTATTTAATAAAAGATAATGGAATAATAAAAATAAATTAATGTTTTTAAAAGTTCTAGAAAAATTAGGCAGAAAAAAAGTAGTGCTAGATAGAGGACCATCTCACCCAGAGTACCATAAGGCAAAACCATGGATGAACAGATATTATTTATTGTTTCGTCACAGACCTAAGTGGTTTCCATTCAATATTTTAATACATGAAATGTTAGATGATGACCATGGAGATGGTGTTCACAATCACTTGTTTCCATTTATTACAATTATACTTAAAGATGGATACTGGGAAACTTTAAAAACAGGCAGAGTCTGGAGGGCACCAGGATATATAGGATTTAGATCTGCTAATAATTTTCACAGAGTAGATTTGAAACCAGGAACAAGACCTTTAACTATTTTTATAGCTGGTCCATATGGGCTTAGAAAAGGACCAAGATCAGAATATGGAATAGATTTTAAGACTAAAAAATGAATTTAAATCATTCATTCCTTAAATTTTGTGAAGATAAAGAATATGAAATTAATGAAAATCAAATTAGTATTATCAAAAAATTAAGTGAATTTTATAATCTGAACTTCAAACAGTCTCTTTTTAAAAAAATATTTACAGAAAAAAATATTAAATTAGGTTTTTATTTAGTTGGAGATGTTGGTGTAGGCAAGACTATGATTTTAAATTTTTTTTTTAATTCTTTAAAAGAAAAAAAAATAAGATTACATTTCAATGAGTTTATGATCAAATTTCATGAATATGTGCATAAAAACAAAAAAAATAGAAAAAATAATGGTTTAGACAAATTTGTAAAAGATTTGTCAAAAAAAACAAAATTAATTTATTTTGATGAATTCCAAGTTACTAATATTGTAGATGCAATGATATTAGGTAAATTATTTGAAAAAATATTTGAAAATAAGTTAAGAGTAATTTTTTCCTCAAATACAAATGTGAAAGATTTGTATAAAAATGGACTTCAAAGAGACCAATTTTTACCATTTATAAAAATTTTAGAGAGCAATTGTTCAGAAATAGAACTTAACATTGATGAAGATTATAGAATTAATAAAAATATAACCTTAGATAGATTTTTATATCCCATAGATAAATCTTCGAACTTTAGATTTAATAAGTTTTTTAGAAAAATGACAAAGGGTAAAAATAAAACATCTAAAATATTAAATATTAAAGGTCGCAAACTAACAATTGATAACTATTATGACAGAGTTATTAAATTCACTTTTGATGAAATATTTAACAAAAACTTAGGATCCGAAGATTATATTGAGATCGGAAAAGAAAGTGATTTAATTTTTATTGAAAATTTACCAAATTTTAATGAGGGTAACTCTAATCAACAACAAAGATTTATAACTTTCATAGATATAATTTATGAAAAAAAAATACCATTAATGATTAAATCTGAAGTAGATTTAAATTCACTTTGCTCAGCAAAAAGTTTAAAAGAACCATTCAAAAGAACTGTAAGTCGATTGTACGAAATGACAACGCAAAAGCTAAATTAACTCATGATACAAGATTTTTATAACTTAAAAATTAACACAAATGGACAAAAACTTTATGAATTTACAGATAAAACAATAGAATGGGTAAAAAAAAATAATTTTAAAAATGGGATTTTGAATTTGTCAATTCAACATACAAGTGCATCTCTGATCGTTCAGGAAAATGCAGATCCGGATGTCCAAACTGATTTAATAAATTATTTTAATAAGTTGGTGCCTATGGACAATTCGTTATATATTCATACTGCAGAGGGTAAAGATGATATGCCTGCTCATATAAAATCAGCATTAACTAATAATCAAATTTCTTTCAGCATTAGAAAAAATGAAATTCTATTAGGGACTTGGCAAGGTATTTACCTATTTGAGCATAGATTAGATCCAACTACAAGAACCGTTATACATCATTTTATAGGAGATTAGTTTTTTTTCTTAATAGATTGGAAAGCACTCAAAGCATCATTCCTAGCTTTTTCATGGATAACAATTGGCATTGGATAATCGGAACCAATAATAGTATTTATTGCTTCTTGATATTTTTTTTCCATTTCCCAAGGTTTATGAATAAATTTTGTAGGCACTTTATTTAATTCAGGAACCCATTTTTTTACATACTCTCCTTGTTTATCGAATTTTTCCCCCTGTAAAATAGGGTTAAAAATTCTAAAATATGGAGCTGCGTCAGCACCACATCCTGCTACCCATTGCCATTGAGCAATATTATTTGCTTCATTAAAATCAAGTAGACAATTTCTGAAATATTTTTCCCCTTCTTTCCAATTAATTCTTAAATGTTTAACTAAAAAGGAGCCAACAACCATTCTAATTCGATTATGCATCCAACCAGTTTCATATAATTCTCTCATTCCAGCATCAACAATTGGATAGCCAGTCATTCCTTTTTTCCATGCATTTAAAAATTTAGCATTATTAACCCACGGGAAATTATCAAATTCTTTTCTTAAATTTCCCTTCAGCATTTCTGGAAAGTAATTAATAAGACTATGTGAAAACTCTCTCCAACCAATCTCATTAGTATATTTTTTTACACTTATATTTTTAGAATTTAATTTTTTACATTTTTCCCAGATATCACCAACATTAATCTGTCCATTTCTAATATATGGGGAAAGTTTTGATGTTCCATCAATAGATGGAAAGTCACGATCTACACCATAATTTAATATGTTTTTATTTATAAAGTTATTTAGATACTCATGAGCTTTTTTTTCTGAAGGTATCCAGTATTTCTCAAACTTAATATACCATTTTGACTTAGGTAAAATCTCTTCGGATTTTATTTGTTTTTTAAATAGTACTTCTATCTTTTTACATTTTTTGACTTTGTTTAATTTATCTGGAATTCTCTCTAAATAATATTGCTCTGCATTTCTCCAAAAAGGACTATAAACTTTAAAAGGTGTTCCGTCATTTTTCGTAATTTTATTATATTCATTTAGCACATTCCCTTTAAAAAATTTAAAATCAATTTTTTTATTATTTAAATCTTTTCCAATTTTTTTATCTTTATCCAGTTCAGCAGGTTCATAAACTTTATTCCAATAAATAGAAATTTTATTATTAGATTTTAACTTAGAAAAAAAATTAATTTCATCATCTTTAATTATTTCTAATCCAATATTGAATTTTTTTAAATCAGATCTAAAATTTTCCAAAGATTTACATAGCCACCATTTTTGTGCCTCTCTTTTATTATCAAAAATATTATTATTAAAAATGAAAACTGCAGTTACAAGGTCATGATTATTTGTAGCATAAGTTAATGCATCATTATTGTTAATGCGAAAATCATCTCTTATCCAAACAAGAGCTTTATCAGACATTTGACAACTTTTCTAATCCTTTGGACAGAAGTTCGTTATATAATTTTATGTCTGTATCACCTTCACATCCAATCAATAAAACATTTGCATTCATGTCTAATTCAAGATCTTTCTTAATTTGTTCGTTATTGCAACTTACGTTTAGACTTATTACAGCAGGCGCTGAACATTCGCCTGCAATAATTCTGTCATCTCCAAAGTATCCTTTAGCCAACATTGCAACTGATAACGGAATGTCATCATCAGGAATACTTAAACAATTATTTACTGAATTCTTAAGAATTTGCCATGGGACCAATGATACATCTCCACAAGACATTCCACCCATGATACTTTCTTTTTCAATTTCGACTTTGGTGAGTTCACCAGCATCGACGCTTTTTAAAACACAATCTGCATTTTCTGGCTCAATAACAATAATTTTTGGAATTCTTTTAAAATATCTAGCAACACCTGCTATTACCCCAGATGCCATACCTCCAACACCTGCCTGTAAAAAAATGTGTGTAATATATTGATCAGTTTGCTTTGATATTTCTTCAATCATCACAGAATATCCAGCCATTGTTAGTTTTGGAACCGTAAGATAATTTTCCCAAGCCACATCTTGTACTATTTCCCAGCCATTTTTTTTAGATTGTTTAATGCATTCATTTAGAGAGTTTTCATAGTTTCCTTTAACTTGAACGACATCAGCGCCAAGTTTTCTCATCTCATCAGCACGTGTATCGCTAACAAATTCACTAATGAAGATTTTACAAGAAATTCCTAATCTATTTGCTCCCCATGCAACAGATTTGCCATGATTTCCTGCGGTTGCAGTTGCTACGACTACATTTTTCTTACCAGCAGAGACTTGCTCTACAGCATAAGCGCCACCAAGAGCTTTAAAAGATTTGAGACCAAACCTTTTTGACTCATCCTTGTAAAAAATATTTTTAAGTCCAAGATTTTTTGAGAGCTTATCTAAATTAAGGAGAGGGGTGGGTTTATAAGTTTCCCAATTAGAAATTGTATTGTATGCTTTATCTATTGCACTTTTATCTAATACATTTAATATTTTCTCTCTACTAAATGAATAATTATTATTTTTGATAAAAGATGAAAATTTTTTAATATGACTATAGTCAATAGGCATATTTTAACAATCTAAGGTATTCGATCTTTCCCACTTTGTAATAGGCTTGAGTTTATTAAAATTTTCTTTTGATTTGAAACTTTCAATTTCAGACTTTTTAAGTTTCATATAACTGTTTAAAACATCTTTGCCAAAAGCATTTTTTAATACTGAATTTGAATTTAACATATCAAGCGAGTCTTCTAGAGTATTTGGTAATTTTTTTAGATTTGGATATTTTTCATGATCTGTATACATATTACAAAACAATGGTTTGCCTGGATTTATTTTTTTTCTGATACCGTTTATACCTGCTGCTAGAATTCCAGCTTGTACCAAATATGGATTAGCTGATCCATCCATAAGTCTCAATTCAAACCTTCCAGGGTCAGGAACTCTTATCATGTGTGTTCGGTTATTTCCCGTGTAAGAGATGCTACTTGGAGACCAAGTTGCTCCTGATTTAGTAGGAGGTGCGTTTATCCTTCTATAACTATTTAGCGTAGGATTAAAAAATGCAGATAAAGATCCTGCGTTTTTAATTATACCACCTAAAAAATTGTAAGCTAGACTGCTAAGTCCGAGTTTATCATTTTTATCCAAAAATTTATTTTTTCTTTTATCCCAAAGAGAAACATGAGTATGACACCCGTTACCAGTTAGATTTTCAAAAGGCTTGGGCATAAACGTAGCTCTAAGTCCATGTTTTTCAGCAATCGTTTTAACCATAAATTTAAAAAAAGTATGTCTATCTGCTGTAGTTAGGCAGTCTGAGTAATCCCAATTCATTTCAAACTGACCATTAGCATCTTCATGGTCATTTTGATAAGGATTCCATCCCATTTCGATCATACAATCGCATATCTCTTTAATTAATTCGTATCTTCTCATTAGTGAAGATTGATCGTAGCATGGTTTAGATTGAGTATCTTTTGAGTCTGCAATTGTGTTGCCGTCAGCGGAGATTAAAAAATACTCACATTCCACACCAGATTTCATAATGAATCCTTCATTTTGCAGCAGTTTTATTTGTTTTTTTAACATTATTCTTGGAGATGCATCCACTGGTTTGCCATTCATCCACAAATCAGACGCTAACCATCCTACCTCTTTATTCCAAGGTAGTTGAATTAAACTATTTGGATCTGGAATTGCAAACATATCTGAGTCTGCCGGAGACATGTCTAGCCAAGCAGCAAACCCTGCAAACCCAGCACCATTAGTTTGCATCTCTTTTATAGCTCTAGTTGGTACTAATTTTGATCTTAAAACTCCGAACAAATCTACAAAACTTATTAGGAAATATTTTATTTTTTTTGTTTTTGCAATTTTATATAAGTTTTTTGCCACATTAACTTCTTATCATATTTTTTATAAAAATGATAAAAAGAAATCTTTGTAGTAAACAATATTACCAAAAATAATTATCAAGATAGCTATGACCAATCCATACTTTGCCTTTGGCCAAGCTAATCTTGCCATTTTACTCGGTGTTTTATTTATGTGATTTTTATTTTGCTCTTCCATGATTATTCGAGGGCGCATTTATTAAAATGCGCCCTCAAGATTATATTTTTATCCGTCAGTCATATTGTTTTTCCATGCATTGGAACTCGGCTTCCTTCTTGCAAGCTCAGAAAGTTTATCACTTTCTTGTTTAGCGCTCACAACTGTCCAACCAATCCAAATAACAGCAAGTATAAGAACTAATATACCTTCTGATCCAACTCCTGGATAAACTGCGCCTGCAACTTCTTCAGCAGGTTTATTTAGATGATCTATCCAATTTGATACTGTAGCCATATTACCCTCCTTTAACTACTCGAAGAAGCAACAGCTTTTTCATCTTCTTTTGCCTCCTCCATTATTTGGTAGTCTAAACCGGCCAACTCAACCTCCCTAGGGATTCTAAGTTTGCCCATTCCATTTAACACTTTAGCAATTATGTAACCTGGTATCATACCCAGAACAAAGAACATGATTATTGCACCAATAAACATTCCTAAAGGATTTATCGCAGCATAGTTGCTTCCATCCCACATTGCACCTACGCTATATCCTGAAGAAGGGTATCCATTTAGTACAAACCCACATATTACAAGTCCAGCAAATCCAGCATAACCATGTACAGCTACTGCGCCAACTGCATCATCAATTTTGAACCTTCGTTCAACCCAGTAATGCAATTTGTAAGCAATAACTACTCCTATCATTCCAATAATTAATGATTGAATTGGATGATATAAGTCGTTTCCTGCAGAAGCACATATTATTCCAGCAAGTCCACTTGAGTAAGTCCAGAAAGGATCACCTTTAGATATTACGTATCCTGCTAGCAATCCTCCAGAAAGTGACATTAAGAAATTCATTGTAATACCACTAAGTGTTGTAGGAGTTACATATATGTTTGTTGCCGTAAAGTAAGTTACACCTTCCATACCATACTCTGGTCCTAAGTCATAAATTGGAATATTACATGCTGCGTAAAAACCCCAGAAACCTGTATAAATTAAGAATAATCCAACAGTTACCAACCAAGGATTTCTTGGTCCGATATTTCTAGGTTCTCCGCTTGATGAAAATTTTCCAATTCTTGGACCCAATACTGCTAAAACACCTAATGCAAATCCACCTGCTACGGCGTGAATTACTCCAGATGCATAAGCATCATGATATCCAAGTAACTTTAACATCCATCCGTCAAAGTGCCATCCCCATGCAGCATCTATACTCCAAAATACAGATCCAATTGCAATCGCTAGAATTCCAAATGCAAAAGTTGTAATTCTTTCAATTACAGCACCTGATACTATTGAAGCAGCTGTCCAAGAGAATAATAAAAATGCAGCCCAAAATACTCCGCTTATATGATCACCTAAATTAATAGCCATAAGTTCACTATTTGGTAAATACCATTTAGCACTAAAAGCTGAGTCATCCGTAATCAGAGCTGTACTCTCAGTCATTATTGATGGTGCAAGACCTGGTCCAGTTGGAAATGCCCAATAAATCCACCAACCAAATAAAAACCAAGTAACTGTTACCAACGGTATCAGCATTGTGTTTTTCATTAAAGTATGTTGATGATGTTTGTATCGGGAAGCTCCAACTTCATACATACAGAATCCTACGTGGATCAGAAACATAAGTACTACTGTTATCCAATAGTAAAATTCTGTGAATATGGTTGTCAATGCACCTAGTTCGTCAGTCATTTAACCTCCAATTGTTTAAACAAATTAAGTAAATATTAATAAATGGCACAACATGATCAATCTTAAATTATATATGATAAATGTTGTTTATTTTGTAGAGAACAACCTCTGGTATATATAAATTTTCAGTGATTCTAGAATTTTCTGTAAGCTTTTTTAAGATCTACTAGTGGATGATTTGGAGACATTTGGAATTTTACTAACAATTCTCTAGCAATCATATCCCTATCTTGTTGATTATTTGGAAGTTTAATCTTCTTTGGAATTGTAACCCACCCATTAGCATTTCTGTCAAAAACTGCAGGTCTATCTTCTTCATATCCCATGTGAACATCTTCTAACCAATTTAAATCATCCCATCCCATTGCTTCTATGTATTTTTTTAAGAATGGTGTAATTCTTGAATAGTCTGGAAGCAGGTTAACATCATAACGATAGCCAATAGTTTGACCTATCATTTTTTCTCTAGCAGTCTCTTTTTTCTTACCTAATTGACCTTTAGTTTCTTTTTTTGCTTTTTTGTTTTTCTTTTTAGGCATAATTAAATTTTATGAAAATCATCAACTCCTACAGTATGATTTGTTCCCGAAAGGGGCACTTTTGCTAAAGCAGAAGCTTCCATTGTTAAAGCGGCTAAATCCTCAGGTTCTAGTGAGTGAATATTAGTTTTACCACACGCTCTAGCTAATAATTGAGCTTCTAAAGTCATTGTATGCAGGTAATTATACACTCTTAGAGCAGCATCATCAGGATTTAATCTTTTTCTAAGTTTAGGGTCTTGCGTAGCAACACCAACTGGACAACGACCTGTGTGACAGTGATAACAATGACCTGCAGGAACTCCCATCTCTTTCTCAAAATTAGACTCAGGAATTTCTTTATTACAATTCAAAGCTATCATTGCTCCAGTTCCAATTGCGATCGCATCAGCACCTAAAGCTAAGGCTTTAGCCATGTCAGCACCATCTCTTACACCACCTGCATATATCAATGTTACTTTTCCAGTTTTGCCAACATCATCAATTGCTCTTCTTGCTTCTCTAATAGCAGCTATCCCTGGAATTCCTGTATTAGCTGCAGCTATGTGAGGGCCTGCACCAGTTGATCCTTCCATACCATCTAAATAAATTGAGTCAGGATCACACTTTGCTGCCATACGCACATCATCATAAACTTTTGCAGCACCAAGCTTTAATTGAATTGGAACTTTATTTTTTGTTAGTTCTCTTAGTTCTTGAACTTTTAATGCTAAATCATCAGGACCTAACCAATCAGGGTGTCTAGCTGGAGATCTTTGATCAATACCAGCAGGCAATGATCTCATTTCTGCTACTTGGTCAGTAACTTTTTGACCCATTAAGTGACCACCCATTCCAACTTTTTGACCTTGTCCAATAAATACTTCTATCCCATCTGCAAGTTGTGCATGATGTGGATTAAAACCATATCTTGATTGAATACATTGGTAATACCATTTTTCAGAATATCTCCTTTCATCTGGAATCATTCCACCTTCACCAGAACATGTTGCACTTCCTGCCATTGTAGCACCTCTAGCTAACGCAGTCTTAGCTTCATAAGATAAAGCTCCAAAACTCATACCCGTAATGTAAACTGGAATATCAAGTTCAACTGGGTTTTCACATCTTGGTCCTATAACAGTTTTAGTTTCACACTTTTCTCTGTAACCTTCGATTACAAATCTTGTCAATGTTCCTGGTAAAAATACTAAATCGTCGAACGTAGGAATTTTTTTCATCAATGCCATACCACGCATTCTGTATCTACCTAATTGCGCTTTTATATGTATGTCGTCGATTACTTCTGGAGTAAATATTGAATTATAACCTAATAAACTTTTATTTCTTTTTGAAAATTCACTTTGACCATTGCCATTAGAATGACCATTCGTTTTTCCATTTTTCTTTTTTGCCATTATATAGCTCCTTTTTTCTCAGTTGGTTCTAAAGCGTCATAATTCCAAAGTTTTTTACCCGCAACTACTTTAGTCATTTTAGAAACATCAAAATTTTCGCCAATTTCAGCTACTTTAAGTTTTCTTTTTAACCAATCTATATCACTTTTTGTCATAGGTGACTCAATCGCATCACTTCCATATGATCCAATTTTTCCCCCAACATAGATTGTTCCATCATACATAGAGTCTCCAAGGTTTATACCTACATTACCTAAAACTACTATTCTTCCTCTTTGCATCATAAATCCAGTAAAAGCCCCAGCATCACCACCAATTATTATTGTACCACCTTTTTGGTCAATACCTGTTCTTGCACCAACACTTCCTTTGCAAATTAAATCTCCACCTCTTACTGCTGCACCAAAACACGATCCTGCATTTTTTTCTATTACAACTTTGCCAGCCATCATATTTTCTGCACATGACCATCCAACTCTTCCGTTAACTCTTACGGTAGGGCCATCTATAGAACCAACTCCAAAATAACCTAAACTTCCTTCAAATATTAAGTTTAATTTATTTAAAATTCCAACGCCCAAACTATGTTTTCCTTGTGGGTTTTTTATTACAATTGTTCCATAGCCCTGACTCATTAATTCATCAATTTTTTTATTCGCCTCTTTGCAATCCATATCATTTACATCAAGCTCAGTTCTTTTATTAAAATCTACATCATATGTTCCCCAATAATAAAAGTTTTCTGCTTCATCTGGATTAAAAAACTTTTGTTGTGTTTTTCCTGTAAGAACTTCAGTGTGAAGCCCCATAGATTGGGCTTTTGTTTTTTTTTCAGTTGTTTTTAAATTTGCCATACCTTAACCTCTCCATCAAATGGATCATAAGTATCAATTTCTTGAGGAAGAACAGATCTGATTGCTATTTCTTCTGATCCCATTGCAACTAAATCATCTGACTCATATAAAACTAACGGTTTTGCTGCCATAGTGTCTTTAGCCATCCCAAGTGAATTTTTTGTTGCAACAAAGTAAGTGAATACTCCATCAAGTCCAGATAAACTATCTTTCATACCCTCTTCAAGTGTAGCTCCATTTCTCATTTTTTCTGCTAAGTATACTGCAATCAATTCAGAGTCACACTCTGACATAAATCGCATTCCTTTGTTTTCTAAAATTCTTCTATTATTCCAATAGTTAGTTAATTGACCATTATGCACAACTGAAACATCGCTAAAAGGGTAGCCCCAAAATGGGTGAGCAGATTTAATGTCTACGCCAGACTCTGTTGCCATTCTAGCATGTCCAATTGCGTGAGTACCAACAAGATCTCCTAGATTGTATCTATCACAAACAGTTTTTGCGTTACCTAAATCTTTAATAACCTCCAAAGATTTTCCCATTGATAGGATTTCAACTCCAGGAATGCTCTCTATTTTTTGTGAAAATTCAAGCAAATCTCCTTTATCATAGTCAATTTCATATCTTAGTGAATAGGGCAGTATTCTTTCTTCTTTAACAATCTTTGCTCCCATTTGAGAAAGATAACTATCAACAATTTTTTTTCTTTCATCATAAACTGATACATCTTCCATTACTGATGAACTACCTTCACCAACATTTTCACCAACCTTAAATCGCATAATAAAGTTTTGACCATCTGTATCTCCATAAAGAGCATAACCAGTAGAATCTTCACCTCTATGCTTTAATGCTTGAAGCATTCCTTGAAGTTCTTGACCTACGTTTGAAGATTTTCCTCTATGAATTAGTCCCGCAATTCCGCACATTGTTTTTCTCTCCTATAATTTTTCCTTATGGTAAACAATCCAGATAAGTATCAAGATCCCATTGAGTTGTTGCGCCAAGAAATCTCTCCCACTCATCATTTTTATACCAATGAAATATTTTATACATTTCATCTGGCATTGCCGATTGAATAACTTTATCTTCAGCTAAACGATCCAATGCTTCACCAAGACTTAATGGTAATTTTTTAACGTTTTTTCCAGCCTTCTGAGCTTCATAAATATTTCTAGACTCTGGTTTTCCAGGATCAATATTATTTTTAATTCCATCATCAAAAGCTTTTAATAAACCTGCTCCCATTAAGTAAGGGTTATGCATTGAGTCTACTGATCTGTACTCAAATCTTCCTGGAGCTGAAACTCTTAGTCCACAAGTTCTATTTTGATATCCCCAGTCAGCATAAACTGGTGCCCAAAAACCTTGGTCCCATAATCTTCTATAAGAATTTACAGTTGATGATCCAATAGCAGTTAATGCTGGAAGGTGTTTCATTACACCACCAATTGATTTTAAGCCGATTTTACCTGGCAGCTGAACATCTTTTGTATCAGGCATAAAAGTATTTGTTCCTCCTTCAACATAAGTAAACACTTCATCCATACCTGGTAAAGATTTATGGCCTAATTTATTTACTTTATCTTTTCCACCAGTCCATAAAGACATATTTGTATGACAACCACTTGCAGAGACTCCCATAAACGGTTTAGTCATAAAGCAAGCAATCAAATTAAACTCTCTCGCAACCTGTGCACAAATTTGTCTATAAGTAGATAATCTGTCTGCATTTCTTAAAACATCATCATACGTCCAGTTTAATTCTAATTGTCCTGGTGCATCCTCATGATCACCCTGAATCATGTCAAAACCCATAGCTCTCGCGTACTCCATAACTCTCATAAATACAGGTCTTAAAGATTCAAATTGATCTATGTGATAACAATAAGGTTTAGAGAACCCTTTCCCTGTTGGAGTTCCATCCTCATTTCTAGTTAACCACATCATTTCTGGCTCCGTCCCTACTCTTAGTTGGTAACCATGTTTTTTCTTAAATTCTTTAGCGATTATTCTTAAATTTCCTCTGCAATCAGATGTAAGATGTCCACCTGGATTTTCTCTCTCTTCTCTATTTCTAAAACAAGTAACAAATACACGAGCTACTTTTTTATCCCAAGGTAATTGACAAAAAGTCTCTGGATCTGGAATACCTACAAGTTCTTTTGCTTCAGGACCATATCCAATATAGTTATTGTGACGATCTAAAAATAAATTTGCAGTTGCTCCATAAACTAATTGAAATCCTTTTTCACAAGTTCTTTCCCAATGATCTGCAGGAATTCCTTTACCAACAACTCTTCCTGTTACTGATATGAATTGAAAAAAAATATAATCAATTTTAAGTTCGTTTATTTTCGCTCTTACTTGTTTAACCAGTTTGGCTCTGCCTGGTTGATTAACATGCTTTTCTAGATCAGTCATATTCCCCCTTAAGAATTTTTAGACCAAAAAGTTAACTGAAAATAAAACATCTGTCTACTTAGATAAATTAGCTCCAAGGAAACGGACTATTAGATGTTGGGTGTAATTCC
>CACICF010000004.1 GCA_902584995.1 uncultured Pelagibacteraceae bacterium
CGGTAAAACAACTTTAACTGCAGCAATAACAAAAGTATTGTCAGAAGGTGGTGGTGCAAACTTTGTAGCTTATGATCAAATTGATAAAGCTCCTGAGGAAAAAGAGAGAGGTATAACTATTTCAACAGCTCACGTTGAATATGAAACTGAAAATAGACATTACGCTCACGTCGATTGCCCTGGTCACGCAGATTATGTAAAAAATATGATTACAGGTGCTGCACAGATGGATGGAGCAATATTAGTTGTGAATGCTGCTGATGGTCCTATGCCCCAAACTAGAGAACACATTCTTCTTGCTCGTCAAGTTGGAGTTCCTGCAATTGTCGTATATTTAAATAAAGTTGATCAAGTTGATGATAAAGAAATGATAGATTTGGTCGAAGAAGAAATTAAAGATTTATTAACTTCTTACAAATTTCCTGGAGATAAAACTCCAATAATAAAAGGTTCTGCTTTAGCAGCCGTAGAAGGAAGGGATGATGAAATCGGAAAGAATTCGATTATGGAATTAATGAAATCTGTTGATGAATTTATTCCACAGCCTGACAGACCAAAAGATAAAGATTTTTTGATGCCAGTAGAAGATGTATTTTCTATTTCTGGTAGAGGAACAGTTGTTACAGGTAGAGTTGAGTCAGGAGTAATTAAAACTGGAGAAGAAATAGAAATTGTTGGTATCAGAGAAACAAAAAAATCAGTTTGTACTGGAGTAGAAATGTTTAGAAAATTATTGGACTCTGGAGAAGCTGGAGATAACATCGGTGCATTATTAAGAGGTGTTGAAAGAACTGATGTTGAGAGAGGTCAAGTATTATGTAAGCCTGGTTCGATTAAACCTCATACAAAATTTGAGGCTCAAGCTTATGTATTAAAAAAAGAGGAGGGTGGAAGACACACACCTTTCTTCACAAAATACAGACCACAATTTTATTTTAGAACAACAGATGTTACTGGTGAAGTTGAATTACCTGCTGGAACAGAAATGGTAATGCCAGGAGATGACGCAAAATTTACAGTAAAACTTATCACACCAATTGCGATGGATGAAAAACTTAATTTTGCAATTAGAGAAGGTGGTAGAACAGTAGGAGCCGGAGTAGTAACTAAGATATTAGAGTAAACTCAATAGGAGTGTAGCTCAATTGGTAGAGCGCCGGTCTCCAAAACCGGAGGTTGGGGGTTCGATTCCCTTCGCTCCTGCCAAAAAATAACATAGTGTATTATGAAAAACCCATTAAAATTTATACAAGATGTAAAACAAGAGGCTTTCAAGGTTACATGGCCGACGGCTAAAGAAACTGTACAAGGAGCTTTAATGGTTTTTGCAATGGCTGTATTGGCATCATTATTTTTTCTTTTGCTTGACCAAGTATTAAAATTTTTCTTGGAAATAATCCTTAAGGTAAGTATTTAATGAAAAACTGGTACATAGTTCAATCTCATTCAAGCTTTGAAAATAAAGTTGCTCAATCTATAAGAGAAGAAGCAGAAAAAGCTGAGATATCAGAGAAATTTGAGGAAATAATTGTACCTACACATGATGTTACAGAGGTTAAGAGAGGCAAAAGAGTTCAAAGAAAAAAAAAATACTTCCCTGGATACATTTTGATAAAAAGTGAAATGGATAATAATATTTATCATATGATAAAAAATTTAAAAAAGGTAAGTGGATTTTTAGGATCTAAAGGAGCGCCGATACCAGTATCTGATAAAGAAATTGAAAAAATTTTAGGTCAAATAAAAGATGGTGTAGCACAACCAAAATCTGGTATTGAATATAATGTAGGAGAAAAAGTTCAGGTTATAGATGGACCTTTTGCATCATTTAGCGGTTTAGTAGAGGATATAGATGAGGAAAAATTAAGACTAAAAGTTTCTGTTTCGATTTTTGGAAGACCTACTCCAGTTGATTTAGAATATAACCAAGTAGAAAAGGTAAGTTAATGGCAAAAAAAGAAATTAGTGGATATGTAAAACTGCAAATAAAAGGTGGTCAAGCAAACCCTGCTCCTCCAGTTGGACCAGCATTAGGTCAAAGGGGAATTAATATAATGGAGTTCTGTAAAGCTTTTAATGACAAAACAAAATCATTTGCAGGAAAACCTGTTCCAGTGATTATTACAGTTTATAAAGATAAAAAATTTGATTTTGTAATTAAATCACCACCAGCTTCACATTTTATTAAAGAAGCTATGAAACTAAAAAGTGGATCAAAGGAACCGGGAAGAAGTATTATTGGATCAATTTCAAAACAACAACTTAAAGATATCGCTGAAAAAAAGATGGAAGACTTAAATGCCCATGATATAGATGAGGCAGCAAAAATCATAGCAGGATCTGCCAGATCAATGGGAATAGAGGTAAAAGAATAATGCCGTCAAAAAGATATAATAAACTTCCAGAGGGTACAAAAGATCTAAATCCAGGTAAGATTGATAGTATTTTAAAAGTTGTTAAATCTAACTGTACAACAAAGTTTGATGAATCATTAGATTTAAGTTTAAGAATAAATAATAAACAAAAAAAAAATGAAATTAATTTAAGAACTGTTGTAAATTTACCTGGGGGGACAGGCAAATCCATAAATGTAGCAGTTGTATGTGAAGATAATAAAGTTCAAGAAGCTAAAACTGCAAATGCGGATATTGTAGGAGGTGATGATTTAATAGAAAAAATTAAAAATGGAGACTTTAGCTTTGAGAAACTTATTTGTACACCTTCAATGATGGTTAAATTATCAAAATTGGGAAAAATATTAGGCCCAAAAGGACTTATGCCAAATCCTAAATTAGGAACAGTAACAAATGATATTGCTAAAGCAGTAAAAGAGTCGAAAGCTGGTCAAGTTGAGATTAGGAATGATAAAGATGGTAATATAGGTTTAAGTATAGGAAAAAAATCATTTGATGATGAAAAGTTAATTAAAAATTATAACGCTGTTCTCGAGGCTATTGAAAAAGAAAAATCCAATCTAACGATTAAAGGTGATTTGGTAAAACAAATATTCATTACCTCCACAATGGGTGTATCATATAAAATTAAATTAGATAAAAGTATATAATTATGATGAATAAAGAACAAAAGAAGCTGTATATAGAGGAAATGACCTCACAATTTGATAAAACTGATGCAGTAATTGTTACTCATTATCAAGGACTAACAGTCTCTCAATTGGATGAACTTAGAAAAAAAATGCGAGAGCATGGAATTAAGTTTAAGATCACAAATAACAGAATAACAAAGTTAGCTTTAGAAAAAACCAGATGTAAAGATTTATCAAACCTATTTAATGGACCTACGGCAGTTGCATTATCTAATGATGCAATTACCTCTGCAAAAATATTAACAAAATTTTCGAAAGATAACGAAAATCTAAAAATACTTGGTGGAATCATGGGGGCAGACATTTTAGATGTAGCGGGCGTGAAAAATGTAGCCACATTGCCATCATTAGATGAAGCAAGGGCAAAAATAGTAGGTATTTTAAGGTCTCCAGCTCAAAAAATTGCAAGTATTTTACTTGCACCGGCGTCAAAAATCGCTATTTTAGCGCTCGAAAAATCAAAAAAATAACCAGGAACAAAAATTATTATTATGGCTGACTTAAATAAAATTATAGAGGATTTATCAAGCTTGACTGTTGTAGAGGCAGCTGAGCTTTCAAAACAATTAGAGGAAAAATGGGGAGTGACAGCTGCAGCTGCAGTTGCTGCTGCACCAGCTGCTGCAGCAGGCGGCGAAGCTCCAGCTGAAGATAAAGATGATTTCACGATCATGCTCACAGCTGCTGGTGATAAAAAAATAAATGTTATTAAAGAAGTAAGAGCTGTTACAGAATTAGGTTTAAAAGAAGCAAAAGATTTAGTCGAAGGAGCACCTAAAGAAGTCAAATCAGGTGTTAATAAAAAAGAAGCTGAAGAAATTAAAGCTAAATTAGAAGCTGCAGGCGCAACAGTAGAACTTAAGTAATTAAAAAAAGAAAGAAACAAATCACTGAATTTTATTTCAGTGATAAATATTTATGCGGTTATCTTTTACTGAGAAAAAAAATATAAGAAAAAGTTTTGGTAAACTTAAAGAGAGTTTATCTATACCTAACTTAATAGAAGTTCAAAAAAATTCATATAAAGAATTAACAGAGTTTAGAGATGATCTTGAACAACACTTGATAAAAGGTTTTCATAGAGTTTTTAAAAGTATTTTTCCAATTGAAGATCTGAATGATAAAGCAACTCTTGAGTATGTTTCTTATAGACTTGAAAAACCAAAATTCGATGTAGAAGAATGTATAACAAGAGGTCTTACATATTCGGCGGCTCTAAAGTGTACACTCAGATTAGTTGTATACGAAATCGATCAAGAAAATAATACTAAAGATATATTATCTGCTAAGGAACAAGAAGTATACATGGGTGAAGTGCCTATGATGACTAACAGTGGAACATTTATAACAAATGGAGTTCAAAGAGTAGTTGTTAATCAAATGCATAGAAGTCCTGGAGTATTTTTTGATCATGATAAAGGTAAATCACATGCTAGTGGAAAACTTTTATTCAATTGTAGAGTAATTCCAAATAGAGGGTCATGGCTCGATTTTGAATTTGATGTAAAAGATTTTTTATACTTTAGAATTGACCGTAAAAAAAAGATTTATGTCTCAACACTATTACAAGCATTAGGTTATAGTAAAACAGATATTGTTAATGAATTTTATGAGAAAGAAACATTTTTTTATGATCAAAATTTAAAAAAATGGAAAACAAAATTTGATCCTGAAAACTATAAGTCTAAAAACTTTTCAGAGGAAGTTATAGACGCCAAAAATAATAAAGTAATGGTAAAAATTGGAGAGCAAATCAACTTTTTAACTGCTAAAAAATTACAAAACGAGGGATTAAGAGATATTCTTGTATCTCATGAGGCTTTATATGGAAAATTCTTGCACGAAAATGTTATCGTCGGTGAAGAAACATTTAAGATTGGTACTGAATTAAATGATACAATTATTAAAAAGTTTTTAGAGGAAAATATTAAAACATTAAAAGTATCAAAAACTAATACTATTTCTAAGGGACCTTATCTGCTTCAAACAATTCTTAATGATAAAAATGAAAATAAAAATGATGCTATTACTGAAATTTACAAAATTTTAAGACCTGGAGAACCGCCTACAATAGAAATTGCTACTCAAATATTTAATAATCTTTTCTTCAGCTCTGATAGATATGATTTATCAGATGTTGGAAGAGTCAAAATGAACTCCAGATTAGATTTAAATTGCTCTGACAAAATTACTATTTTAAGAAATGATGATATTTTGGCTATAATTAAGAAAATGTTAGATTTAAGAGATGGCAAAGATGAGGTAGACGATATCGATCATTTAGGAAATCGTAGAGTAAGATCAGTCGGTGAACTTGTTGAGAACCAAGCCAGGATTGGTGTTTATAGAATGGAAAGGGCTATAAAAGAAAAAATGACTACGCTTGATGTTGAGTCGGCAATGCCACAAGATTTGATAAATGCTAAACCATTAACGATTTCATTAAAAGATTTTTTTGCAACATCTCAACTTTCTCAATTTATGGATCAAACAAATCCTTTATCTGAAATTACTCATAAAAGAAGAGTGTCAGCATTAGGTCCAGGAGGTCTAACTCGCGAAAGAGCTGGATTTGAGGTTCGTGACGTTCATCCTACTCATTATGGCCGAATATGCCCAATTGAAACACCTGAAGGACCAAATATCGGACTAATAAATAGTTTGTCGACTTATTCCAAAATTAATAAGTATGGTTTTATTGAGAGCCCATATAAGAAAGTGGAAAATGGAATAGTCCAAGATAAAATAGAATATTTGTCTGCTATGGAGGAGACTAAATTTACAATTGCACAGGCAAATTCATTGTTAGATAAAAATGGTAAATTTGTTGAGGAGTTGGTTTCAAGTAGAGCAAATTTAGATTTTATATTATCAAAACCTGAAAATATTGATTACATTGATGTATCTCCTAAACAGCTAGTTTCGGTTGCTGCCTCACTTATTCCATTTTTAGAAAACGATGATGCTAATAGAGCATTAATGGGTTCTAATATGATGAGACAAGCTGTTCCGTTATTAAAACCAGAAGCTCCTTTGGTTGGAACCGGAATAGAAAGTGACGTAGCATTAGACTCCGGAGTTACTATTGTAGCAAGGAGAGATGGAATAGTTGATAAAATTGATGGAAAAAGAATAGTAATTAAAGCATCTAATGAAAAAGATTACTCTCAATCCGGAGTGGACATATACAATCTACAAAAATTTAAAAGATCGAATCAAAATACATGTATTAATCAAAAACCATTAGTAAGGGTTGGTGATAAAGTAAAGTCAGGTGATATAATTGCCGATGGACCATCAACAAAAACAGGTGAATTAGCGTTAGGAAAAAATGTTACTGTAGCTTTTATGCCTTGGCAGGGATACAACTTTGAAGACTCTATATTAATATCTGAGCGATGTGTTACCGATGATGTATTTACCTCAATTCATATCGAGGAATACGAAGTTATGGCTAGAGATACGAAATTAGGTGAGGAAGATATAACTAGAGACATTCCAAATATAAACGAAGAATCATTAAAGAACCTTGACGAGTCAGGTATTGTTTATATTGGTGCCGAGGTTAAGCCTGGAGATATTTTAGTTGGAAAGGTAACTCCAAAAGGAGATTCAGCATCAGGCCCGGAAGAAAAACTTTTAAGATCAATATTCGGTGAGAAAGCTATAGATGTAACAGATACTTCACTAAAAATGCCTAGTGGTAGTGGTGGAATTGTTGTTGACGTAAGAGTCTTTAATAGACATGGAATAGAAAAGGACGAAAGGTCTATTACTATTGAAAGAGCAGAAATTGAGAGTGTTCAACAAGATAAGAATGTTGAGGAGGAAATTTTAGAGAGAAGCATAAAACAAAGAGCCTCAACGATACTTGCAAATACAAAATTAAATAAAAAAATAAAATCTCATATTGAAGGAACTATGTTAACAGAGGAAATTATTTTTGATTTACTTGTTTCGGATTTATTTAAAATTTCAATTGATGATGAAAAAAAATTAGAAGCATTATTTCAATTAAAATCTCAATATGAAAATGCTAAAAAGGATATTCAAGATAGATTTGAAGATAAAGTTTTAAAAATAAGACAAGGGGACGATTTATTGCCTAGTGTCATGAAAATGGTAAAAGTTTTTGTAGCAATCAAAAGAAGATTAAGACCTGGTGATAAGATGTCTGGTAGGCATGGAAATAAGGGTGTAGTGAGTAAAATAGTACCTGTTGAAGATATGCCTTATAGAGAAAATGGAAAACCTGTAGACATTGTTTTAAATCCATTAGGTGTACCAAGTAGAATGAACGTTGGTCAGATACTGGAGACGCATTTAGGTTGGTCATGTAAGGAACTGGGAGAACAGCTAAATGATTTAATAAATCAAAATCAAAGGAAAATTGAAAAAGTAGAAAAAATTTCTAAATTTTTAAAATCTGTTTATGGGGAAGAAGTTTTTTCTGAGAATATTGATACCCTAACAAATACAGAATTTAAGGATTTGTGCCAGAATATTCAAAATGGTGTTCCAATTTCTACTCCTGTATTTGATGGCGCTAAAGAAAAAGATGTTACAAACATGCTTGAACTTGCAAATTTACCAAATTCTGGACAAACAACATTATGGGATGGGAGGACAGGAGAAAAATTTGATAGACCTGTTACAGTTGGTATTATTTATATGCTTAAGTTACATCACTTAGTAGAAGATAAAATTCACGCAAGATCTACTGGTCCTTATAGTTTAGTTACACAGCAACCACTAGGAGGAAAAGCACAATTAGGAGGTCAACGATTTGGTGAAATGGAGGTTTGGGCGCTAGAGGCATATGGTGCATCTTACACGCTACAAGAAATCTTAACAGTTAAATCAGATGACGTTGCAGGAAGAGTAAAGGTTTATGAAACTATTGTAAAAGGTGAAGAAAACTTTGAGTCAGGAATACCAGAGTCCTTTAACGTTTTAGTAAAAGAAATTAAGTCATTAGCATTAAATGTGGAGTTAAATTAGTATGAGTAAAGAATTATCGGATCTATTTAAATCATCAGAAATTACTGAGGCTCAAAATTTTAATAGTATTAAAATTACACTAGCAAGCCCCGAAAAAATAAAATCGTGGACATTTGGAGAAATTAAAAAACCAGAAACTATAAACTACAGAACTTTCAGACCAGAAAAGGATGGACTATTTTGTGCAAGAATTTTTGGACCTATAAAAGATTATGAGTGCTTATGCGGTAAGTATAAACGTATGAAATTTAGAGGAATCATTTGCGAAAAGTGTGGAGTAGAAGTTACAAAATCAAATGTAAGAAGGGAAAGAATGGGTCATATAAACCTTGCAACCCCTGTAGCTCACATATGGTTTTTAAAATCATTACCAAGTAGAATTTCTTTAGTAGTAGATATGAAATTGAAAGAAGTTGAAAGAGTTTTGTATTTTGAAAATTTTATTGTTATTGAACCTGGTTTGACTGGCTTAAAAAAGAACCAGTTATTAGGAGAAGAAGAGTTAATTAAATATCAAGATGATTACGGAGAGGAGGCTTTTACCGCAGGAATAGGAGCCGAAGCAATACTCGAAATTTTAAAATCTATTAATCTCGAGGAAGAAAGAGAAGCATTAATTAAAAGTATAAAAGAGACAAAATCTAAAGTTTCTGAGGAAAGATCAATTAAAAGATTAAAATTAATTGAGTCTTTCATAGAGACAGGAAATAAACCAGAGTGGATGATATTAACAACTGTACCTGTAATACCACCTGAGTTAAGACCTTTAGTTCCTTTAGATGGTGGTCGTTTTGCTACTTCAGATCTTAATGACTTATATAGGAGAGTAATAAATAGAAATAATCGTTTGAAAAGATTAATAGATCTTAAAGCTCCCGATATCATAGTTAGAAACGAGAAAAGAATGTTACAAGAATCTGTAGATGCTTTGTTTGATAATGGAAGAAGAGGTAGAGTAATAACAGGTACAGGTAAAAGACCACTTAAATCTCTTGCAGAAATGCTTAAAGGTAAACAAGGAAGATTTAGACAAAATTTACTAGGAAAAAGGGTTGATTATTCTGGACGATCGGTAATAGTTGTTGGCCCTGATCTCAAACTACATGAATGCGGTCTACCAAAAAAAATGGCTTTGGAATTATTTAAACCATTTTTGTATGCTAGACTCAATAAACTTGGATTAGCCTCAACAATAAAACAAGCAAAAAAATTAGTTGAAAGAGAGAGAAATGAAGTCTGGGATGCATTAGAACTCATAGTGAGAGAGCACCCTGTCATATTAAATAGAGCTCCTACATTACATAGATTGGGTGTTCAAGCATTTGAACCAAAGCTTATTGAAGGTAATGCTATTGAGCTTCACCCATTGACATGTGCAGCATTTAATGCTGATTTTGATGGAGACCAAATGGCTGTACACGTACCTCTTAGTTTAGAGGCTCAATTAGAGGCAAGAGTGTTGATGATGTCCACAAATAACATTCTTAGTCCGTCTAATGGTAAACCGATCATAGTACCGAGTCAGGATATGATATTAGGTATTTATTATCTATCTCAACCACCAATTCAAACTGAAAAAGTTGATGGTTATTTTGTAAATACTACAGAAATTGAACATGCTCTTGAAACAGGTCAAATAAAAGTACATTCAAGAATTGTCTCAAGGTTTGAAACTGTTGACGAAAAAGGTAATAAAAAATTTGAAAAACACATAAGTACAGCTGGAAGATTTTTATTGTCACATTTAATACCAAAAAATGTTAACAATAAATTTTCATTAGTAGACAGGCTTCTACCAAAAAAAATAGTTTCAGAGGTAATAGACCACGTCTTCAGGTTTTCTGGACAAAAAAGCACAGTAATATTTTGTGATAAACTAAAAGATCTTGGCTTTAAGCATGCTTTCAAAGCAGGAATTTCATTTGGTAAAGACGATTTAGTTATACCTGAAAATAAACAGCAATTAATCGATGAAACAAAAAAATTGATTGCTGATTATGAAGGTCAATATGCAGAAGGATTAATTACACGTGGTGAAAAATATAATAAAGTAATCGATGCTTGGTCTAAATGTACAGACAGAGTCGCATCTGAGATGATGAAAAGAATCTCAGCAACTGAAGCAACCGAAGATGGGCTAAAAATAAACTCAGTTTTTATGATGGCTGATAGTGGTGCAAGAGGATCAGCTGCTCAAATGAAACAATTAGCAGGCATGAGAGGTTTGATAGCCAAGCCTTCAGGAGAAATTATTGAGTCACCAATTACATCAAATTTTAAAGAAGGTCTTACAGCATTAGAATATTTTAATTCTACACATGGAGCAAGAAAAGGGTTAGCAGATACTGCTCTAAAAACTGCAAGTTCAGGTTATTTAACGAGAAGACTGTGTGATGTAGCTCAAGATTTAACTGTAACAAAAAAGAAATGTGATAATCCAGGGTTTATAAAATTAACAGAAGTTCTTGAGGGTGGAAACATAATGGTAAGTCTTTCAGAAAGAGCTTTAGGTAGAGTTACAGCAACCGATGTAAAAAATCCTTTGTCTGGAGAAATAATAATCAAGAAAGATCAAATGATAGACGAAGCAGCTTGTGAAAAAATAGATGCAGCTGGAGTTAAAATGCTAAATGTTTTCTCAGTAATGACTTGTAGTTCAAAAGAAGGTGTTTGTGCAAAATGTTATGGAAGAGATCTTTCAAGGGGTAAAATGGTACACGTAGGCGAAGCTATTGGAATGATATCTGCCCAATCTATTGGAGAACCTGGAACACAGTTAACGATGAGAACTTTCCATGTTGGAGGAACTGCTTCTGTAAAGCAAGAGTCTCAAATAATATCAAGCTCAGATGGTAATTTAAAAATAGTAAATACAAACCTCTTAAAAGACTCAAAAAATAATCAGATTGTAATGGGCAGAAATACAGAAATTTCTATTGAGGATGACAATGGTTTACAAGTAGCATCTTACAAAGTCCCTTATGGATCTAAATTATTTTTTGAAAATGAACAAAAAATTAAAAAAGGTGCCAAAATATGCGAATGGGACCCATATACAACCCCGGTTATTGCAGAAAAAGATGGTATTGCAAATTACGTTGATTTAATCGATGGTGTTTCAATAGCTGAAACAGTTGATGATGCAACAGGTATATCAACAAAAGCAGTTGTTGATTGGAAAACTCAATCAAAAAATACTGATTTAAAACCGAGGATTACACTTAGAGATGATAAAGGAAATGTGATTAAAAAAGCAGATGATAATGAAGCTAGATACTACTTAGTTCCAGATTCAATTCTTTCAGTCAAAGATGGTCAAAAAATTTCTGCAGGTGATGTTATTGCAAGACTTCCTAAAGAAACTACTAAAACAAAAGATATTACTGGAGGGTTACCTAGAGTTGCAGAACTTTTTGAAGCTAGAAAAGCCAAGGACAGTGCAATTATTGCAGAGAATGATGGTAGTGTAATTTTTGGAAAAGAGGTTAGAGGCAAACAAAGAGTCACGATTGAAGCGGATAATGGAGAAACATCTAGTTATTTAATTCCAAAAGGAAAACATATTAATTTTAATCAAGGAGAAAAAATTAAAAAAGGAGAATATCTTCTCGATGGTCAACCTTTGCCTCATGATATTTTAAGAATTTTAGGAATAGAAGAACTTACAGAATATTTTGTAAATCAAGTTCAAGATGTTTATAGATTGCAGGGAGTAATTATCAATGACAAACATATTGAAGTAATATTAAGACAAATGTTAAAGAAAATAGAGGTAAAAGAGTCTGGCGATAGTAAATTATTACCAGGAGAAATAATCGATAGAATTAAGTTTGATAATATGAATGACCAATTAAAGTCAGAAAATAAAAAACCTGCCATAGGTGAAAGAGTTTTAATGGGAATCACAAAAGCTTCGCTGCAAACAGAGTCTTTTATATCAGCTGCTTCATTCCAAGAAACAACAAGAGTTTTGACAGATGCAGCTATTAAAGGAAAAGTTGATAAATTATCGGGATTAAAAGAAAATGTTATTGTTGGTAGACTTGTTCCAGCTGGTACTGGAGCTATTAAAAATACTTGGAATAAAAAAGCTATTGATGATGATCAAAAATTTCTATCCGAGCAAGAAACTCTTGATAAGTCTGATGCTCAAATAAATCAATAAATCTGCTGTATTTTTAGCCTTATTTTAGTTTGACAAATACAATTTCTAATGTATTTTGGCCATGTTTTTGGTTGGAATGTAGTGACTAGATCACTAAACGCTGCCACAAATAACATGTCAGTTATTTTCATCAAAAATAAATTATTAGAAAATTAATATGCCAACTATTAACCAATTAGTTAGAAAAAGTAGAATTAAACAAATAACAAGGAATAAAGTTCCTGCACTACAAAAACAACCTTTAAAGCGTGGAGTGTGTGTAAAGGTTTATACAACTACCCCAAAAAAACCAAACTCAGCCTTAAGAAAAGTTGCGAGAGTAAGATTATCAAACGGCTTTGAGGTTACTGCTTATATACCAGGGGAAGGTCATAACCTCCAAGAACACTCAGTTGTTTTAATAAGGGGAGGGAGAGTAAAAGATTTACCAGGTGTAAGATATCATATTTTAAGGGGTAATCTTGACACTCAAGGCGTTGCAAATAGAAAACAAAGGCGTTCTTTATACGGAACAAAAAAAGGTAAATAAAAATGTCTAGAAAAAGAAGAGCTCCAAAAAAATTACCTATAATTGACCCAAAGTATAAATCAACGATTATACCAAAGCTTATAAATTCAATAATGTATGATGGTAAAAAAACTATTGCTGAAAAAATTATTTATGATGCTATTGAAAAAATTAAATCTAAATCAAAAGATGAACCGTTAAATGTATTTAATGATGCAATAAATAATATCAGACCAGCAGTTGAAGTGAGATCTAGAAGAGTAGGAGGAGCAACTTATCAGGTACCTGTTGAGGTAAAATCTAAAAGATCACAAGCGTTAGCATTGAGGTGGTTGGTTGACGCATCTAGAAAAAGAAAAGATAAAAAAATGTCTGATAAAATATTTAATGAAATATATGATGCCTATCAAAATAGAGGATCAGCTATAAAAAAAAAGGAAGATACACATAAAATGGCAGAGTCTAATAAAGCCTTTGCACATTTTAGATGGTAATAATTTATGTCACGAACTCACACTCTAAATAAATACAGAAATATAGGTATAATGGCGCATATCGATGCTGGCAAAACCACAACAACTGAAAGAATACTTTATTATACAGGAAAAAGTCACAAAATTGGTGAGGTACATGATGGTGCAGCAACTATGGATTGGATGGAGCAAGAGCAAGAGAGAGGAATCACAATTACTTCAGCAGCTACCACATGTTTTTGGAATGATCATCGTATTAATATAATTGATACTCCTGGTCATGTTGATTTTACTATCGAAGTTGAGCGATCATTAAAAGTACTTGATGGTGCAGTAGCAGTATTCGATGGGGTCGCAGGTGTTGAACCGCAATCAGAGACTGTTTGGAGACAAGCAGACAAATATAAGGTTCCAAGAATTTGTTTTGTAAATAAATTAGATAGAACAGGTGCTGATTTTTTTAGATGTGTTGACATGATAAAAGATCGTTTAGGAGCTAAGCCGCTAGTAATGCAGGTTCCGATAGGTATAGAAGCCTCTCTAAAAGGGGTCGTTGATTTGATAAAAATGAAAGCAGTTGTATGGAAAAATGAAGATTTAGGTGCAGCATGGGAACTAACTGAAATACCTGAGGATTTAAAAGAAATTTGTGCTAAATACCGACAAGAGTTAGTTGAAACTGCAGTGGAGCAAGATGAAAAACTAATGGAGGACTACCTTGCCGGTAAAGATATATCAGAAAAAGATTTAATAGAATGTATAAGAAAAGGATGTTTGGGTTTTGATTTTGTTCCTGTTCTTACTGGTTCAGCATTCAAAAATAAAGGTGTGCAACCGCTTTTAGATGCAGTGGTAAATTATTTACCTAGTCCTGAGGATATCGGTTTTATCAAGGGCACAAAACCAGGTTCAGAAGATGAGATAGAAATGAAATTTGATGATAATGCTCCATTTTCTGCTCTTGCTTTTAAAGTTGCAAATGACCCATTTGTAGGAAGTCTAACATTTATAAGAATATACTCAGGAACAGTAAAATCAGGCACTGGAATTTACAATACATCTAAGGATAAAGAGGAAAGAGTTGGAAGAATGCTTTTAATGCATGCCAATTCTAGAGAAGATATTAAAGAGGCAAATGCTGGAGATATAGTAGCTCTCGCAGGATTAAAAAATACTATTACTGGACATACACTTGCAAATAAAGATACACCAGTACTACTTGAACCAATGGAATTTCCTGACCCAGTAATTGAAATTGCTGTAGAACCAAAAACAAAAGCAGATCAAGAAAAAATGGGAGAAGCATTGGGTAGATTGGCCAAGGAAGATCCATCTTTTAGAGTAACTTCTGATGAAGAGTCAGGACAAACAATCATAAAAGGTATGGGCGAATTACATTTAGATATTATCGTTGATAGAATGAAAAGAGAATTCAAAGTAGAAGCTAACGTTGGGGCACCCCAAGTTGCTTATAGAGAAACTATATTATCTCCAGCGGAAAACGATTATACTCATAAAAAACAAAGCGGTGGAGCGGGACAATTTGCAAGAGTAAAACTTACCGTTGAACCCCTTGAGCCCGGAAAAGGTAGAGAAATAGAAAGCAAAATTAAAGGTGGAGCAATTCCAAAAGAATTTATCCCAGGCGTTGAAAAAGGTGTGGAGACGGTTGCTGATGGAGGAATATTAGCGGGATTTCCACTAATTGATTATAAAGTAACAATAGTCGATGGTCTTCATCACGACGTTGACTCAAGCGTACTTGCCTTTGAACTTGCTTCAAGACAATGCTTCAAAGAAGCTTGTACCAAAGCAACTTTAAAATTATTAGAACCCATAATGAGAGTAGAAGTTGTTACCCCTGAAGATTACATGGGTGATGTAATTGGTGATTTAAATAGTAGACGAGGACAAATAAGCACTCAAGAACAAAGAGGTAATGCTACAGTGATAACAGCAATGGTGCCATTAGCTAACATGTTTGGCTATATTAATAATTTAAGATCAATGTCTCAGGGTAGAGCACAATATTCGATGTTTTTTGATCATTATGACAAAGTACCACAAAATGTTCAAGATGAGGTTACAAAAAAAACAGGTTAAAAAATGGAAAAACAAAATATTAGAATTAAATTGAGAGCTTATGACAATAAAGTATTAGACCAGTCTACTGAGGAAATTGTTAATACAGTAAAACGAACAGGGGCAAATATTAAGGGCCCAATACCACTACCAACAAAAAAGGAAAGATACACAGTTTTAAGATCCCCCCATATAGATAAAAAAAGTAGAGAACAATTTGAAACAAGAACTCATAAAAGATTGATAGATATTATTGAACCAACACCAGCAACAGTAGAAGCTTTGATGAAATTAGACTTAGCTTCAGGTGTAGATGTGGAGATTAAAATTTAATGAATGAAATTGGATTAATAGGTACAAAAATTGGTATGTCCAGACAATTTTATAAAACTGGACAATCAATTCCAGTAACAGTTTTGAAAGTAGAGAAAGGAAGAGTAGTGCAGTTAATTAATAAAGAAAAAAGAGGATATAATGCAATACAACTTGGCTTTGGAAAAATAAAAAATTCAAAACTAACAAAGGCAATGAAAGGTTACTTTTCAAAAAAAAATACTGAGCCAAAAAGAATTTTAAAAGAGTTTAGAGTAAAAAGCATTGAAGATTACAAAGAAGGAAATGAATTTGGTATCGAAATTTTTAAAGATTCAAAATTTTTAGATGTAAGATCAAAAACTATAGGAAAAGGATTTGCTGGAGCAATGAAACGACATAACTTTGGTGGATTAAGAGCTTCCCACGGTGTTTCAATATCACATAGAGCCCATGGATCAACTGGACAAAACCAAGACCCAGGAAAAGTATTCAAGGGAAAAAAAATGGCTGGACATATGGGTGATAAACTGAGATCTGTACAAAATCTTGAAATTGTAAAAACAGATTTAGAGAACGGATTAATTTATTTAAAAGGGTCAATACCAGGATCAAAAAATTCTGAAGTCTTGTTAAAGAAAGCTGTTAAAAACATAAAAAAATTAACAATAAATGAAAAAATTGAAATTTTAGAAAAATCCAAGAAATCTAAAGATAAAAAGAAATAATATATGAAAATAGATAAACATAAAATTGATGGTAAAAAAGAAACGATTGAAGTATCAGATAAGATTTTTGCTGCAAAAGTAAACAATAAATTAGTCAGTAACGTGCTCTATAAAACTAATGCAAATTACAAAGGAAGAAAGGCTAAAACCAAACAAAAAAATGAAATTACTGGATCAACGTCAAAAATATATGCTCAAAAAGGAACAGGAAATGCCAGACATGCAAGTAAAAAGGCCCCAATCTTTGTTGGTGGTGGTGTAGCGCATGGACCAAAAGGTCAGAAAAGCTACAAAAAAAGAAAATTAAACAAAAGTGAAAAAAAGCTAAGCATTGCGTCATTGATATCTAAAAAAAATAAACTAGATCAATTGTTAATTTTGGATGATTTCCAAAAAGAAATTTTGAAAACAAAAGAAATGTTTAATATTCTAAATAAATTTGATGCCAACAATTCAATTATTATAGCAGATAGTAATTCAAAAAGTAATATAATCAAATCAGTAAGAAATATTCCAAATGTTAAAATTACAGACATCAATCATTTTAGCGCTTACGACTTAGCCAAGTTTAAAAAAATTATTTTTACAGAAACATCAATTAAAGAATTAGAAAAAAGATATTAATTATGGAAAAATTACATTTATACGACAAAATTTTATCCCCTATAGTTACTGAAAAATCAACTAATCTTTCAGAGCAAAATAAAATTATGTTTAAAGTTCATAAAAAAGCAAATAAAAAAAATTTGAAAAGTAACATAGAAAAAATTTTTAAAGTAAATGTTACTAAAGTTAATATTATAAATAAAAAAACAAGATTTAAAACTACAAGAGGAAAAAAAGTGAGAGTTAAAGGCTACAAAAAAGCAGTAATAACACTAAAAAAAGGTCAGAATATAGATCTTACAACAGGAATATAAAAAATGGCATTAAAAACATTTAAACCTTATACAAAATCTACAAGAGGAACTATACTAGTAAGCAAAGAAGGTTTATGGAAGGGTAAACCATTTAAAGCCTTAACATCACCAAACAATGCATCTAAAGGAAGAAACAATTATGGAAGAATAACCTCAAGAAATCATGGCGGTGGACATAAGCATAAATATAGAAAAATAGACTTTTATAGAAAAAAAACAAAAATTACTGCTGTAGTTGAACGTATTGAATACGATCCAAATAGATCGTGTCATATTATGTTAGTAAAATTTGATGATGGTGAGAGATTTTATTACTTAGCTCCAAAAGATATAAAAATCGGTGATAAAATTGAAAATGGATCAAGTTCAGAAATTAAAGTCGGTAATTGTTTGCCTTTGAAAGATATACCTGTTGGCATGGACATACATAATGTTGAGATCAATCCTGGTGGAGGTGGAAAAATTGCAAGATCAGCTGGAACATCTGTTTCAATATCGGGTATAGACGGAAATTACTCAATAATTAAAATGACATCAGGCGAAGTAAGAAAAATTAATTCAAATTCAATGGCCACTATAGGTGTATTATCTAACCCAGACCAAAAAAATATCAAAATAGGAAAGGCTGGTAGATCTCGATGGTTAGGAATAAGGCCACATACAAGAGGTGTAGTAAAAAATCCAGTCGATCATCCACATGGTGGTGGTGAAGGAAAATCAGCAGGAGGGAGACATCCAGTTTCTCCAACTGGACAATCGGCTAAAGGTTTAAAAACAAGAGATAATAAAAGAACAGATAAATTTATAATTAGAAGAAGAAAGAAGAAAAGGGCTTAAATTATGGCAAGATCAGTTTGGAAAGGACCATTTGTAGAGGATAGTTTGATTAAAAAAGTTGAAAAATTAAAAGATGATGCAGTAAAAAAACCAATAAAAACTTGGTCAAGAAAATCAACAATAATACCAGAATTTGTAGGAGTGAGTTTTTTGATTCATAATGGAAAAAAATTTATACCAATAACAATATCTGAAGATATGGTTGGACATAAGTTTGGAGAGTTCGCGCCAACTAGACAATTTTTTGGTCACACTCCAGCAGATAAAAAAGCAAAAGTTGAAGGTGGAACTGCAAAAAAATAATGACTAAAATGAAAAAAGAAATTGATGCTAAAATTGTTAAATCTGTTAACAAAAATGTTAGGTCTAGCACTAGAAAGCTAAAACCAATATTAAAATCAATAGTTGGAAAAAAAGTAGATATTGCAATTAGAAATTTGTCATTTTCTGACAAAAGAATTTCAAAGGATATTAAAAAAACTATTTCATCAGCAGTTGCAAATGCAGAAAATAATTATCAATACGACATAGACAAATTAATAGTAAAAGAAGCTTATTGTGGAAAGCAGGTTGTGATGAAAAGATTCAGGGCTAGAGCTAAAGGTAGAGCTGCTGAAATAATGAAGCCATATTCAAATTTAACAATAATTTTAACTGAACAATCGAAACAAAGTGAGAGTCATGGGGCAAAAAGTTAATCCTGTTGGTCTAAGATTGGGTATTAATAGAGGCTGGGACTCTGTTTGGTATGCTAAGAAAAAAGATTTTGGCAATAACTTAATCGAAGATTTTAAAATAAGAAATTATATAAAAAAGAATGTTATTAACTCAGGTGTCTCTAAAGTAATGATTGAGAGGACAACTAAAAAATGTTTTGTTACTATATATACATCTAGACCAGGGTTTGTAATTGGAAAAAAAGGAACAGATATAGAAAAAATAAAAGGTAATTTATCAAAATTAACTTCAAATGAAGTTGTTTTAAATATTAAAGAGGTTAAAAAACCTGAAACAAACAGCTATCTAGTTGCTGAAAATATTGCTCAACAACTTGTAAAAAGAGTTTCATATAGAAGAGCAATGAAAAGAGCTATGCAATCAGCCTTAAGATTAGGAGCAAAAGGTATAAAAGTATCTATTAGCGGTAGATTGGGAGGAAATGAGATTGCGAGAACTGAATGGTTAAGAGAGGGGAGTATCCCATCTCATACACTTAGAGCTGATATTGATTATTCTGAGGCAGAGGCTTTAACAACTTATGGGATAATTGGTATTAAGGTATGGATATATAAAGGCGAAATTTTTACTAAAGAATTTAGTCAAGAAAGGAATAAAGTATAAAATGTTACAACCTACAAGAACAAAATTTAGAAAAGCTCATAAAGGAAGAATACATGGAACAGCATCAAGATGTAATAATATGAATTATGGTTCATATGGATTAAAAGCGATACAACCAGAAAGAATAATTTCAAGACAAATTGAGGCCGCAAGGGTAGCTTTAACAAGACATATGAAGAGACAAGGAAGAGTATGGACAAGAATGTTTCCAAATATACCTGTATCAAAAAAACCAACAGAGGTTAGAATGGGAAAAGGTAAAGGATCACCAGAATTTTGGGCTTGTAGAGTAAAACCAGGGAGAATCTTATTTGAAGTTGATGGTGTATCTGAACAGATAGCTAAAGAGGCCCTTTATAAAGCTTCTGCAAAATTACCAATAAAATGTAAGTTTATCAAAAGAGTATAAAATGAAAAAAAAAGAGATTAAAAAATTAACAAATAAACAAAAGCTAGAGAATCTTGAAAAATTTAAAAAAGATTTATTTAATTTTAGATTTCAAAAGACAAATGGGCAAATAAAAAGTCCAGCAAAAATTAATGAAACAAAAAAAAATATTGCAAGAATTAAAACATTACTAGAAGGAAAGAATGCCTAAAAAGATACTTAATGGAACTGTGGTAAGTGATAAACCAAATAAAACAATTACAGTTATTGTTGAAAGAAAATATCAACATCCAATTTTGAAAAAAGTAATGAAAGCAAGAAAAAAATATAATGTTCATGACGAAGAAAATAAATTTAAAGTTGGAGATAAGGTATCTATAAGAGAAAGTAGACCATTCTCAAAAAATAAAAAGTTTGAAGTTATTGGAGATATGAAATGATACAAGTTCAAACAGAACTTTTAGTGGCAGATAATACTGGAGCAAAAAAAATTGAGTGTATAAAAGTATTGGGTGGGTCAAAAAGGAGATATGCGAGTATAGGAGATACAATTGTCGTCGCTGTTAAAGAGGCTATACCAAAGGGAAAAGTAAAAAAAGGAGCTGTTCACAAAGCTGTAGTTGTGAGAGTTAAAAAGGGAATACATCGAAATGATGGATCAAAAGTTAGATTTGATAATAATGCTGCGGTATTAACAGATGATAAAGGTGAACCAATTGGTACTAGAATTTTTGGTCCAGTTACAAGAGAACTTAGAACAAGAGGACAGATGAAAATAATTTCGTTGGCACCAGAGGTATTATAATGATTAAAAAAGGTATGAAAGTTAAAATTATTGCTGGAAAAGATAAAAATAAAGATGGTGAAGTTATTGAAATTGAAAGAAAGTTTAACAGGGCAAAAGTAAAGGGAATTAACATGGTAAAAAAGCATGTGAAAACAACTAAAGAAAAAAAAGGTGGAATTATTTCTAAAGAAAACTTTATTCATCTTTCAAATTTAAAAAATATAGAAACAAACAAAAAATCAGAGGCTAAAAAATAATGGAACCAAGATTGAAAGAATTAATTTTAAAAGAAATTAATCCAAGTCTAAAAGAAATGTTTGGATATAAAAATTTATACATGGGTCCTAAAATTGAAAAAATTGTCCTTAATATGGGATTAGGATTAGATGGAAATGATTCAAAAATAGTAAGTTCATGCCAAGAGGATCTTGCTGGTATTACTGGTCAAAGACCAATTATTACAAAATTTAAAAAATCAATAGCCAATTTCAAAACAAGAAAAAATACAAACTCAGGTCTGAAGGTGACTTTAAGAAAAAATAAAATGTATGAATTTATTGATAGATTAGTAAATATAGCATTGCCTAGAATAAAAGATTTTAGAGGCTTAAATCCCAATGGTTTTGACAAATTTGGTAATTATACATTTGGTATCAAAGAACAAATTATTTTCCCTGAAGTGAATTTTGATAAAGTAGACAAAATAAGAGGTTTAGATATCACTATTGTAATTAAATCTATGGATATAAAACACAGTTTTGAACTTCTTAAAAAATTAAATTTCCCATTTAAAGATAACAGGAGTAACTAATGGCAAAATTAAGCTCTATAAACAAAAATAATAAAAGAATTAAACTTTCTGATAAATTTTTTAAGAAGAGAGCGAGTTTAAAGAAAATTATCATGAATAAAAAACTCTCTTTTGAGGAAAGATTTGAGGCACAACAGAAACTATCTAAATTGCCAAGAAACTCTGCTAAAATTAGAGTTAGAAATAGATGTCAAATTACTGGTAGGCCTCATGGTGTTTATAGAAAATTAAAAATATCAAGAATTGCTTTGAGACAGTTGGGTCTTGAAGGTAAAATTCCTGGAATGGTTAAATCAAGTTGGTAGAAAGGATATTATGAGTTTAAGTGATCCAATAGGAGATATGTTAGCAAGAATTAAAAATTCTCAACTAAGAAATCATAAAAATTTAGTACTTCCATCATCTAAATTTAAATCAAGAATAGCTGAAATTTTAAAATCTGAAGGATATATAATTGATTATGAGGTAAAAACTGAGGAAAAAAAATCAAATTTATACATTAATTTAAAATATAACTCAGGAAATCCAGTTATTAATTCAATTGAAAGGGTGTCTAAACCAGGTAGAAGAATATTTTCAAGTGCAGAAAGCCTACCAAAGGTTAATAATGGACTTGGCATAGCAATTGTGTCAACACCCAAAGGTGTTATGACAGATATAGATGCAAGAAAAAATAAAGTCGGTGGTGAAATAATTTGTAAGGTATTTTAATGTCAAAAATTGGTAAAATAAGTATTTCAATTCCAGAAAAAGTTAAAGTAATTCTAAGCGGTAATATAATTAATATTGAGGGACCACTTGGGAAAAAATCATTAAATATTGATTTAGAAACGTTTGATCTAAATATAAATGATGGCAAAGAAGTTTCAATTAAGCCAAAACAAAATAATCAAAATACTAAAAGATTGTGGGGAATGAATAGAAGCTTGATTAATAATGCAATTATAGGAACAAGCAAAGGATATGAAAAAATTCTTGAGTTAAATGGAGTTGGCTATAGAGCGGCGCTTAAAGGAAATGTACTAAATCTTCAGTTGGGCTTCAGCCATGATATAAATTTTAATATTCCAGAAGGGGTAAAAATCCAGGTAGAAAAACAAAATATTTTAAAAATTACAGGAACAGATAAGCAGCAAGTTGGCATGGTTGCTTCCGAAATTAAAAGTATAAGACCACCCGAACCTTATAAAGGAAAGGGTATAAAAGAAAAAGGTCAATATATACTAAGAAAAGAAGGAAAGAAAAAATAATGAAATTATCAAATTTAGAGAGAAAAAAATTTAGGGTAAGAAACAAGATAAAGAAAGTTTCTTCAAAAGAAAGATTTAGATTGTGTGTAAATAGGTCAACAAAAAATATTAGTGTTCAAATAATAGATGATACCAAAAATGTTACATTGGTATCAGCATCTTCAAATACAAAAGATTTAAAATCCCAGAAAAAAAATAAAAAAGAATTATCAATCATAGTAGCTGAAATTATTTCGAAAAAAGCAAAAGATATGAAAATAACAAAAGTTTATTTCGATAGAGGAATTTATAAATATCACGGCAGAGTTAAATTATTGGCCGATGAACTTAGAAAAAATGGAATGGAATTTTAAATATGGACAAGAACAATGAGTTTGTAGAAAAATTAGTACATATTAATAGAATAACTAAAGTAGTTAAGGGTGGAAGAAGATTTGGTTTCTCAGCTTTGGTTGTAGTAGGAAATCAAAATGGAAAAATAGGTGTTGCACATGCTAAAGCAAAACAAGTACCCGACGCAATTAAAAAAGCAAATGAATTAGCTCGAAGAAATCTTGTTCAAATCCCTTTAAGAGAAGGCAGAACAATTCATCATGATATTTTTGGGAAAGATGGAGCAGGAAAGATTAAATTAAGAGCCGCACCTAAGGGCACGGGTATAATTGCTGGTGGTGCAGTCAGAGCGGTTTGTGAGGTATTAGGTATAAAGGATATTGTAGCTAAATCTTTGGGTACAGCCAATCCTCATAATGTTATTAGAGCATGCATGAAAGCTCTTTCAAATCAAAATTCACCAAAAAATATTTCATTATTAAGAAATAAGAAAATATCTGAGATTATTGAGAAAAGGGGATAATGAATATTTTAAACAATACTTCTAGGGTTAAAAGTCCAAAAAAACGTCTGGGTAGAGGCATAGGCTCAGGAAAAGGAAAAACTTCTGGTAGAGGAATTAAAGGTCAAAAATCAAGATCGGGAGTTGCAATAAAAAGTTTTGAGGGAGGGCAGATGCCTCTTTATAGGAGGTTACCTAAGAGAGGTTTTAATCCAATAAATAAAAGTAAAGTTGCAAAAATTAACCTTAATCAGATACAAAATTTTTTAGACAAAAAAAGAATTGATCCACAAAATCAAATTAATCTTGAAATTCTACAAAAGAGTAAAATAATAAATAAATCATATTTTAAATATAAAATTTTATCAAATGGCGACTTAAAAACGAAAATTAATATTGAGGCTGATTTTTCATCAAATAGTGCAAAAGAAAAGATAGAAAAATTAGGTGGTGTTTTAAAAATTAAAAATCCTAAATAATATGAGTGAGTCATCACAAACAAATGATTTAAGAAATAGAATCATATTTACAATTTTTATACTCGCAATTTATAGATTAGGAACCTTTGTTCCTCTCCCGGGTATTGACCCAGAACAATTAAAGGTAATGATGGAAAGCAATCAAACAGGTTTATTGGGTATGTTTAATGTTTTTGCTGGTGGTGCAGTAAGCAGAATGGCAATATTTGCCCTAGGTATAATGCCCTATATTTCATCGTCAATCATTGTCCAATTATTAACAGGTGTAACTGATTATTTTAAAAATCTTAAAGCCCAAGGTGAAATTGGAAGACAAAAAATTACACAAATTACTAGATATGGAACAGTACTACTTGCAACAGTCCAAGGCTATGGCTTAGCAGTTGGATTAGAATCTTCAGCAGATCTTGTTATAAATCCTGGTATTTTTTTTAAAATTTCTACGGTAACTACTATTGTTGCCGGGACAATTTTTTTAATGTGGCTAGGTGAGCAAATCACTCAAAGAGGTATTGGTAATGGAATTTCTTTAATAATATTTTCTGGAATTGTAGCAGAAATTCCACGTGCATTAGTTACAACGTTTGAACTAGGACGAACAGGTGCCATATCTACTTTAATGATAATATTTATATTTGTTTTACTAGTATTAACAATTTTATTTATTGTTTTTATGGAAAGGGCTCTAAGAAAAATACTTATAAATTATCCAAAAAGGCAAATGGGAAATAAAATGTATGGAGGAGAGTCTAGTCACTTACCGCTTAAAATAAATTCCGCTGGAGTAATACCAGCAATATTTGCATCTGCGTTACTGTTATTACCTGTTACTTTTTCTAATTTTAATATTTCACAAAATGAAACATTTTTAAACATTTCATCTTATTTTTCACAGGGTCAGCCTCTTTATATGATCCTTTATGCTTCGGGAATTATATTTTTTACATTTTTTTATACATCAATAACATTTAATCCCAATGAGACAGCTGAAAACTTAAGAAAATATGGTGGATTTATTCCAGGAATAAGACCAGGTGAAAGTACTGCATTATATATTGATAATATTTTAACTAAATTAACTACAATTGGAGCTTTATATTTGACACTAGTTTGTTTGATGCCAGAGTTTCTAATCGCAAACTATCCAATACCATTTTATTTAGGCGGTGCTTCCGTGTTAATTGTTGTAGTAGTAGCTATTGATACTGTTACACAAGTTCAAACTAGATTAATGAGCTCTCAATATGAACAATTAATTAAGAAAACAAAATTTGGAAGATAATTTTAAGTGAATGTTATTATATTTGGACCACCAGGCGCAGGCAAAGGAACACAAGCCAACAATATTGTAAAAAAATTTAATCTTCACCAAATTTCAACTGGTGATTTATTAAGAAATGAGGTTAAAAACAAAACTCAAATTGGTAAAGATATAGAAAATATAATATCTAAAGGTGATTTTGCAACTGATGAAATTGTAAGTGAATTAATTAAAAATGCAGTTTTTGATATTAAAAAAAAAAATAAACTTATATTTGATGGATATCCTAGATCCTTAAATCAAGCTAAAATTCTTGACTCATTGTTGAAGGAGTCAAAACAAAAAATTGATTTTATATTTTTTCTTAATGTAAAAAAGGAGACAATAATTAAAAGAATTGAAAAAAGGAAAATTTTGGAGAAAAGAGCAGATGATGATCTTACTACAATTTTAAAAAGATATGATACATATATGGATACAACAAAACCTGTATTAGATTTTTATTCAAAAAATTTAAACTTCTATGAGATTGATGGTGATGAAAAAATTGAGGAAATATCTAATAAAATTGAGCAAATCTTGTCCGTTTAAGACATTGACTTTGAAAGAACTTCTTATATAAAAGGCTAAATTTTTATCTCAAAATTATGGCTCGTATAGCAGGTGTAAACATACCACAAAATAAACTTGTTAGAATTGGACTAACATATATTTATGGCATAGGTGAAAAAAATTCAAAAGATATATGTAATTCATTAGAAATACCTAAAACAAAAAGGGTAAATGAATTAACGGATGAAGAAATTTTAAAAATAAGAGAATTTATAGACCAAAACTTTACAGTTGAGGGTGATCTTCGTAGAGATACTTCGCTAAACATAAAAAGATTAATTGACTTAGCTTCGTATCGTGGTTCCAGACATAGAAAAAAATTACCTGTCAGAGGTCAAAGAACTAGGTGCAATGCTAGAACACGAAAAGGTAAGGCAATAGCCATTGCTGGTAAAAAATTAACTCCACTTAAAAAATAAAATGCCAAAAGATAAAACTGAACCTAAAGATCAAAATAAAGAAACTACATCAAAGTCAAAAAAAAGTTCATATTCAAAAAAGAAAAAAAATAAAAAAAATATTTTAAATGGTATTGCTTATGTTCAATCAACTTTTAATAATACTATAGTTTCAATTGCAGACACCAGTGGTAATGTAATATCATGGGCCTCAGCAGGTCAAAAAGGTTTTAAAGGATCTAGAAAATCAACTCCTTATGCAGCGCAAGTTGCAGCTGATTCTGCTGCTGTAAAAGCTTTAGAAGCTGGAATGAAAATTTTATCTGTTGAAGTTAAAGGTCCAGGCTCAGGTAGAGAAACAGCACTGAGAGCCTTACAAGCAAGAGGTTTTAAAATTATATCAATTAAAGATACAACACCAATGCCACACAATGGATCAAGACCGCCAAAAAAAAGGAGAGTATAAATGGATACGTCGGAAGTAAATATAAAAAACTGGAAATCATTAATTAAGCCTCCAAAGTTAGATGTTAATCTAAGCGAAGATAAATCATATGCAAAAATAGTTGCTGAACCTTTGGAAAAAGGTTACGGACTTACTTTAGGAAATTCCTTAAGAAGAATCTTGCTGTCATCAATAAGAGGTACAGCTGTTACTGCAATTCAAATAGATGGTGTGTTGCATGAATTTACGTCTATTAAGGGTGTCAGAGAAGATGTAACTGACATTGTATTAAATGTTAAATCACTTGCATTAAAAAGTAATTCAGAAACAACAAGCAAACTGATATTAGACGCAAAAGGACCTGGAGAAATTAAAGCTTCAAATATTACTACTTCAGCTGATATAGAAATCTTAAACCCAGATCTAGTAATATGTAACTTAGATGAAAATACAAACTTTCATATGGAAATGACGGTTAGCAATGGAAAAGGCTATGTATCAGCAGATATGAATAAACCAGAAGAGCCACCACTTGGGCTTATTCCTATTGATTCATTATTTAGCCCAGTTAAAAAGGTATCTTATTCAATAAGTACAGCTAGAGAAGGTAAAGCCTTAGATTATGATAAATTAACTATGGAAGTTGAGACGAATGGATCGATTTCAGCAGAAGATGCTGTTGCATATTCTGCAAGAATTTTTCAAGATCAATTAGGCATGTTCGTTAATTTTGATGAGCCTCAAGAAGTAATTGTAAGAGAACAACCAACTGAACCAGAGTTTAATAAAAATCTATTAAGGAAAGTTGATGAGTTAGAACTTTCAGTTAGGTCAATGAATTGTCTTAAGAATGATAATATTATATATATTGGTGACCTAGTGCAAAAGTCTGAAGGTGAGATGCTAAGAACACCTAATTTTGGAAGAAAATCTCTTAATGAAATAAAAGAGGTTTTAACTGGCATGTCTCTTTACTTAGGTATGGAGATACCAAATTGGCCCCCTGACAATATTGCTGAATTATCAAAAAAACTTGAGGAAGCTATCTAATGAGACATAGAATGGGCTATAAAAAGCTCAATAGAACATCAGAGCATCGAAAAGCATTAATTAAAAATATGCTAAATTCATTAATAAAGTATGAACAAATAACTACGACATTACCTAAAGCAAAGGTTTTAAAACCACAAGCAGACAAAATTATAACGTTGGGTAAGAAAGATACTCTATCTAATACAAAACTCTTAATTTCAAAGTTACAGGATATTAAATCTACAAATAAAGTAAGAAAAACTCTTTCCAAAAGATATGAAAACAGAAAAGGTGGATACACGAGGATTATTAAGGCTGGTTTTAGATACGGTGATAATGCACCAATGGCAGTTATTGAGTTTGTAGATAGAGACATTCAAGCAAAAAAAGTAGATAAAAAAAAGAAAGATACAACTAAAGATCAAAATAAAGAATCACCCAAAGAAGCAACAGCTTAAATTAAACTAAATGAAAAAACTAATACACGTTGATAAGACGTTCGACGGTATGCGTATTGATAGATTTTTAAGAAGTCAATTTGGTCAAATTCCTCAAAGTTTAATTGAAAAAAATTTAAGAAATGGAAAGATCAAGTTAAATAAAAAAAAAATTAAAAGCTCAAAAAAAATTCAATTAAATGATAAGATTGAATTATTTAACTTTAAATTCAAAAATATTTTAAATCAGAATAAACAAAAATTTATACCTTCAAATGAAATCATCAAAGAAAATGAGGATTTAATTATTGAAAACAATGATGATTTTGTAGTTTTAAATAAACAATCAGGAATTTCAGTTCAGGGTGGGACAAAATCTAAAAAAAATTTAATCGATATCTTTTCAAAAAGTGATTTATTTAAAGATACAAAACCATTTTCAGTACATAGATTGGATAAAGATACATCAGGAGTATTTATAATTGCAAAGAATAGAGAGACTGCGCAATTGTTAACATCACTTTTTAGATTAAGAAAAGTTTACAAAACTTATCTTGCTATATGTAATGGAGAAGTAATATTAAATAATGAAGGTTTAATTAAAGATGATTTATCAAAATTTGAAAATAAAAAAGTAATAATAGAAAGAGCAGAGACTAAATATGAAATTTTAGATAAGAATATTAATGCTACATTTATGCAATTACACCCAATTACTGGAAGAAAGCATCAATTAAGAAAACAATTATTTAATCTTGGAAACTCAATTATTGGAGATAAAAAATACAACACAACTAACAATTCAAAAATGAGTAGTAAAAATTTGATGCTACACTCTTATGAAATAAAATTTAAAATTAATGAAAAAAAATATACATTTAGAGCAACACCACCTGATTATTTTAGAAACATGTTAAAAGTAAAAAGACTTAATTTTTAATATTTGATAAAAAATTTTTAATTAGAATACTTTCAATTTTTTTATAGTTTTTTTCTTTTATTGTTTTTAAATTTGTAACTCCTCTTTTGCTAATTCCACAGGGTATTATTTTTTTATATGCATCAAGATTGTTAGATATATTTAATGCAAATCCATGGTAAGCAATCCATTTTTTTACTTTAATTCCTATTGCTGCGATTTTATTTATTTTTCCTGATTTATCTTTATGCCAAATACCTACATTTTTTCTATCTGCGAAACTACTTATATTATATTCTTCTAGAGTATCAATAATTGTTTTCTCAATTGCATTTAAAAGTTTTTTTATATTTTTACCTCGTTTGTTTAGATCTAGAACAAAATAAAAAACTAATTGTCCAGGACCATGGTAGGTTATTTTTCCACCCCTATTTGTTTTTACAAAATTTATTGATTTATCTAAAATTTCATTATTTTTAAAACTAGTTCCACCTGTATATATTTCCTCGTGTTCTAGAATCCATATAAGTTCATTACACTTATTTATTTTGATTTGTTCTAATCTATCTTCAAGTTTATCTATTGCAGATATATATTTTATTGGTTTTACTGACTTTTTGATCTCTATTGTCATTATAAATTTGTATTATTTTTATTTTGCATTAATAGTGCCAACTAAATTAAAGGTAAATTTTATGACTATAGTAAAAAAAATAAAAGATAAAAAAGTCAATTTTGAATTTAATAAGGAATTCATTAAAGTTGTTACTGATAAAATTGCCTCAAATGATGCTGAATTTATAACAAATTCATTTAATGATGTGCACCCAGCTGATGCAGCTGACATAATTGAGCATTTAAGTCAAAACGATAGAGAAAGTTTAATAAAATTAAACAATTTTAAAGTAGATCCTGAGGTTTTTGTTGAGTTAAACGAGTCAATTCAATCTGAAATGATTACTTATTTATCATCTGAATCAATAGTAAATATTTTGAAAAACTTAGAGTCTGATGATGCAATTAAAATTTTAGAAAATGTAGATGAGAAAGAAAAAAATACTATTCTTAGCTCATTACCACCCAAAGATAGATTTGCCTTACTTGAAAGTTTAAGTTATCCAGAGGATTCAGCTGCTAGAATTATGCAGCGTGAGTTTACAGCAATACCAAGCAATTGGTCGGTTGGACAAACAATAGATTATCTTAGAGAAAATAAAGAACTTCCAGAAGAATTCCTTGAAATATTTATTGTTGACCAAGAATTCAAACCTATAGGGACTGTTCCATCATCAAGAGTGTTAAGAACACCAAGAGATACAAAAATGATGTCTATAATGGCTGAATCACAAACATTAATACCAGTAGATATGGATAAGGAAGAAGTAGGTAATCTGTTTGAAAATTATAATTTAAGTTCAGCCGCTGTTGTAGATAAATCTGATAAGTTAGTTGGAATGATTGCTTATGATGACGTATTGACTGTATTAAAAGAAGAAGCTGAGGAAGATGCTCTTAGATTAGCTGGAGTAGGTGACGAAGAAATTACTGATGGTGTAATTACGAAAACAAAAAGAAGATTTAATTGGTTACTTTTAAATTTATTTACTGCTTTTCTCGCAACATATTGTATCAGTTTATTTGGAGCTACCATTGAACAGATGGTAGTATTAGCTTTTTTAATGCCAATTGTTGCTTCAATGGGAGGAAATGCTGGTATGCAAACTTTGGCAGTTACTGTAAGATCATTAGCAACACAAGATCTTACAAAAAATAATTTTACCAATAATATTATTAAAGAATTTAACATAGGAGTGTTAAATGGAATTATTTTTGCAATAATAAGCTCTATAATAGTTTACTTTTGGTTTCACGATTCTCAACTTGCCTTTATAATTTCTATTTCTATGATTTTAACAATGATAGTTGCTGGATTGTTTGGAATATTAATACCTGTAACGTTAAAAAAAATGAATATTGATCCAGCAATTTCTTCTAGTGTTTTTGTGACAACTATAACAGATGTAATAGGTTTTGTTTCTTTTTTAGGAGTAGGTGCTTATTTTTTATAATTAAAAGTTATCAATTAATCTTACTCCATTAATATTATAGGCAATAAAGAGTCTAAATTTATTTTTTCGATTATTAAGTTTCAGATTTTTTTCATCTCTGAACTCTAAATAATCTATTTTTATATTAAATTTATTCTCAAGTTCTATTTTATAATAAGATAAATCTAATTTAAATTTTGATGAGTGTAATTTAGATCTTTTTTTTATTTTAATTAGCAATTTTGCAATTTTTGATGCTTTTTCTAATGATTTTTTATTAAGCAATTTATTTCTTGTGGATAAGGCAATTTTATCAGTTGTTCTTATTGTTGGGCATGCATTAATTCTTACATCAAATTTTTTTGATAAAAATTTTTTAATTAAGTGTAATTGTTGGTAGTCTTTTTCACCCATAAACAAATCTTTTGATTTAATAATAGACATCAATCTATTCATAACATTAAGCACTCCCTCAAAATGGCCTTTTCTAAATTTTGCACATAATATTTTATCTTTTTTTCTTAAAATAAATTTTCTAGAATTAAACTTATAAATATCTTTTACTTTGGGTATGAATAAGTAGTTAACGTTTAATTTTTTAAGAGAAATTATATCTTTCTTGATATTCCTAGGATATTTTCTAAAGTCAATTTTTTTATTAAATTGAGTTGGGTTTACAAAAATACTTACAATAGTCTCATTTTTTTTCTTTTGTGAGGCTTTTATTAAGGATATGTGACCCTTATGTATTCCACCCATAGTTGGCACAAATCCGACATTTTTATAGTTTTTAATTTCTTTATTTAAATTAAAAATACTTGTAATTATTTTCATTTTATAAATATATGTTTATAAATAAATTATTTGAATGATTAAACAAGCTATTATTCCACTAGCAGGATTGGGTACAAGACTTTTACCTTTAACAAGTGTCTTTGCGAAAGAGTTACTACCAATAAATGGTAAACCAGGAATTGAATATATTCTTGATGAATGCATAGAAGCTGGCATTACTGAAATAATTTTTATTATTTCAAAAAAAAAAGAGATGATAAAAAGGTATTTTTATAATGATAATTTTTATAAATCTTTAATAAAAAAGAAAAAAGACACAAGAATTATTGAAGAATATAAAAAAATTTTAAAATATAAAAAGAAAATTAAATTTGTATATCAAAACAAACCTTTAGGCACAGGTGATGCTGTTCTTAAGACAAGAAAATTTATAAAAAATAGTTATTTTCTAATGCTTCTGCCAGATGATTTAATCATGAAAAAGAACTGTTCAAAAGATATGATTAGATTGCATAAGAAATATAACGCCTCAGTTATGGCGAGTATGTCAGTAAAAAAAAATAATGTTAATCGTTGGGGAATATATTCCGTTGCTTCAAAAATAGATAGGAGAAATTTTGTAATATCTGATGTTATAGAAAAACCAACTGTTAATGAAGCACCCTCTAAAAATGCAGTAATCGGAAGATATATATTAAGTAGAGATATATTCAAAATTTTAAAAAAACAAAAAAAAGGAAAAAATGGGGAAATTCATATTACAGACTCGATTAAAACTATGATTGATAATAAATCATTATTTATTGGCCATAAATTTTCAGGGAAATATTTAGATTGTGGTTCTATGGACGGGTATATTAAATCAACCCTAGAGATCTCTAAATTATGAAAATTTGTATTATTGGTTCTGGCTATGTAGGTTTAGTCAGCGGAACATGTTTTTCAGAGCTAGGAAATAAGGTTATTTGTGTTGATAATAATAAGCAAAAGATTGAAAATCTTAAAAAGGGATTAATTCCAATATTTGAACCTGGATTAGAAGAATTAATAATAAGAAATGTTAAACAAAAGAGACTTAATTTCTCTACAGATGTAAATAATTCAATACGAAATTCAGATATTATATTTATTTGTGTAGGTACACCAACTAACAAAAATTCTAATAAGGCTAATTTAAAATACGTTTATAAAGTTGTTTCAGACATAAAAAAAAACTTAAATAAGTACAAAATCATAGTCACAAAATCTACCGTTCCTGTAACAACTGGTGATCAAATAGAAAAAATATTAGAATCAAAAAACAAAATAAAATTTAATGTTGTTTCAAACCCTGAATTTTTAAGAGAGGGCGAAGCAATCAGGGATTTTATGTATCCTGATAGAGTGGTAATTGGCACTGACAGCAAAAAAGCAAATAATATAATGAAAAACCTTTATTTACCTTTAATAAAAAAAACAAATAGATATTTTCATACAACTAGAAGAGCTGCTGAGTTAATAAAATATGCCTCAAATGCATTCTTAGCAACAAAGATTTCTTTTATAAATGAAATTGCAAATCTATGTGAAAATACAAATATAGATGTAAAAGAAATATCTACTGGAATTGGACTAGATAATAGAATAGGTGACAGATTTTTAAGAGCAGGACCTGGTTATGGTGGATCTTGTTTTCCAAAAGATACAAGTGCTTTAGTTTCAACCTCTAAGCAATTTAAAACCAACCTTTCAATAGTTAAAAGTGTAATAAATTCAAATAAATCAAGATATAAAATTTTACTAAATAAAATAAATAAAATTATGAAAAATAAACTTAAAAGTAAAAATATTACTTTTTTAGGAGTTACCTTCAAACCAGGCACAGATGATATGAGAGAGGCTACTTCTTTAAAATTAATACCTTACCTAATAAATAAGGGGTCTAATGTTTCCTATTATGAACCTACGGGCATAAAAAGTAATTTTAATAATAATAAAGTAAAATATATAAATAATATAAAAGACGCCTGTAAAAAAGCTGATTTGATCATAATACACACAGAATGGAATGAATTTAAACAACTAAATTTAAAAAAAATAAGTAATAAGAAAAATTATAAAATTTATGATTTAAGAAATTTATATTCTCCAGAAAAAATGAAAAAAAATAAAATTAGTTATTTTAGTATAGGCAGATAATCAATTAATCTCAAATATAGCATCAACTTCTACTGCAACACCTAACGGTAAACTATTTGTGCTAACGGCAGCTCTGGTGTGAGTTCCATTTTCACCAAAAACATTCTTGATTAAATCCGAAGCACCATTAATTACTTTAGGTTGTTCAGTAAAGTCTTCGGTTGAGTTGACAAATCCTGTTAATTTTAAACATGATTTTATTTTTGATAAATCGTCACCACAAGCTTTTTTAGCCTGAGAAATAATACTTAATGCACATCTCTCCGCAGCTTTGTAAGCTTGATCTGTGTTAAAATCCTTTCCAACTTTCCCTTTGATTAATTTACCCTCAGCATCAATGGATATTTGTCCTGAAATGAAAAGCAAATTACCAGTGATTTTAGTTGCTACATATGAACCAACTGGGTCAGTAGCTTTTGGTAATGTTAAACCCATCTTACTTAATTTTTCATCAATATTCATTATTTACCTTTTTTTTTCTTTTTATTTTTATCGTACTCTTTTCTTTTCTCAATCAAAATAAGTGCCTCTTCCATAGTTAATTCAATTGGGTCCTTCTCCTCAGGAATTGTGGCATTTAATGATTTATATTTAATATATGGCCCATATTGACCTTTCATTATTCTTACTGGTTTTTTGTCTTCTGGGTGTTCTCCAAGATCTTTTATTAAAGATGATGAAATTCTACCAGGTTTTGCCTCAGCAATTAATGTTACAGCTCTATTTAATCCAATGCTAAATATTTCTTCCACATTCTCTAAACGAGCAGATTTATTTTCACATTTCAAATATGGTCCAAATCTTCCAACATTTACGGTTATATCTTTATCATTTTCAGGATTTTTACCTAAGATTAATGGTAAAGAGCACAAATATTTTGCTCTTTCTAAATCTATACTTTTAATATCAATCCCTTTTGGTATTGAGACATTTTTCATATTATTTTCTTCTTTTTTCAATTTCCTTTTTTTCTTTGTTGTTTCCTCTTCTTCTCTTTCTTTTTCGTATTGCAAATAAGGCCCAAATCTTCCATTTTTTAAATATATATCTTTACCAAGATCATTTTGACCAATGAGCTTCGGCTCTGCCAAGGTTAATTGCTGAGCAGCCTTAGATTTAGATAGAGGTCTGGTAAATTTACAGTCTGGATAATTTGAGCATCCAATAAATGCACCACCTCTGAAACTATTTTTTAAGCTTAATTGGCCACTATCACAAAGTCTACATTTTCTATTAATATTTCCATCTTTATCTACTTCAAAAATTAATGATCCAAGACTTTCATTAAGCAAATCTAGAACTTCTCTTGTTCGTTTTTCCTTAACATCTGTTACATTTAGGTTAAAATCTTTCCAAAATTCCTCCAAAACCTTTATCCAATTCTCTTTACCTGAGGTTATGTCATCTAATTGATCCTCTAATTTTGCAGTAAAATCATAATCAACATATTTAGAAAATAATTTTTCTAAAAACGCAGATAGCAATTTTCCTCTATCTGTTGGAAAAAATCTTTTATTTTCTATATCAGCATATCCTCTGTTTGAAATAACAGAAATGATACTAGCATATGTTGATGGTCTACCTATTCCTAATTCTTCAAGTTTTTTAACAAGACTAGCTTCAGAATATCTTGGAGGAGGTTGGGTAAAGTGTTGTTCATCATTAAAATCTTTATAAGTTACTTCTCCTTTACTAACATCTGGTAAAATATTTTCCTCCTCTTCTTTATTTCCATCTAATTTTGAAACTTTTAAGAAACCATCAAACTTTAAAGTGGACCCACTTGTTTTAAATATATTTTTTTCATCATTAGATGAGATAGTAATAGTTTTTCTATCAAATTTTGCAGATTCCATTTGAGAGGAAAGGGATCTTGACCAAATTAAATTGTAGAGTTTATATTGATCTGTACTTAGGTATTTTTTCATATCATCTGGAACTCTACTTATTTCTGTTGGCCTGATTGCTTCATGTGCCTCTTGAGCATTTTTTGCCTTTTTTCCTGAATAATTTAATGGTGAAGGTGGCAAATAATCATTTCCATAGTTCTGAGCAATGAAATTTCTGAATGAGGCAACAGCATCCTTTGAAATATTTGTACCATCCGTTCTCATATAAGTAATTAAGCCAACTGTTTCACCTTCTATATCTATCCCTTGATATAATCTTTGTGCAATTTGCATTGTTCTTGATGCTCCAAACCCTAATTTACTAGATGAAGTTTGTTGTAAAGTTGAAGTAGTAAAAGGACCAGATGGATTACGAGTGTATGTTTTAGAAGCTATATCAGAAATTCTATATTTTTTGTTTTTTATTAAATCTACTCCAGCATTAATTTCCACTTTATTTTTAAATGAAAACTTATCAATCTTTTTTCCATCAAGTTGATTAATATTTGTATTTATTATTAAATTATCTTTTGTTAAAAAATTTACATTTAGTGTCCAAAACTCTTTAGGTTTAAATACCTCTATTTCATGTTCTCTCTCAGTAAGCAATCTAAGTGCTACAGACTGAACTCTTCCTGCAGATTTTGATCCAGGAAGCTTTGTCCATAATATAGGTGATATATTAAAACCTACTAGATAATCCAAAGCACGTCTTGCCATGTAAGCATCAACAAGTTCATTCTCAATATTTCTAGGATTATCTATCCCATTTGTTACAGCCTTTTTAGTGATTTCGTTGAAGACTACTCTTTCAATTTTTTTGTCTTTAAGTAGTTTTTTTTCATCTAAAAATTCTTTAACATGCCAAGCTATTGCTTCACCTTCACGATCGGGGTCGGTAGCAAGAATAATTTTGTCAGAATTCTTGGCTGTATCAGTGATTTCTTTTAAATATTTTTTAGAAAAACTGTCGACTTCCCAAATCATTTTAAAAGAATTCTCTGGATCAACTGAACCATTTTTTGATGGCAAATCTCTAATGTGACCATAGCTAGCTAAAACTGTATAATCTGCACCAAGATATTTATTTATAGTTTTAGCTTTTGCAGGACTTTCAACAATTACAAGATTCATTATTGTTGAAACTACTTATAACTACTTAACTGTCAAATTAATAAATTTTGCTCTTTGTTTCTTCTTTGTTTATTAATCTTTTTATATTTTCTCTATGTGTGTAAAAAATTAATACAAACATAATTGTAAAAAAAATAAAATTTCCATTACCTAAGATTAATATGTAAATTGGTATTGAGATTGATGCAATTAAGGAAGATAGGGAAGAATATTTTGATATAATAAAAGTTAAAGTCCAAATAATACCAAATATTAATGCATAATAAAAATCTATTGAAATTAGTATTCCTACATATGTTGCAACACCTTTACCGCCATCAAATTTCAACCAAACAGGAAATAAATGACCTAAAAAAGCACAAAGCGCTGAAATAAAAATTAAATCTGGATAATAAAGCTTTATATAAATAACAGGTATAACAGCTTTTATAATATCAAGTATTAGAGTTAAATATGCTAATCTTTTATTTCCTGTTCTTAAAACATTTGTAGCCCCTATATTTCCAGATCCCACATCTCTTATATCTTTTTTAAGAAATATTTTTGTAAATATGTATCCAAAAGGAATTGAGCCAAACAAATAAGATATTAAAGATGTAATTATGTAATCCATTATTCAGCCTTAAACAATTCCTCTCCATTAACAAAAGTATTCATTACTTTACCTTGTAATTTTTTATCTTCTATTGGTGTATTTTTTGATTTCGATATTAATTTTTCTTTTCTCACTACCCATGGTTTGTTTATGTCTACTATACAAAAGTCAGCATCATTACCTATTGATAAATTACCTTTATTTATTTTAAGTATTTTTGCAGGACTAGATGTTAAAGCCTTAATAATAGTTTCTAATTTCACTGATCCGTTATGATATAACTCTAAACTTAATGGCAATAAAGTTTCGATACCCGATGCACCAGTTTCTGCTTGTGCAAAAGTTAATCTTTTATTTTCTTCGTCTTCAGGTTTATGGTCTGATACTATTACATCAATAGTTTCATCAACCAACCCTTGAACCAAAGCATTTCTATCCTCTTCAGTCCTCAAAGGTGGAGACAACTTTAAAAATGTTTTAAAATCACCAATATCATTTTCGTTTAAAGATAAATTATTAATTGAAACACCGCAGCTAAAGTTAACTTTGCTCTTTCTTTCTCTAATTATTTCAATTGAGCTAGCTGATGAAATTTGTGATATATGGTATCTACAATTATTATACTCTAATAAAGTTAAATCTCTTTCTAAGATCAACAATTCAGCACTTACAGGAATTCCCTGCAAACCAAGTTTTGTAGCAATTATCCCGTCATTAATCATTCCATCTTTCGATAACTCTGCATCTTCAGCATGTTGTATAATTAAAGAATTTAAATCTGAAGCTGAATTCATAATTCTATTCATTATTCTTGGGTTTTGAATTGTTTTAACACCATCTGTAAATCCAATAATCCCTTTTCCTTGTAACAATCCAAATTCAGTCATGTTCTCTCCCTCTGTTTTTACAGTTAAAGCTGCAGTTGGAAAAATATTGATTTTGGATTTATCCCTTCCTCTTCTTCTAAGAAAATCAACAATCGAAACATTATCAATTACTGGATTTGTGTTAGGCATTGTTACAACTGATGTTACTCCACCTGATAATGCTGCTTCGCTCAAAGTTCTAAAATTTTCCTTATATTCAAAACCGGGTTCACCAACAAATACACGCATATCTACCAAACCAGGGAATATATGTTTACCTTTTAAATCGATTACTTTTTCTCGAGATGGAATATTATTAGTATTTACTTTTTTACCAACAGCTTCAAATTTTCCATTTTCGTCAATTATTAATCCACCTGTCTCATTTAATGAATTATACGGATCAATTATATTTGCATTTATAAAGTATTTTTTTTTCATTTATTCACAAAATATCTTTAAGCAAGCCATTCTTACTGCTACTCCTAATTCAACTTGTTCTTTAATTACACTTTTATTAATATCGTCTGCTAAGTTTGTATCAATTTCAATTCCTCTGTTCATTGGACCTGGGTGCATTATAAGCGCATCTTCTTTAGCAAATTTTATTTTGTCTGGTGTTAAACCGTAATATTCGTAGTATTCTCTGTTAGAAGATAGAAAAGAACTTGTCATTCTTTCATTTTGAAGTCTTAACATCATCACTATGTCACAGTCTTTAACTCCTTTTTTCATATCTGAAAAAATATTGACACCAAATCTTTCTATTTCATTTGGCATAAGATTAGTTGGAGCTACTATATTTACTTCAGCACCTAACATGTTTAGTAAATAAATATTTGATCTTGCTACTCTTGAATGAAGAATATCTCCACATATAGCTATTTTAAGACCTTCTATTTTTTTTCTTCTATTTATTATAGTTAACGCATCTAGAAGAGCTTGAGTAGGGTGTTCTCTTCGTCCATCTCCTGCATTTAGAACTGCACAATTAACTTTTTGAGATAACAAATTACAAGCACCTGAATCTTGATGCCTTATAACGATGATATCTGGATGCATTGCATTTAATGTCATTGCTGTATCTATTAGAGTTTCACCTTTTTTTATAGCAGAGTTTGTAATATTCATTGACATTACATCTGCACCTAATCTTTTTCCTGCTAATTCAAAAGAACTTTGAGTCCTGGTCGAAGGTTCAAAAAATAAATTTATTTGCGTTTTACCTTTTAAAATATCAAGCTTTTTGTTTTTGCTTTTGTTTAACTCAATGAATTTTGAGGCTTCATTCAAAATTATATTTACATCATTGACTGATAAGTCTTGAATACCTAACAAATGTTTTTGGGAAATTTTAATAGCTTTTTTAGATTTAATTGCCATTAAAATTAACTCTATAACTATATAGAGTTAACTATGCAAGCATTAATTCTGTAAATAATCTAGGGCTCCTTGTAAAATAAATGCTGCAGCAAATTTATCTATATCATTCTCTCTTTTGCTAACGTTTATATCCAATTCACTGGACAAATTAAAAGCTCCAACTGTAGATAATCTTTCATCCCATAGACAAACAGGAATGTTAATTTTATCTGCAAGATTGATTGCTATGTCTTTAGCTGATTGTGATGATTTTCCATATGAACCATCCATATTTATTGGATTCCCAACTATTATACCTTTGACATCGTTCTCCTTGATTATACTCTTAATATCTTCAATTAATTTAGAAGACTTTATTTTTTCTAAAGTTTTATAAGGCGTAGCAATTTTTTGATTGCCATCGCTTATTGCAATTCCAATCCTTTTTGAACCCAAATCTATACCTATAATTCTTGATCCATCTGATACTTTTGATTTGAATTCATTAATTGTGATCATATTGTATATTTTTAACTTAAGTGGTAGTTTGCGACAATATTTTTTACCATATGACTATAGATCTTAAAACTGTAAAACACATATCAAAATTAGCTAGAATCTCACTAGAAGAGAAAAAAGCAGAAAAACTAGCAACTGATATGAATTCAATATTTGAATTTATTGAAAAATTAAATGAATTAAATACAGATAATGTTGAACCATTAACTTCTATTGCTGAAACAACGTTAAGATTTAGAGATGATAAAATTACTAGTAAAAATATAAGAGAAAAAATATTAAAAAATTCACCAGAAAAAAATGATGATTTTTTTGTTGTGCCGAAAGTTGTTGAGTAATGTCTGAAATAACATCTTTAACACTTTATGAATTAATTAAAAATATTAAAGAGAAAAAAATATCTTCAAATGAAGCTGCAAAATCTTTTGTTGATAGAGCTGAAAAGTCAAAAAAAATAAATGCGTATGTAACTGAAAATTTTGAAAATTGTCTTAAACTTTCAAAAGAGTTTGATGATAAACCAAATTTTGATTTAAAACTTCCAGGCATTCCAATTGCTGTAAAAGATCTCTTTTGCACAAATGAAGTAAGAACAACAGCTGGAAGCAATATCTTAAATAATTTTGTACCAACCTATGAATCTACTGTAACACAAAATATATGGAACGAAGGAGCCATATTGCTTGGCAAACTTAATTGTGATGAATTTGCAATGGGATCATCTAATGAAACAAGTTTTTTTGGCAATGTTCAAAACCCAATCGCAGAAGATTTAGTTCCTGGTGGATCATCTGGTGGTTCTTCAGCGGCTTTAGCAGCTAATTTAACACCTGTAACAATAGGCACTGACACTGGTGGATCTATTAGGCAACCTGCCTCCTTCACTGGTACAGTAGGACTAAAACCTACTTATGGCAGCTGTTCAAGATATGGAATTGTTGCTTTTGCATCATCTCTAGATCAAGCAGGTCCAATGAGCAAAGATGTCAAAGATAGCTCCATTCTTTTGGAGGTGATCTCATCATTTGATAAAAAAGATTCAACCTCAATTGATTTTAAAAGAAATAATTATTCATCAGAGTTAACTAGAAATATTAAAGGTTTAAAAATCGGTATTCCAAAAGAATATAGAGTTGATGGGATGCCAGACGAAATTGAGAAACTTTGGAAAAAAGGTATTGAGTATGCAAAAGATTGTGGAGCAGAAATAATTGACATTTCATTACCTCATACTAGCTATGCTTTACCAACTTATTATATTGTAGCGCCAGCTGAAGCATCATCTAATTTAGCAAGATATGATGGTGTTAAATATGGTCTAAGATCTTCCGGGAAAAATTTAATTGATATGTATGAAAAAACTAGATCAGAGGGATTTGGTGAAGAAGTAAAGAGAAGGGTAATGATTGGCACCTATGTTTTATCTTCTGGATATTATGATGCTTACTATCTTAAAGCTCAAAAAGTTAGACAATTAATTAAACAAGATTTTGACCAAGCTTATAATAAAGTAGATGCTATTTTGACACCTTCAACGCCTAGTTCTGCATTTAAAATAGGAGAAAAATCTAATGATCCAGTTTCAATGTATTTAAATGATATATTTACTGTTCCAGTAAACCTTGCAGGTTTACCTGGAATTTCAATACCTGCAGGTGTAGATAAAAATAATTATCCATTGGGTTTACAAATAATAGGTAAACCGTTTGATGAACAAACAGTTTTAAATATTGCTTATTCAATGGAGGAAAAAATCAATTATAAAAATTATATAACTGATTGGTGGATGAAATAATGTCTAAAAATAATTCGGAATATTTAATTGAAAGAAATGATAATGTTTACGAAGTTGTTATAGGACTTGAAGTTCATGCTCAAGTAACATCAAATTCAAAACTTTTTTCATCTTCTTCTACAAAATTTGGTGCTGAACCTAATACTCAAGTAAGCTTAGTTGATGCAGCTTTTCCAGGCATGCTTCCAGTAATTAATGAATTTTGTGTTAAACAAGCTATAAAAACTGGCATTGGTTTAAGAGCTAAGATCAATAATAAGTCTGTTTTTGATAGAAAGAATTATTTTTATGCAGATTTACCTCAGGGTTATCAAATTTCACAATATAAATACCCAATCGTGGGTGAGGGTAATGTTATTTTGGATATGCCTGAAGGTCAAAAACAGGTTGGAATAGAAAGATTACATTTAGAGCAGGATGCAGGTAAAAGTATTCATGATATTGATCCTAGTAATACACTAGTTGATCTTAATAGATCAGGTGTAGCCTTAATGGAGATTGTTAGTAAGCCTGATTTAAGATCACCAGATGAAGTGAATGCTTATATAAAAAAACTTAGATCTATTATGAGATATTTAGGAACTTGTGATGGGAACATGCAAGAGGGATCCTTAAGAGCTGATGTTAATGTGTCTGTAAGAATAAAAGGCTCAACAGATTTAGGTACAAGATGTGAAATAAAAAATGTTAATTCTATCAAATTCATGCAAATGGCAATTATTTATGAAGCAAATAGACAAGTCGATTTAATAGAAGAAGGTAAAGAAATAGATCAAGAAACAAGGCTTTTTGATACAAAAAAAAATGAAACAAGATCAATGAGGTCGAAAGAAGATGCTCATGATTATAGATACTTTCCAGATCCAGATTTACTTCCATTAGAAGTTACGGATGAATTTATTAATAAACTAAAATCTGAAATCCCTGAATTACCAGATGATAAAAAGAAAAGATTTATTGATGAATTTAAAGTGTCACCTTATGATGCAACAATACTGGTCTCTGATATCGATACAGCTAAATATTTTGAAGAAGTTGTTGCCAAAATGGGTAATAACCGTGACATGAAACTAGCCGTAAATTGGATTACAGGAGAATTATTTGCAGTTTTAAATGAAAAAAATATTGAAATTGCTCAAAGTCCAATAAGTGCAAAAAATTTGGCAAAATTGATTAATTTAATTAAAAATGGAACAATCTCAGGAAAAATTGCTAAGACAATATTTGAGTTAATGTTAGATGGTGACATAGACCCTCAAATAATTGTTGAGGAAAAAGGGTTAAAGCAAGAAAGTGATCCAAAAGCATTAGAGGCATTAATTGATAAAATAATCAATGATAACAGAGAAAAAGCTATTGAGTATAAACAAGGAAAAGAAAAGCTATTTGGCTTCTTTGTTGGACAGGCAATGAAAGCTTCTGGTGGAAAAGCTAACCCTCAATTAATTAATGAAATATTAAAGAAGAAACTTTAATTTAACTAAACCTATAGTCATTATATAATTAAGATAGATGGGAAAGAATATTGAAATTTCTGAAAAAATCGAAAAATATATTAATAATTTTAGTTTTAAACTAAACTCAGTTCAAAAAGAAATCATAGATTATAATAATACCCTTGGGAATGAAAAAAGAATGCAAGTAGCAATATCTCAATGTCATTTTCTCCATTTAATAATAAAAATATCTAATATAAAAAATGTGCTTGAGATTGGAACTTTTACTGGTTTAAGTGCACTTTCTATTGCCCTTGCACTTCCTGATGATGGAAAACTTACAGCACTTGATAAAGACAAAGAGACAAACAAGATCGCAGTAAGTTTTTTTAAGAAAGCTAATCAAGATAAAAAAATTCAAACGATTGTAAAACCTGCGCTAGATAGTTTAGATGAATTAAAAAAACAAAAATATGATATGGTTTTTATTGATGCTGATAAGCTTAACTATAAAGAATATTATGAAAAATCATTAAAAATAATAAAAAAAGGTGGTTTGATCATTATTGATAATGTTTTATGGCATGGTGAAGTTGCAGATGAAGATAATATGGATAAATTTACATTAAATATTAGAGAATTAAATGAGCATGTATCAACTGATAAAAGAGTAGAACAAATAATTATCCCATTAGGAGATGGAATGACTGTTTGTAGGGTCTTATAATGTTCAATATTTTTGGTTTTTATAAATTTAAAAAACTTAACAATCTTAAAAAATTGAAAAATAGATTAGAAAATAATCTTAAAGATTATGAAATTAGAGGAACAATAATAATTTCACCCGAAGGTGTTAATGGAACAATTTCAGATAAAAAAAATAACCTTTTAAAATTCAATAAACTTCTAAAAAAAATATTATCTATAAAAAAATTTAATTCAGAAAATAATTCTAATAGTAAATTTAATCCATTTCATAAACTTAAAATTAAAATCAAAAAAGAAGTTGTTCCAATGGGTTTTAAAGTTAGAAACTATAATTTTCCTAAGAACAACCTAAATCCAAGGGAATGGAATAAAATAATTAAAAAAAAGGATACAGTTTTGATAGATGCACGGAAATCTTTTGAGTATGATGTGGGTACTTTTAAAAAATCTTTAAATCCAAATATAGAAAACTTTCGTGAATTTCCTAAATATTTAAATCAATTTAAAAATAGCGAAAATATAGCTATGTTTTGTACAGGCGGTATCAGGTGCGAAAAAGCAAATATTTATTTGAAAAAAAAAGGATTTAAAAATGTATATGTTTTAAAAGGCGGAATTATTAACTATCTGAATAATATTAATAAAAAAAATAGTCAATGGAACGGAGAATGTTTTGTTTTTGATAATAGAGTATCAATAAAACATGGCTTGAGGCAGGGCAGTTATTCAATTTGTAGTGGTTGCAGAAAACCTGTTTCTATAAAAGAAAAAAAATCTTCTAAATATTTAGAAGGCATTCATTGTCCAAAATGTCACGATTCTTTAACAGATGATCAAAAATCAAGATTTGCTATGAGGCAAAAACAGATATTACTTGCAAAAAAATTAGGTAAGAGACATATCTTTAAAAAAGAATATTAAAAAAATAATTAACTTATATGGACTTGCTTAAAGAAAATATTCCTGTTCTTGTGAGAAAACTTTCAATACCAGCAAGTGTTGGAACGCTCTTTCAAACTTTATATAATATTGTAGATACATTTTATTCTGGACTAATTTCACCAGAGGCATTGTCAGCTTTGAGCAAATCTTTTCCAATATACTTTATAATTGTTGCAACATCTATTGGTGTTACTGTAGGTGGAACTTCATTGATAGGAAATAGTATTGGAGAAAAAAATGAAAGAAATGCTTCGTACTATTTTACTCATATTATAATTTACGGTTTACTAATTTCAGTTTTTATCACATTTATAGGACTCTATTTTTCGGAAAAAGTATTTAATCTGATGGGATCAACTGAAGAAATTACAAATTTGGGTCTCCAATATACAAATATTATGTTTTATGGATCATTCCTTTTTTTCCTTGTTGTTTCATTAAATTCGCTTTTACATGCTGAAGGAGATACAAAAACATACAGAAATGTTTTGATCCTTAGTTTTCTCTTAAATATAATTCTTAATCCTATCTTAATATTTGGGTTTTTGTTTATTCCTGCAATGGGAATGATGGGAATAGGTTTATCAACAATTATTGCTCAATTAATAGCATTTCTTATTATTCTTTTTAAAGTTTTACAAAATCCACGTGTTAAAAAAATTACAATTGAATATTTTAATGTAAAATTTATTTTTTTAAAAAATATTTTCTTTCAATCAATGCCAATATCAATTGCAATATGTGGATATGCTGTAGCAGCTACATTTATTTTTACTTATGTTGGCCAGACAAGTGAGCTAGCAGTTGCTGGTTATGGTGCAGCTACGAGAATAGAGCAGGTTGTTTTACTGCCAATACTGGGAATAAATACTGCAATAATCTCAATTATAGCTCAAAACTTTGGTGCAAATAACTTTGATAGAGTTAAAGAGACTTACTTCGTTTCAATTAAATACGGGCTTATCTTAATGTTTTTTTCAGGGATATTAGTTTATTTAACAGCCGATATAGTTCCAAGGTTTTTTTCTAGCAACGAAGTGGTATTAGAATATGGAAGAAGGTATTTAAAAATTGCAGCTTTCATATTACCGGCTTACCCAATTTTCTTTTTATCTAATGGTTTTTTTATGGGTTTGAAGAAGTCAAATTATGCAATGGTAAATAATATGATGAGAAATGTACTAGTGCCAATATGTGTTTTCTATTTAGCAAAATACTTATCAGCAGACTTTGATACTTTTTTTTGGCTATGGTTTGTTTTCCAGTGGACTCTATCTATACTTTTATTTACGTATGTTAGCTATTATATAAAAAAAAAATTAGATAAATCTAGCACTGTCCTTAATCCACATCCATAAATCTTCTGAAAAGGATCTTCTTACAAAAAGATTAATTTCATTTATTTCTTTATGGTGGATAATTACATCAGTATGGTTTAGCAGAGTTTGTGTAACTGAGTTTTTAGTTTTTTTGAAATTTTCAAAATCAAATGGTGACCCAGAGGATAGAAGATCAAAAGTCTTATTACCTTTAATATTAATAGAAATCCATTGATTTGACACATCAACGACAGAACCTAAATTGACTTTTGAAACTTCATTAAAAAGGATGTTGAATAATTGTTTATCTTCACCTTTAAAATATACTAACCATTCGTCTGGACTTAGCCACAGTGTATTGTATTGTTGATTTGATGAACTTGTATTCGGTTCAATAGGCAAAATTATAGATAAGATTTTTCCTATTTTGGTAAAAAATTCTTTCTTTTTTCCCCTTAAATTTATTTTTACAATTGGTTCAGATAATGAAATTTCTAGACCTTCAAATGAACCTTTTTCAAATTTAGGATATTCTTGATTAAGCATTTATCCTCTTATTTTCTTTATCTAGAAAAACAGAGTCAGAAACTGTTACATTTATATTTTTATTTTCCATTGGCACAATAAGTTTTTGGCCATTCATTTTCTTTCCACTTTTTACGACAGCAAGTGCAATTGATTTATTTAAATTTGGGCTAAAGTAACTCGATGTTACATGCCCAATCATTTCTATGGGTTTTTTGCTTATATCAGAAACAATCTGAGCTCCTTCTTCTAATATTTCATTTGGATCATCTGTAAGTAATCCTACAAGTTGTTTTCTATCTTCTCTAATAGTATCACTTCTATAAAGAGATCTTTTTCCAATAAAATCGTATTTTTTTTTGCTAACTATCCAGTCCATTTGAAGGTCAATTGGCGTCATAGTTCCATCTGTATCTTGACCAACAATAATAAAACCTTTTTCAGCTCTTAATAAATGCATTGTTTCTGTTCCGTAAGGTGTAATTTTAAATTCTTTTCCTGCCTCAATGCATTTTTCCCATAACGATTTTCCGTATTTTGACTCTATATTAATTTCATAACTAAGTTCACCAGTAAAACTTATTCTCATTATTCTACAATTAATCTCATCAATTTTGGCATTTTGGTAAGACATATGTGGAAAAGTCTCATCACTAAAATCTTTATCAGGAAATATTTTGGTTAATATTTTTTTAGAGTTAGGACCACATATACTTGCTGTCGAGTAGTGGTCGGTGACTGAAGTTAAATAAACATCTAATTCAGGCCACTCAGTTTGTAAATAATCTTCAAGTTTTGAAAGAACATTCGCTGCTCCTCCTGTTGTTGTAGTCATCAAGTAATGATTTTCACCTAATCTTGTCGTAACACCATCATCATAAACCATTCCATCTTCATTTAACATCAATCCATATCTGCATTTTCCAATTCCTAATTTTGACCATGCATTTGTGTAAACTCTATTTAAAAATTCAGATGCGTCAGTTCCTTGAATATCTATTTTTCCAAGTGTAGAAGCATCTAAAATTCCTGCACTATCTCTAGCTGCCTTACTTTCTCTTTGAACAGCATCATGAAGATCTTCGTCATCAATAGGGTAGTACCAAGGTCTTTTCCATTGTCCAACATTTTCGAATTTAGCATTATTTTGAATATGCCATTCATGAATTGACGTTTTTCTAATTATATCAAAAAATTTACCTACACTTCTTCCAACTATTGACCCAAAAGTTAATGGGGTAAACGGCGGTCGAAATGTTGTTGTTCCTAATGTACCCATTTTAACACCAGCTGTATCTGCAATAATTCCCAATGCATGCATGTTTGATAGTTTGCCCTGATCAGTCGCCATACCAGTTGTTGTGTAACGTTTTACATGTTCAATAGATTTAAAACCTTCCCTAAGCGCAAGTTTTATATCTTTTGCAGTAGAGTCATTTTGAAAATCAATAAAAGATTTACATTTACCTTCTGATATATAATTTGGTAGTAGCCATAAATTTCTTTTATCTAATTCTTTTGAGTTTAGTATAGAAGTATTGTCAAATTCAGTTTCGCTGACCTTCAAAAAATTCTTTACCTTTTTATTTGTATTATTAATTATTTCTTCAAGTTCAAAGTCACCATTACATGAACCAACATTAATATGATTTTCGTCAATTTCTTTTGGTATAAAAGTTTGATCAATTTCTCTAAAATCTAACTTTCCACCAGATTGTGTATGCATGTGAACCATTGGTGTCCAACCACCACTTAGTGCTAAGCAATCACAATTTATTCTATTTTTATCTCCAACAACATTTGATCCATCTTCTGATAAATTCATTATCTCAATAGAATTTATTTTTTTATGACCAAAAGTGTTAACTACTGTTGAGTTCCAATAGATTTTAACTCCAAGTTTTTCAGCATTTTTTACAATTTTTGAATTAGATTTTTTTCTTATATCTATCATTTCGACAGATATTCCTTTTTCTTTCAAGGAAACAGCCGTTTCATAAGCGCTATCATTATTAGTAAATATCACGTTATTAAATCCACAAGACACACCATAAAAGTCTAAATATTTTTTAACGGAGTTAGAAAGCATTATTCCTGGTCTATCATTATTATTAAATACAAGGGGTCTTTCTATAGCACCAGTTGCTACTATTACTTTATCAGCTCTGATTTTCCATAATCTCTGTCTGATGCCACCATTTCTTTTATCCAATGGTAGATGGTCTGAAATATTTTCTTTTGCTAAGAGGTAATTATAACTATGATAAGCTGCTAAGCTTGTTCTAGTTTTGATTGTTAAATTATCTAATTTTTTAAGTTCTGCTATCTCCTCATCTATCCATGCACCTGAATATTTATCATTAATTTTATAATTTTCATTCTTTTGAAATATTGTTGATCCTCCAAGAATATTTTTATCTTCAATCAATATTGTTTTTAAATTATTTTTAGCAGAAATTTTTGATGCTATAATTCCAGAAATACCACCACCTATAATTAATACATCACAATGAACATGCTTATGGTCATACAATTCAGGATCAGGTTTTGTTGGTGATTTCCCTAGTCCTGCAGACCATCTTATCAACGGTTCATAAATTTTTTTCCAGAAACTTTTAGGCCACATAAAAGTCTTATAATAAAAACCTGCAGGTATAAATGGAGATATAAGATTGTTAATTCCTCCTATATCAAAATTAACACTGGGCCAACAATTTTGACTTGAGGCTTTTAAACCTTCATACAATTCAATTTCTGTAGCTCTAACATTAGGTTCTGTTAAATTTGTATCTTCGTTTATTTGGCATATCGCATTAGGTTCTTCGGATCCACAAGACATTATTCCTCTTGGTCGGTGATATTTAAAGCTTCTACCAACTAAATGAACTCCATTTGAAAGTAGGGCAGATGCCAAAGTATCACCTTCAAAACCGTGATAAGATTTTCCATCAAAATCAAATGAAACTGTTTTAGTTTGATCTACGTGTTTCGTCTTATTAACTCTATATTTTGTCATTTATTCTAACGGTGGTTTTTCGCCCATTTTATAAACTGCGTGTATCTTGTCATTTGATGTGTCTCTAACCATATTAAACCATTTCCTACATCCGTGAGCATGGTTCCATCTTTCGAACTGAACTCCTTTAATATTCTTTCTCATAAATAGATATTCTGCCCATTGATCATCACTTAGCTCAGTTGGTTGTTTTGGTCTAACTATGTGAGCTTCACCTCCACATGAAAATTCACTTTGGTCTCTTTCACCACAATATGGACAATTTATTAAAAACATTAGTGTGCTACAGCGGCTGCACCATGTTCATCAACAAGATCTCCACTTACAAATCGATTAAGATTAAATGCAGCATTTAATTTATGCGGTTCATCATTAGCAATAGTGTGAGCAAATAAATCACCAGATCCAGGTGTTGCTTTAAAACCTCCAGTGCCCCAACCACAGTTAAAATAGAGTCCTTTTATATTTGTTTTACTAATTATTGGACTTGCATCAGGACATATATCAACAATTCCTCCCCATTGTCTCAACATTTTCATTCGGCTAAAAATAGGGTACAGCTCCAATATTGCTTTTAATGTTCCTTCGACAACATCGTGACTACCTCTTTGAGTATAAGAAACATAAGCATCCGTACCAGCGCCAATTACAAGTTCACCTTTGTCAGACTGACTAACATATGCATGTACAGCGTTCGACATTACTACAGTATCAATTATTGGTTTAACTGGTTCTGAAACTAACGCTTGTAAAGGTTTACTTTCCAGTGGTAATTTTAACCCTGCCATATTAGCAATTACACTTGAGTGTCCTGCTGCAACAACACCAATTTTATTTGTTTTAATAAATCCTTTTGATGTTTCAACACCTTCAACTTGATCTCCATTTCTTTTAATACCTTTAACTTCACAATTTTGAATTATATCAACTCCCATTTCATTAGCACCTCTTGCATAACCCCATGCAACAGCATCATGTCTAGCAGTTCCCGCTCTTCTTTGTAATGTTCCACCAAGAACAGGGTATCTTATATCTGGAGAGGTATTTATTATTGGACAAAATTCTTTTACTTGATCTGTATTTAACCATACTGCATCAATACCATTTAGTCTGTTTGCGTGAGTTCTCCTTTTTAAATCCCTTACATCTTGAAGGTTATGGGCTAAATTCATAACTCCTCTTTGACTGAACATTATATTGTAATTTAATTCTTGAGATAAACTTTCCCAAATCTTTAAGGCATGGTCGTATAATCCAGCACTTGCATCCCACAAATAATTTGATCTTATAATTGTAGTATTTCTTCCTGTATTTCCTCCGCCAATCCAGCCTTTTTCTAACACAGCAATATTCCTCATGTCATGCTTTTTAGCTAGGTAGTAAGCTGTTGCTAAACCGTGGCCACCACCTCCAATTATAATAGCTTCATATTCTCTTTTTGGCTCAGGATCTCCCCAGGCTTGCTTCCAGTTTTCATGCTGCGAAAAAGCATTTTTAATTAGTGAGAATATCGAATATTTGTTTTTCATAATTGCCAGAAATTACTTGATTAATATTGAATATTCAATGATTTCAAGTTACACATCTACGTACGGAAGGATGGGTGAGCTGGTTGAAACCAGCGGTTTGCTAAACCGCCGTACGCTTGAAAAGGTGTACCGAGGGTTCGAATCCCTCTCCTTCCGCCATTAATATAATGGCTTATTTTTAAAAAAATCGCTTAGATAAATTGGTTTTTGAGACAATATGTACCTATAAACATTATAATTTTCTAAAACTCTTTGAACGTAATTTCTTGTTTCTTTAAATTTTATTAGCTCAACCCAATCCACATAATCTATTTGTTTTTTTTGGGGATCTTTGTTTAATTTCTTCCAATACTTAACTCTTTTGGGTCCTGCATTATAAGCAGCTGTAGCAAAAGGGTATGATCCTTTATAATCACTAATCAATCCAGCAATATAATGAGATCCTAAATTTATATTATATTCAGGGTCGGTTGTTAATTTTGATTTAGAGTAACCAAGTTTAGCTTGCTTTGAGACTGTTTTAGCAGTGTATGGCATAAGCTGCATTAATCCTTGAGCACCAACTCTACTTCTAGCCGAGGTATCAAATTCACTTTCCTGTCTTATAATAGATAATATTAAAGCCGGATCAGGAATTTTCCTACCACCTACAAATTTTGGCACACTCATGATTGGGTAATTAAATTGGTTATGAAATCTTTTTTGATATGATGCTATTTTAGAAACTTGTATTGCAAAATCAAATCGTGAAATATCGGACGCCAGTTTTGCAGCTAAAACCTCGCTTCCTTTTTCTATATTATCATTAGCTAAATGTCTTAATATATGTTTGGTGTATTTATCTTTATTTAAAAAATCAAGTAGATCCACAATTGCAACAAGTTTTTTTAAATAAAATTCTTGCTCATATTTATCATCAACAAACATTAATTTATCAAGTTCAAATTTTTCTTGCGGTTTAATTTTCATATGTGAAAGTTGGCCATAATAAGTTGTTAAATATTTTGATCCTTCAAAATACCATTTATTAGAATTATCTTTATCACCAATTTTTTCATAAGTTCTTCCTAACCAGTAAGCCCCCCTTGAAAGACTTATTGGATAGTTAACACTATAGTAAAAATTTTTAAAATGGTTTTCTGCTAGGTCTGGTTTTTTTAAAAAACTTAATGCTATCCAGCCACTCATCCATTCGGCTTCTGCATATTGAGGGCCCTCTGACATTGCATGTTTTGAAACTATTTTATAAGCAGTATTATATTTTTTTTTATATAATAAAGATCTTCCAATTATTGATCTTTCTTTCCACCATTTATCAGGTCTAACTAAATATTCCTTTGTATTTTGAATATCATTTAATATTTCTAACGAGCTATCTACACGACCTTTTTTTCTTCTCCATTTTAATCTGTCATATTTTAAGCCTGGGTCATTTTTTAAATTTTGTGGCACTTTTTTTATTGCTTCATCAACTCCATAACCTCTACTTATTAATATTTGTCTAGCAGTATAAAGTAATTGATAATCTTTTGGTAAATATCTTATAATTCTCTTAAGGTCCCAGTGTTTACCTTCCCAAGCATAATAATCCGCACGTTTAATATAGTCTGATGTATCTAAAATATTTTTAAATTTCTTTCTAAAATATTTTAGATTATTTGTATTTAAGTCAGCATTTACAAAACCTTCTTTAACTAGTTTAATGCCTTCTTCCGATCTACCAATCTTTATCAAACTTTCGCCTAACATCATTTTTCCATAACCGCTTAAGGGTTTATTTTTTGTAAGCCAATTAATTACATCTGAAGGTGTTTGATTTTGTAAATTGATCTTGTGTTCAGCTAGATATTTAATTCTATCAAATCTTGGATAATCTTTAACCCTTTCAATAAATCTCTTATATTCAGAAAATGATGCTTTATTTCCTGATGTTAACAAATGTCTCCATTCAATAAAATCATAAATTGATTGGGCTCTAGCCTTTTTTGCAACTATTTTAGCATCTTTCCAATTAGACTTTTCCATAAATCTAATTGCTTGTTTTGCATATTCAAAGTCTCTTTCACTATAGTATTTTGTTTTTTTTGCAGTTCTTAACGACTGTTTTTTAACAACAAGTGGTTTTTTTGGAGGTATTAAAATTCCAAATATCTCTTTAGGTAGATCTTTATCATTTTTTAAGCTTTGTTTATCAATTACAGTGCCTGGTTTAAAAGGAGGAATTAATATCCTGCTTTTAAAAGAAGGTTTTTTTTTTGGTATTATTAATTCATCTGAATATGATGATTGAAAAAAGCTCAAAAAAAATATAATTGTAAATAGGAATTGAGATTTTCTAAAAATCATTTCTAACAACTTATGATATAAATATTTATGTTTAAAGGTTCAAATGTGGCTTTAGTAACACCTTTTAAAGGCGATAGTCTTGATGAGGAAACTTATATCAAAATTATTAATTTTCATTTAGAAAATGGAACAAATGGCCTTGTGCCTGCTGGTACAACAGGAGAGTCTCCAACTTTATCACATAAAGAACATGAAAAAGTAATTGAGCTTTGTATAAAAGAGGCAAAAGGAAAGATACCTGTTATAGCTGGCACAGGTTCAAATTCAACCGTTGAAGCTATTTCTCTGACTAAACATGCGGAAACAGCAGGAGCAGATGGTGCATTAATTGTAACTCCATATTACAATAAACCTACTCAGGAGGGCTTGTATGCACATTACAAAGCTATAAATGACAGCTGTGGAATACCTATAATAATTTATAATATTCCTGGAAGATCTGTTATCGATATGTCGGTAGACACAATGGCTAGATTATTTGAGCTAAAAAATATTGTTGGAGTTAAGGATGCAACCGGAGACCTAAGTAGAGTAGATGAGACTTTTAAAAAAATTGGAAATGAATTTATTCAATTAACAGGTGAAGATGGACTCGCTTTTGAATATAACAAAAGAGGTGGCGTGGGATGTATTTCTGTCACTGCTAATATTGCTCCAAAAATGTGCTCAGAGATGCAAAAATTTTCTAAATCTAATAATAAAGATGAATTAAAAATAGCTGAAGAAATTGATAATAAATTACAACCAGTTCATAAATCATTATTTATTGAAAGCAATCCGTCTCCAGTAAAATATGCTGCAAAACTTATTGGTCTCTGTGACGACAAAGTCAGACTACCACTGGTAAAAGTTTTAGACAAAACTAAAAGTGAAGTCAAAAAAGCGCTCTTATCAGCTGAATTAATTAATGAATAATAAAACCAATACTGGTTTTAAAATTATTACAATAAATAGAAAAGCATCTTTTAATTATTTTTTTAAGGAACTATTTGAAGCAGGAATTGTCTTAAAAGGATCAGAAATTAAATCTGTAAGATTAGGAAAAATTAATATTGCAGATTCATATGCGGTTGATAGAGAAGGCGAAATTTTCCTTATCAATTCGCATATTCCTATTTATAAACAGGCAAGTTATTCCAATCACAATCCATATTCTGAAAGAAAATTATTACTAAATAAAAAAGAAATTAATAAGATAATCGGCAGAATTCACGAAGACGGACTTACTATTGTGCCAACTAAAATGTATTTTAAAAAAGGTAAAGCGAAAATAGAAATTGCTGTTGCAAAAGGTAAAAAACAATTTGATAAAAGACTTACAAAAAAAACTAGAGATTGGAACCGTGAAAAAGCAAGATACATCAGAAAATCAAGTTAATTTTGTATATCTTGCGTTTGGATCTAACTTGGGTGATAGAAAAAAAAATTTAAATAAGGCTCTAAGTTTATTAATAAAAGAAAATATCGTCGTAAAAAAGAAGTCAAATTTATATAGATCAAAATCTTGGCCAAATGAAAATTTTCCTGAATTCATCAATTTTGTATTATTTATTGAGACAAGACTTAATTTAAAAAAATTGTTCTTAAAAATTAAAAATGTTGAATCTCAAGTTGGAAGAATTAAATCAAAAAGAAATTTTCCAAGGGTTTGTGATATTGATATTATAGATTTTAATGGTCAAATAATTCAAAAAAAAATTGGAAATAATAAAATCAATGTACCCCATGAAAGAATGCACAGTAGAAATTTTGTACTACTTCCATTGTTTGAAATAAATAAAGATTGGTTTCATCCTAAACTTTGTAAAAATATAGTATTTTTGTTATCAAATTTATCTTCTGAGCAGTTATTGGGTATTAAAATTGTTCAATAAAATGATATAAATAATTATGCTTAAATCTGAGGAATTAATAAATAAGGTTAAAAATTATAATAAATTTTTAAACCCTGAAACTTTATCAAAAGCTTACGATTTTGCTTTGAAAGCTCACGAAAAACAAAAAAGAGATGAGGGATCACCATATATAATTCACCCAATTGCTGTTGCAGATATTTTAACAGAGTTAAAGCTGGATAGCGCAACAATAGCAACAGGACTACTTCATGACACAATTGAAGATACTTACGCAACCTACAATACTATTGAGTCCGAATTCGGAAAGGAAGTCGCTGATTTGGTTGACGGAGTAACAAAAATATCAGTTTTTGAAAATCAAGCAATCGCAAATTCTAAAGCTGAAAACTTTAGAAAACTTATTTTAGCAACTTCAAAAGATATAAGAGTTTTGCTTGTCAAGTTAGCAGACAGATTGCACAATATGCGAACAATAAAAGTTGTTGAGAAAGAAAAACAAATTAGAAAAGCAAAAGAAACGATGGAAATCTATGCTCCACTTGCTGATAGAATGGGAATGCATCGTATAAGAGATGAATTAGAAGATCTTTCGTTTGAAGTTTTAAATGAGGATGCAAGAAAATTAATTAAAGACCGTTTGGATAAAATTAAAGAAAATAATCTTATTAATTTTAATAATATTTCTGATCAATTCTATGAAATTTTAAAAGATAAAAATATAAACCCTAAAATTATTGGAAGAGAAAAAACACCTTTTTCAATTTGGAGAAAAATTCAAAAAAAGAGAACTTCACTTGAACAAATTACTGATATAATTGGTTTCAGAATTATTTTAGAAAATATTGAAGATTGTTACAAGGCGTTAGGTGTTTTTCACAGTAAATGGAATTGTATACCTGGAAAATTTAAAGATTACATATCATCACCAAAAATTAACAAATATCAATCATTGCATACCGCAATAATTGGACCAAACAAAAGGCCTATTGAGATTCAGTTAAGGACTACACCAATGCATGAGTTTGCAGAAAGAGGTATTGCTTCGCATTGGAAATACAAATCATCTGAAAAATTTAATTCTTTGACCTGGAAAGAATATGACTGGTTGGCAGATTTAGTTGAAATTATTGATAAAAACGAAAATCCTGACGACTCTTATGAGTATACAAAACTTCAAATGTTTCAAGAAAATGCATTTTGTTTCACACCTAAAGGATCAATTATTAAACTTCCAAAAAATGCTACACCAATAGACTTTGCTTATGCAGTTCATACTCAAATAGGAGATGCTGCAATTGGATGTGAGATAAATGGTAAAGATAGTGCTTTACAATCAGTTTTGAGAAATGGCGATGTTGTTAAAATTATAACATCAAAAAAAGCATCCCCATCACTTCATTGGTTGACTAGCACCAAAACTGGTAAGGCTAGAGCTGCAATTAGACGATATTGGCAATATCGTGAAAATACTAAGCCATTAAAAGAAAAAAGATATAACACCACATTATGGATTTCTCTGCCAGATGAACCAGGTAAAATGGGTGACGTAACAACAATGATTGGAGAAAACTTTGTAAACATTTCTAGTGTAGAAATGGTTGAAAAACTTAATGGAAGAATCAATTTTAAATTTAATTTGATTATACATGATCTTAAAAACTTTACAAAACTGATAAGTGAACTAAAACAAAAAGAATATAAATTTAAAATTATAAGACATAAAAATAAAAAATATGCTTTCTTTAAAAAACTCTTTAGCAGTTTTAAGAAAAACTGATGCATTGTTAGAAGGTCATTTTGTATTATCTTCAGGTCTACATTCACCTTCTTATGTTCAGTGTGCAAAATTATTAAGTTATCCAAATAAATCTGTAAAATTTACAAATTCTTTAGCAATAAAAATTAAAAAAAGTTTTAAAAATATTGATTTAATTCTTTCTCCAGCAATGGGTGGAATAGTTGTTGGTTATGAGGTTGGAAGAGTTTTAAAAAAAGAAACAATTTTTTGTGAACGAGTTGATGGAATTTTTAAATTAAGAAGAGGCTTCAATATAAAAAAAAAATCAAGAGTTTTAATTATTGAAGATGTAATAACCACAGGAAAATCAAGTTTGGAATGTGTAAAATTAATTAAAAAATCTCATGCAATTTTATTAGGATTTGCTTGTTTGATAGATCGATCTGATAAAAAAACTTTAAAAATTAAAGGAAAGAAAATTATTTCACAAATAAAATTAAAAATTCCCACATATAAAGAAAAAAATATTCCTGAAAATTTAAAAAAAATTCCAATTACAAAACCTGGTAGTAGATTTATAAAATGAAAAAGAGACTAGGAGTAAATATAGATCATGTTGCAACATTAAGAAATGCTAGAGGTGAAAAACATCCTGATCCTTACACTGTAGCTATGGAAGTTTTAAAATCAGGAGCAGACTCCATAACTGTTCATTTAAGAGAAGATAGAAGACATATTATGGATATAGATTTAAAGATTTTATCTTCTAACAAATCAATTCCTATTAATTTAGAAATAGCTTCGGACCTAAAAATGGTTAAAATTGCACTTAAATACAAACCATCTTATATTTGTCTTGTGCCAGAAAAAAGAAACGAAATTACTACTGAAGGTGGACTAAATTTAAAAAGGAATAGAAATAAAATTAAAAAAATATTAGATATCTTCAATAGTAATAATATTAGAACTAGCTTATTTATAAATCCGTCTTTGCCAGATATAGAATTATCGAAAATTTTAGGAAGTAAATGTATAGAAATTCACACAGGTAAGATTTCTAACCAAATAAAGCAGAATAAAAATTATACTAAAGAACTTAATAAAATAAAAAAATGTGCCTCTTATGCAAAAAATATAGGTTTAGAGGTTCATGCTGGTCATGGAATGGATTATAAGACAACGAAAATACTTAATAAGATAAAACAAATTGAAGAATTTAATATTGGGCATTTTATAATTGGGGAGTCTGTTTCGCACGGCATTTCAAAAGTAGTTAAAAAATTTATTAATATATTAAGATAATGGATATTATAGGTAATGGCGTTGATATTATTAAAAATAGTAGAATTAATAACTCATTAAAAATCAAAGGATTTCTAAATAGAATATTCACTAAAAAAGAAATTAAACAAGGAAAAAAATTAAAAAATAAGATTAATTTTTATGCAAAAAGATTTGCTGCAAAGGAGGCATTTGTTAAAGCAATCGGGACTGGCTTTAGATCTGACATTAATTTTAATGATATAGAAATTAACAATCATAAGAATGGAAAACCTTATATTTTATTATCAAAAAAATTAAAAAATTTTCTAAAAAAAAAATTTAAAATAGAAAAATATAAAGTCCATTTATCACTTTCGGATGAAAAAGATTATTCAGTTGCTTTTGTAATTATAGATAAGTTAATATGAAAAAAATAATAATTGAAAATCTTAAAACTGTAATTTATGCACTTATTATTGCTATTTTAATTAGATCTATTTTATTACAACCTTTTTATATTCCATCCTCTTCTATGGAACCAAATTTATTAGTTGGAGACAGACTTTTTGTAACAAAATATTCATATGGTTATAGCAAACATTCCTTTCCATTCAGTCCACCAATTTTTAAAAATCGTATACTTACTAAAGATCCTAAAAGAGGAGATGTAGCTGTATTTAAAACACCAGCAGATAATAGAACTGATTATATTAAGCGTGTTATTGGTCTACCTGGCGATACAATTCAATTTATAAATGGTGATCTTTATCTTAATGGAAATCAAATTTTAAAAACTATTAAATCAAAAAATACCACCAATTATTGTGGCAAAACAAAAATCAATGTTAATACATTTGAGGAAAAATTACCTAATGGCAAAGTTTATTTAGCCTCTTATAGAGCAGATATTAGTTTTGCAAACTCTGACAAATACATTGTTCCAAAAGACCATTTATTTTTCTTAGGTGATAATAGAGATTGCTCAAAAGATAGTAGATTTTTATCTGAAGTCGGTTATGTACATAAAAATAACCTTGTTGGTAAAGCTCAAATATTATTTTTTTCATCTGATCCATTCATTGGAAGCATTGTAAAATTTTGGAAATGGAATGAAATATTAAGGCTAAATAGATTTTTCAAAATAATAAAATAAATATGGATAAAATAAAAATTCTTCAAAAAAAAATTAAAATAGATTTTAAAAATGAAAAAATTCTTTTGCAGGCTATTACTCATAAAAGCTTTGATCCAACTAACAATTATGAAAATCTTGAATTTTTAGGTGATAGAGTGCTTGGCCTTGTTGTTTCTAAAAAACTATTCGAGCTTTTCCCAAACGAAAAAGTAGGATCTTTAGATAAAAAATTAGCTTCTTTGGTAAATAAAAATAAATGCTTAGAAGTTGGTAATTTACTAAATCTAAAAGAGTTTGTTATTACAGGTAATAATAAATCTAGTAAAAATATAGTAGAAAATAAAATTATTTCAGATTGTTGTGAGGCATTAATTGGGGCAATTTATTTAGACAGAGGATTTGAGGTTTCTAAAATTTTTATTCTAAAACAATGGAAAAATTTAATAAAAAGTGCAGAAACCACTTTTGTTGATGCTAAAACAAGACTTCAGGAATACTCTTTAAAGAATTTTAAAATATTGCCTCTTTATAAACTAGTCTCCAATACTGGTCCTAGACACAAGCCTAAATTTAAAGTAGGCGTAAAACTTAAAAATAGTACATATATTTATGCAATAGGATCTTCAAAGAAAATCGCAGAACAATCTGCAGCCTCTGAACTTCTCAAAAAAATTAATCAAAAATGAATTGGCAAGATAAAGGCTATTTATTGTCTTTAAACAAATATAATGAAAATTCATCGATAGCTGAATTTTTTACAGAAAACAATGGGAAAGTAGTAGGAGTAATTTTTGGATCAACATCAAAAAAAATTAAAAGTTATTTATTAATAGGTAATAAGTTTCATATAAATTCAAAACTTAAAGAAGATGGGAGATTAGGCTATCTTAAAGTTGAAATAGATGAAATTAAAACACCAGTCTTTTTAGAAAATAAAAAAAAATTATTTTGCATTATATATTGTATGAATTTGATTAAAATTCTTACTGTTGAAAATGAGAGTAATAAGGAAATTTACTCTCTATTAGAAAGATTGTTTAAAATTATTAATCTTGATAATTGGTTGGTTGAATTTTTATATTTAGAGTTAAATATACTTAAATCTATTGGATACGACATAAATTTTAAAGATTACGTGATTAATAAGAATATCAATGGTCAAACTAGATATGTTGTAGACTCAATTCAAAAAATTATACCCAATTTTTTAATAGATAAAAAAATCATACCTGAAAATATAAAAGATATTTACAGTGGATATTTAATAGTAGGGGATTTTTTGGATAAAACAATTATTAAACCTAACAACAAAAGTTTTCCCTCTTCAAGGAATGATTTTATTAATTTACTTAAATAGTCAAAGTTCAATCTGGTCTGCAAAATAAGTTACAATACTACTTGCTCCAGCTCTTTTAAAAGAAATAAGGGACTCCTTTATAGACTCTTTATCGATTAGTTTCTTATTAATTCCATTCGTTAATAAGCTGTACTCACCAGATACTTGATACGCAAAAACAGGTATTTTAAAATTATCTTTTACTTTCTTAATTATATCAAGATAGGGCATTCCAGGCTTAACCATTATCATATCAGCACCTTCTTTTACATCTAATGAAACTTCTCTCAATGTCTCATCAGAATTCCTAAAATCCATTTGGTATGTTTTTTTATCACCTTTTAACAATTTTTTTGATCCGACAGCGTCTCTAAATGGTCCATAAAAGCTAGAAGAAAATTTTACCGCGTATGACAATATCTGAACATCATTTAAATTATTTTTATCTAATGCCTTTCTTATCTTACCAATTCTTCCATCCATCATATCTGATGGAGCAATTACATCACACCCCATTTTAGCTTGGAGCACAGCTTGTTTAGCAAGTATTTCCAAGGTTTCGTCATTGAGAATATTTTTTTTTTTTAACAATCCATCGTGACCATGAGAAGTATAAGGATCAAGTGCCACATCACACATGATCCCAATTTTATTTTTAAATTTTTTTTTAATTAATTTTATTCCTCTACAAACTAAATTTTCAGGATTTAATGCCTCTGATCCAAATTCATCTTTTTTTTTTGTTTCAGTATGAGGAAACAAGGCAACCATTGGAATTCCTTTTTTAATAGCTTTGCCAACTACAGAATTTAATTTGTCTGTACTGTATCTAAAAACATTTGGCATAGATTTAATCGATTCTTTTTTATTTTTTCCTTCAATCAAAAAAATAGGCAATATTAAATCGCTGTATGACAATGAGTTCTCTTGAACAAGTCTTCTGGACCATGCATATTTTCTTGATCTTCTAAGCCTTAAACTTGGATATTTTCCTGTTATCATATTGTGTTTTATTATGCGACAAATGTATTATACAAATATATATAGAAATGAGTAGAAAACAATCATCATGACGTCTTCTAGAAATAAAATTGTTAATTTAAACCTTCATAACGGAAACGATAGAGTTTTAAATTTTAGTGATTTTCAAAAGCAAACTATCCAATTTGACATTGACAAACTCCAAGATGCATACAATCAAATTGTAAAGATTAAAAAGTTTGAGGATGCTGGTGTAACAAATTTTGGAGCAATATCATTAACTCAAATACCGGGAGATCCAGATTCAATAACAGGAAACAAGGCCAGAGGAGTGTACTGGACTAAACCTGATAAATCTGGGAAAGAAGTCTCAAGAGATGTAAACATTGATGAGTCACAATATTCTGAATTTATCAAAGATTATGAAAATACTTATTTTAAAGAGGTTTACGATACTCTCGCTTCAAAATATAAGTTGGGAAGAGTAAGGATATTATTAAAAGAGCCTAGATCGACTTTGAGTTGGCATAGAGATCCAGAACCAAGATTACACATACCTATAATAACTAATCCTGGATGTTTAATGGTAATAGATAGTGTAGCAATGCACATGCCTGCAGATGGCTCTGTTTGGGTAACCAATAATACAAAATATCATAATGCTTTCAATGGAGGAGAAGAAAATAGAATTCACCTCGTAGCGTGCGTGCTAGATTATAAGTTTAACTAATTTGAAAAATATATATATAGCATCTGATCACGCAGGATATAACTTGAAAGAAAGTATCAAGGAAAAATATTCAAAAAAATATAATTTGTTTGATCTAGGGCCAGAAAAATCGTCTAAAAAAGTTAATTATCCAGATTATGCTCATAAATTATCTAAAAAAATAAATAATAAACAAAATATTGGAATTCTGGTTTGTGGATCAGGAATGGGCATGTCAATGTCTGCTAATAAACACAAAAATATAAGAGCGGCATTATGTTATTCCGTAAAAAACGCTAAATTATCTAGATTGCATAATGATGCAAATGTTATTACATTAGGAGAAAGGTTGATTAGTAAAAAATTAGCCTTTAAATGTATAAATGCATTCTTAAACACTAAGTTTGAAGGTGGTAGACATTTGAAAAGAATAAAAAAAATATAATAATTATGTCAAGTGAAACAAAATATTTAAATAGTGAATACAAAGACTTTTTTGAAAAAAGTTTGTTAGATAGTGACCCTGAAATTTACAAAGCTATAAATGATGAATTAGTTAGACAGCAAAATCATATAGAGTTGATAGCATCTGAAAACATAGTATCTCAAGCAGTTCTTGAAGCTCAAGGATCAGTACTAACAAATAAATATGCCGAAGGTTATCCAGGTAAAAGATATTATAACGGCTGTGAACATGTTGATGTAGCAGAACAACTAGCAATAGATAGACTTAAAGAATTATTTAATTGTAAATTTGCTAATGCTCAACCTCATTCTGGAGCACAAGCAAATGGTGCAGTATTTTTAGCTTTGCTTAAACCAGGTGATACTTTCATGGGAATGAGTCTGAATTCAGGAGGACACATTACTCATGGTTTAAAAATTTCAATGTCTGGTAAATGGTTTAATGCAATCGGATACGAGGTTGATAAAAAATCTGAACTTATCGATTATGATAATGTTGAAAAACTTGCTCTCGAACACAAACCTAAACTTATAATTGCTGGTGGTAGTGCTTATTCTAGAGTAATTGATTTTAAAAGGTTTAGAGAAATTGCTGATAAAGTTGGAGCATATCTTATGGTGGATATGGCACATTTTTCTGGTCTTGTAGCAGGAAAAGGTTATCCAAATCCTTGCGACTATGCACATGTAGTTACCTCAACAACTCATAAAGTTTTTAGAAGTGCAAGAGGTGGAATAATATTAACTAATCATGAAGATCTATCTAAAAAATTTAATACCGCTGTTTTTCCAGGTTATCAAGGAGGACCTTTAATGCATATTATTGCAGCAAAAGCAGTAGGCTTTAAAGAAGCATTAAAACCTGAGTTTAAAGAATATATCAAAACTGTATTAGCAAACGCAAAAATTTTAGCTGAAACTTTAAAAAATAACGGATTTAAAATTTATTCAGGTGGAACTGACACACACTTAATGTTAGTTGATTTAAGACCTTTTAAGGTTAAAGGAAATGCTGCTGCTGAAAGTTTATCGAGAGCAAACATTACATGTAACAAAAACGGTATTCCCTTTGATACCGAAAGTCCTATGGTAACATCTGGAATTAGACTAGGCTCCCAAGCTGCTACAACTAGAGGATTCGGTTTAAAAGAATTTCAAAAAGTAGGTGATTTAATTACAAAAACTATTCAAGGCCTTTCAGAAAACCAAGAAGATAACTCTAAAATTGAGGATGATGTTAGAAAAGAAGTTGTTAGCCTATGTTCAAATTTTCCTATATATAAGCACTTAGGTTAACTTAGTGTTATGATATGTCCTATATGTAAAAAAGGCGACACATCAGTCGTCGATTCTAGACCAACAGAGGATGGAACAACAATTAGAAGAAGAAGATTGTGTGTTTGTGGTCAAAGATTTACTACATTTGAAAGAGTACAATTTAGAGAACTCACAGTAATTAAAAAAAATGGGAGAAAATCGCCTTTCGATAGAGAAAAACTATCAAAATCAATTTATGTTGCATTGAAGAAAAGACCAATTGATACAGAAACAACTGAAAAATTTATATCAAAAATTAGTAGATCATTAGAAGAATTGGGACAAAATGAAATTCTATCTAACACCATCGGGACAATGGTAATGGAAGGATTAAAAGAACTTGACCCAGTAGCTTATGTACGTTTTGCATCTGTATATAGAAACTTCAGAGAAGAAAAAGACTTTGTTCAATTTGTGGATAGAATAGATGTCTTTAAAAAAAGATAAATTTAAATTATCAGAAAAAAAAATTATGAACTTTGCTGTTAAGTTAGCAGAGAATAATAAATATTTAACGGGAACAAATCCATCTGTTGGTTGCGTCATAGTTAAAAAAAATAAAATATTATCATTTGCTACTACTAATAATGGAGGTAGGCCACACGCAGAAAGTATTGCTTTGAGCAAAAATATATATAACAAAGGAACAACATTATATTCAACACTTGAACCATGTTCTCACCAAGGGAAAACACCACCATGCACTAATGCAATAATAAAAAACAAAGTTAAAAAAGTTTACTACTCAATAGAGGACAATGACTTTAGATCTTTTAATAAAACAAAAAAAATATTAATGTCAAAAAATATAATTGTCAAATCAGGCCTTCAAAAAAAGAAAGTTAGTAAACTCTATAAAGAATATAATTATATTAGATCTAACAAAGCTCCTTACATAACAGGAAAAATTGCAAGTTCATCAAATTTAAATATTTTAAACAACAATACTCCAATAACAAATGAGCACTCAAGGAGTGTTTCGCATCTTTTAAGATTTCAAAATCATGCAATATTAACTTCTTACAAAACTATAAATACGGATAATCCTAAACTTAATTGCAGATTAAATGGACTAGAAAAGTTTTCACCGACAGTAATCGTAATTGATAAAAACTTAAAAATTAAAGCAAATTCTTTTGTGATTAAAAATTCAAAAAAGAGTAAATTAATTATATTTCACTGTTCTAAAAATATTTCAAAAATTAAATTGTTAAAAAATAGGGGGGTTAAACTCATTTCTCAGAAAGTAAACAATAACTCAAATTTAAACCTTAAAAAAATTACTCAAAAAATTTATAATTTGGGACTTCATAGGCTGTTGGTGGAGGCAGGAAAGGATTTGCTGACCAATTTACTTAAGGAAAATTTGTTAAATGAATTTTACTTTTTTCAGAGCGACAAAATAATCTCAAATAGATATAAAATTAATATATCATCATTTATCAAAATGATTAATAAAAACTTCAAAAATAAGGAAAAAATAAATACATATTTAGGTAACGATACACTTACTCATTATTATTAAAATGTTTAATGGAATTATATTTAACAAAGGAAAGATAAGCAGTATCAAAAAAAGAGCTAAGGGAATTAATTTATTTATTAGGTCTTCTTTGAAAGTGTCAAATAAAGATTTAGGTATTTCAATTTCTTGTGATGGTGTTTGTCTTACCTTAATTTCATATAAAAGTAAGATTTTAGAATTTTACTTATCTAATGAAACTTTGGCTAAATCAAAATATAAAAATATTAAAATTGGTGATGAAATTAATTTAGAAAAACCATTAAAATTTGGTGACAACATTTCAGGTCATATATGTCAGGGTCACGTAGATACAGTCTGTTCTTTAAAAAGCATAAAAAAAATAGACAAGTCAAATATACTAGACTTTAAAATAAGTAATTTATTTAAAAAACAATTAGTTGAAAAAGCATCTATACTAATTAATGGAGTATCACTAACTATTTCAAAAATTAAAAAAGATTCTTTTGAGATATGGGTTATACCACACACATTAAAATTGACAAATTTAATTAACTTAAAAAAAAATGATTTAGTAAATGTTGAAATAGACATTATGTCAAAATATGTAAAAAAGTTTGTGAATGAAAAAAAATAATTTTAGTTCAATAGAAAGCATTATTAAGACGGTAAAAAAAAATGGAATGTATATTCTTGTCGACGATGAGAGTAAGCATGAAGAAATGGAAAATGAAGGCGATTTAGTTATTTCAACTTCAGCAGTAAGCCCAAAACATATCAATTTTATGGCGAAACATGCAAGAGGATTGATTTGTATTGCAATGGACAATATGCAAGCAAAAAAAATTGGATTAACATTGGCCTCACCAATAAACCAATCTAGAAGCAAAACTGCATTCGCATATTCAATAGAAGCAAAAAAAGGTGTTACTACAGGAATATCGGCTTATGATCGTGCTAGAACTATAAAAGTAGCTTCAAATAAACAAGCAAAAAAAAATGATATTGTTTCACCAGGTCATGTGTTTCCTGTAATTGCAAGAGATGGTGGGGTACTTGTTAGAGCAGGTCATACAGAAGCATCAGTAGATATATCAAAACTTGCAAAAAAAAATAATTCAGCAGTTATATGTGAAATTATGGCCGACGACGGCAAAATGGCTACAGGAAAAACGTTGTTTAATTTTGCCAAAAAACATAAATTAAAAATTGGCAAAATTGAGGATTTAATTGCATATCGATTAAAAAAAGAGAAGTTAATAAAACTAAAAAAAACCTCATCAATAATTGTACAAAAACAAAGGTTTAAAATTAAAGTTTTTGAAAATGTGTTAGATGGTTCTGAAAATTTTGCATTAATCAAAGGATCTCTTAAAAAAGGAATTATACCGAGACTAAGAGTAATATCATCTAATGTAGTACAAAATTATTTAATTAATCAAAAGTTACCAAATTCTTTTGATAAGACCATTAGCTATTTTAAAAAATATAACAACTGTGTTCTTGTTTTCATAAGAGATCCAAATTTAAAATCAGTAACCCAAACACTTAAACAATACAAAAGTAAGACATTTTATAAAAAAGGACAAGATAAGTTGATCAGGAATTATGGTATTGGAGCACAAATAATCAAATCGCTAAATATTAAAAATATGATACTTGTTACTAGATCCAAAAAAAAAGTGATTGGTTTAGATGGATATGGAATAAAGATTAAAAAACAGGAAATTATTAAGTGAAAAAAAAGATTCTTATAGTAGTTGCTAGTTATTATGAAAACATTGCAAATTCTTTATTAAAGAGTGCAAGAAATAAAATAAAAAATAAGTGCAATATTGATGTTATTAAGGTGCCAGGTGCATTTGAAATTCCAGTTACTATCGCTAAAAATTTAAAAAAATTTAATGGGTTTATTGCTTTAGGATGTGTGATTAAGGGAGAAACACCACATTTTGATTTTATATCCAAATCTACTACAGACGCGTTAATGACATTATCGATTGCATCTAAGAAACCTGTCGGAAATGGTGTAATAACATGCTTTAATAAAAAACAAGCTGTAAAACGTGGTAAGAAAGGATCTGAAGCAGCAGAGGCAGTATTATCAGTTCTTTTTCAATAAATTATGACAGTTCAATTTTCCCCACAGAGAAATCCTAGAGTAATAATTATACAAAAACTTTATGGAAAGCTTTATAACAATGAAGAAAGTATCACTTTTCCAAAACACAGATTTAAAAAATTTATTAAAGATATTGTAAATGGGACTATAGAGAGAGAGGAATTGATAAATGCAGAGATTGATACTCATTTAAGTCGGGATTTGAAAATTAAAAATATGGATAAAGTTTTTCAAATTATTATTAAAAGTGCCATTTTTGAATTTTTATATAAACCAAATATATCGATCAAAATTATTATAAATGAGTACTTAAAAGCATCAAATTTTTTTATTGATGACGCACAAACTAAATATTTAAATGCATTATTAGATAAAATTTCAAAAAAGATTAGAATAAGGAATGAATGAGTTTGTTTTAATTCAAAAGTATTTTAAAAAATTAACTAATAATAACCCATCAGCATTAAATTTAAATGATGATGTTTTTTTTGACAAAAAAAATAATGTTGTAGTTTCGTCCGACACTTATATTGAAGGTGTTCATTTTCTTAATTTTAGAAATCCTGATTTAGTAATTAAAAAAATAGTAAGATCCTCAATATCAGATTTGTATTGCAAAGGTGTAAAACCTAAGTTTATTTTTATTGGTGCTAGTGGAAATAATATATCTTTTTCAAAAAAAAATTTAGATCTTGTCTATAAAAGTTTAAAACAAGAGCAAAACAAATATAAATTCAAATTATCAGGTGGTGATACAACCAAATCAAATAAAACAACATTCACAATTACTAGTTTGGGATATTCAAAAAAAATAGTCCAGAGAAATAAATGTAAAAATAAAGATGATATTTATGTAACCGGAAACCTTGGTGATAGTTATTTGGGTTTATTACTTTTAAGAAAAAAATTATTTTTAAGAAATACTAAACAGAGAAAATACTTTATCCAAAAATATTATATGCCAGATTTACCTACAAAAATTTGTTCAAAACTAATAAAATTTGCAAATTCATCAATTGATATTTCGGATGGCTTATTAGGTGATTTGACTAAATTAATTAATAGAAGAAAATTAAATTTTAGATTAGATCTTAAAAAAATACCTATTTCATCAAAACTTAATAATTATCTTGTCAAAACAAATAAACAAAAAATAAATTTTATTTCTAAAGGTGATGATTATCAAATTCTATTTACTTCCTCAAAATATAATAGAAAATATATTAAATCTTTGTTTAAACAAATGAATCAAAAAGTCACTTTAATAGGAAATTTAACCAATGAAATCAAAAGTAATCAAATTATCTATAATAAAAAGCTTTTAAAACACAGATATAATGAGGGATATTCCCATAATTTCTCATAAAGTTAAACATTGCGTTTTATAGTTTTTTTTGTATTACATTGACCCCATAAATATATTTAATAGAGGATTAAATGAACTCAACAACAGAAACAATTTTATTATACATTATAGCAGCAGGAATTATATCAATCATTTACGGTTTTTTTACAGGCCGAAATATTTTAAACTCAAGTTCTGGTAATGCTAAAATGGTTGAAATAGCATCAGCCATTCAAGAAGGTGCTCGTGCATATTTAAACAGACAATATAAAACTATTGCAATAGTTGGGGTTGTTGTTTTGATTATTATTTCTGTTGCATTTAGTCCTTTAGTAGGTCTAGGTTATTTAATTGGAGCTGCATTATCTGGAATAGCTGGCTATGTTGGTATGCTTGTTTCAGTCCAAGCGAATGTCAGAACTGCTGAAGCTTCAAGAAAAAGCTTAGCAAACGGTTTATCAATTGCTTTTAAATCTGGAGCTGTAACTGGAATGCTTGTTGCTGGATTAGCCTTATTATCAATTGCTGTTTATTATTATTTTCTTGTAAAGATTGGCATAGATGAAAGAGAAATAGTTAATGCTTTAGTTGCACTTGGTTTTGGTGCTTCTTTAATATCTATATTTGCAAGATTAGGGGGAGGAATTTTTACAAAAGGTGCAGATGTTGGTGCCGATTTAGTTGGAAAAGTAGAAGCAGGTATACCTGAAGATGATCCAAGAAACCCAGCCGTAATTGCTGATAATGTTGGTGACAATGTTGGAGATTGTGCCGGTATGGCAGCTGATTTATTTGAAACATATGCTGTAACAATTGTTGCAACAATGGTTCTTTCATCAATATTTTTTATTGGTGACTTTAGCATGATGATTTATCCTTTAGCAATCGGTGGTGCATGTATACTTACTTCTATTCTAGGAACTTTTTTCGTAACTCTAGGAAGTGATAAGAACATAATGAAGGCGATGTATAAAGGTTTCGTGATAACGGCTATAAGTTCTTTAATTATTTTATATCCTATTACTAAATATGTAATTGGTTTTACTACTGAGTATGTTGTAAACGAAAAGTCATTTACTGGATTAAGCTTATATTTTTGTGGAATAATAGGACTTATCATTACAGGATTAATTATATGGATTACTGAATATTACACAGGTACAGATTATAGACCAGTTAAAAGTGTAGCTCAATCTTCAACAACAGGTCATGGAACTAATGTCATTCAAGGATTAGCAGTTTCAATGGAAGCAACAGCTATTCCTGCATTAATTATTGTTGGTGGAATATTATTAACTAATCATATAGCTGGCTTATATGGTATCGCAATTGCAGTAACTACAATGCTTGCACTTGCGGGTATGGTTGTGGCTTTAGATGCATATGGTCCAGTTACCGATAATGCTGGAGGAATTGCGGAAATGTCAAATCTTCCAAAAAATGTTAGAAAAACGACTGATGCATTAGATGCAGTTGGAAATACAACAAAGGCAGTAACAAAAGGTTATGCGATCGGGTCAGCTGGACTTGGGGCTCTAGTTTTATTTGCTGCTTACACAGAAGATATTAAACATTTTTCTAAAGTTGCTGGCTCAAATTTGGAAGGAATTATAGTTACATTTGATTTATCTAATCCATTTGTTGTTGTTGGGCTATTAATTGGTGGAATGCTTCCATATTTGTTTGGTTCTATGGGTATGCAAGCCGTAGGTAGAGCTGGAGGTGCAGTTGTAATTGAGGTTAGGAGACAATTTAAAAAAATACCTGGGATAATGAAACGTAAAGCCAAACCTGATTATGGAAAATTAGTTGATCTTTTGACTAAAGCTGCAATTAAAGAGATGATAATACCGTCATTACTACCAGTGCTATCACCAATAGTTTTATATATAATTATTTATTTCATAGGTGGTCAAGTAGCTGCATTATCAGCTGTTGGTGCAATGTTATTAGGAGTAATTATAACGGGTTTATTTGTTGCAGTCTCGATGACTGCTGGTGGTGGTGCATGGGATAATGCTAAAAAATATATTGAAGACGGTAAGTTTGGTGGAAAAGGTTCTGAGGCACATAAAGCTGCTGTCACCGGTGATACTGTTGGCGATCCTTACAAGGATACAGCAGGACCAGCTGTAAATCCAATGATAAAGATTACAAATATTGTAGCTTTATTATTATTAGCTGTAATCGCTGGTTAATATAAACTAAAAGATTTTAAAAAATTGTTTGTCCAAGTTTGTTCCTAATTTTCATTTATAGAAGGAACTCTTTATGATATATTATGTATATTTGATTTTATCAAAAAAAAATAATAACTATATATCTTACGTTGGATATACTAATAATATTAAAAAAAGATTAGAACTCCACAATAAATCAAAAGGAGCAAAATTTACAAAAGGACGGACTTGGATTGTAATTTATTTTAAAAAATATAGAAATAAAACTACTGCTATGAAAGAAGAATTTAAGCTTAAAAAAAATTATAAGTTGAGGAATAAAATAAAAGAAGAATATTTAGAGAAAAATGAAAATTGCAATATTACTTCCTTTTAAAGAAGATTATTCACCTAAATATTCAGGTGCAGTTTCTATACATGTTTCTAACACATTAAAATTTTCAAAATTTAAAAATTCAATAACTGTGTACGGAAACACAAATAAAAAAAAATATTTATCAAATAATTTCAAAAATATTCAGGTTAGTTCAAATATTTTATTTAGTAATAACAAAAAATATTTACAAAAATTTGTTTCATTAAATATAAATAATAATCCAGATATTGTTGAAATACATAATAGACCATCTTATGTTAAAACAATTAAAAATAATCTTAAATCAAAGATTATTTTATATTTTCATAATAATCCTATTACTATTTCTGGGTCTAAATCTAAGAATGATCGAATAAATCTACTGGAAAAATGTGAATATATTTTTTTTAATAGCCAGTGGACAAAGAATCAATTTTTTAAAGAAATAAATGAGGATGATTACCCATTGAAATATGGTGTTTGTTATCAGTCAACAAAACGTATAAAAGTAAATATAAATAAAAAAAAACAAATAATATCATTTGTTGGTAAATTAAATTCTGCAAAAGGTTATGATATTTTTGGTCAATCAATTTTAAGAATACTTAATGAATACAAAGATTGGAAGTCCATTGTTGTTGGAGACGAGCCTAGGGAAAAACATATATTTAAGCATAAAAATCTAAAAATATACAATTTTAAAGAAAATTCTTATGTATTAAATCTTCTTAAAAAAACAAGTATATTTGTTGCTTGTTCTCGTTGGGAGGAACCATTTGGAAGATCAAGCTTAGAAGCCAGTAGTTTAGGATGTGCAACAATTATTACAAATAGAGGAGGTCTATTAGAAACAACAAAATACCCTATTATAATTAATAAATTAGATTCGAAAATATTATACAATCAGATAAAAAAATTAATAGATAATCCAAATATTCGAAAGAGGTATCAGAGTTTAAATTATAAGTCATTTTTTTTAACTCACGGATATGTTTCAAAAATAATTGATAAAGTAAGAAATAATATTGTATCTAATTTAAAAATTAATAAATTTAATATTAATAGAAATGCAAAATTAAAAATTATTCACATTACAAATTTTAATCAAAGATATTATGGAAGACTCCAATACAATACTGGTATAAGACTAAATAACGGACTTATTAGACTTGGTCACAATGTAATAAGTTTGTCAGACAGAGATATTATAAATTCATCTAAATCCTTTAGAGATCCCTCAGGTGCAAAATATCTCAACAATTTAATTTCTGAAACAATCACAAACTTTAACCCTGATTTATTAATACTTGGTCATGCTGATAAAGTAGATAAACAAATGTTATTAGGCGCTAGAGCAAAAAAAAAACATCTGACAATATCCCAATGGTTTTTAGATCCATTAACTAAAAAAGGCCCTGATTACATAAAGAATAAATCCAGAATTCTTGATAAGTTAGATGCAATGGACGCATCATTCACAACTACAGATCCTAAATCACTAGACTTTAAAATAAATAACTCCTTTTATATGCCCAATCCATGTGATCAGTCATTAGATAATCTAAAAAATTTTAGACATAATCCAAAAAATGATATTTTTTATGCGATAAGCCATGGTGTACATAGAGGCGTTCTAAGAACAGGAAAAAAAGACGAGCGAGAAATTTTTATAACTAAGTTAAAACAAAAATGTAAAAATGTAATTTTTGATACTTATGGTATGTTTGGTAAACAGCCAATATGGGGTGAAAATTTTTTAACTAAATTATCGAATTCAAAAATGGGACTTAACCTAAGTAGAGGAAAACCAATAAAATATTATAGTAGTGATAGAATTGCTCAACTAATGGGCAATGGTCTTTTGACGTTTATTGACACCAAAACTTGTTATAATGATTTTTTTAGAAATGATGAAATGATATTTTACACCAATATAGAGGATTTAACCGAAAAGATATATAAATATAAAAAAGATGATGTACTAAGAAAGAAAATTGCAAAAAAAGGTAACCTCAAATATCACAAGTTTTTTAATTCCAACATAGTTGCAAAATTTATAATTGATAAGTCTATTGGTATAAAATCAAAATTTTATTGGGAAAAATAGTAATAAAGTGGGAAAAGTATTGATACTGAAAAACGATAGAGTAGGTGACTTTATTACATCTATTAAATCCATAAATTTAATTCTTAATAAACATAGAAGTCAAGAAATAATAATTTTTTTGTCTAAAATTAATTACAAATTTAATTTTATATTCTCAGATCTAAAATTTAATATATTTAATTATGATCTTAAGTTTTTAGAAAAAATAAAAATAATTTTTTATCTTTTTATAAATAATGTGTCTGATGTATATATTTTGGCACCAAAAAACTTTTATTATTACCTTCCATTAATTTTCAGAAACATACGTTTTCATGCAATATGTATAGAGTCTGAAAAAAGTAGACCCTCCAAATTTTTAAGAAAATTTTTATACAAAAAGGGTACGTTATTTAGATCAAATAAAAAAAAAATCTTATCAGTATACAAAGTTTTAGAAAACCTAATTGATTATAATGAAAAGACCAAAAACTTTGTTAAATTGGAATTTGAAAAATTTGATTTTTTTAAATTTCCAAAAAATTCAACTTATTTTCATTATAAACATAATCTTTTTCATGATAAACTCACCTGGTCTAATAATGAAATTAAAGAATTTATTAATTTTTTAGCAAAAAAAAGAACTAATATTGTATTTTCATCAGAACTTGAAAATATGGAAAAAAATGATTTTTTTTATAATAATTTTAACAGTTATGATTTCAAAAATAAATTATATAATAAAGTTAATAATAAAAACATTTTATTTCTTAAAGATCTTGATGGCAAAAATTTAGTTCATTCAATTTATTTAAGTGATGAAGTTATTGCACCTGAAAGTGGCATCACTCACATTGGAAGTTTTTTGAATAAAAAAACTCTAGCCTTAATGTTTTTTAATTTTTCTAATAAAGATGATATATTCAAACAAATTATAGCTATAAAGGAATGGGCCCCTTTAAATGATTTTAAATTTACAATACTAAAAAAAGATCTTTTTAAAACTATCAATAAATTATCGAACATCATAAAATGAATAAAAAAATTGTTGTAGAAATTGCTGAAGGATTAGGAAATCAGATGTTTATGTATGCACATGCATATTCACTAGCAAAAAAATTAAATTATCAATTAGAAATTGACAATAAAAGTGGTTACTCAAGGAAAAAAAATCAATTAAGAGATCATCAAATATATTCTCTAGATAAATTTAATATTTCACAAAATATTACCTCAAGTGATAACATCTATGATAATGCGTTTAAGAGATTAAAAAAAAAAATTGAAATTTTTATATATAAATTTTTAAAAAAAAAAAAATTTATAATTGAAAAAAAAATAATATCTCATGGAAAAAAAATTCCTCAACCTTATATTATTAATGACAGTGATCATTTATCTAATTTAATTTATGTTCAAGGAAATTTTGAAAATTATAATTATTTTAAAAACTTAAGAGAAGATTTAATTCAAATTTTCAAACCTCTCGATATATTTATTAAAAGACAAGATGAGCTAATTAATAAATTAACAAATACTAATAGTGTTTCTATTCACATCAGACAAAATAGGTTTTCAGATCAAAAAAACCTCAAAACGAATATAAATAAATTACATAAATCTAATGAATTCTCTAATGAAGTAATTACATATATTAAAAATGCAGAGCAATTTTTTAGAAAAAAATTAACTAATCCTGTTTTTTTTATTTGGTCAAATGATTTTGCGGGTTTAGATAAATATTTTAGTAAAGAAAAATATAATTTTATTACCGATAATGACTTAATTAATGATTTTAACTTATTTTCTTATGCTAAACATTTCATTGTAAGTCCTTCAACATTTCATTGGTGGGGAGCATACTTAAATGAAAATCCAGATAAGATTTGCATCAGACCAAAAAATATAAATCCTTCTAATAATACAGGTTTTTGGCCTTTAAATTGGATTGCGATTTAATGTTTGCTATTATTCCTAGATTTTAACTTTATTTAAAGCATTATTTTTAAAAATATTTGCTTCTTTAATATATCTTCTTACCATTTGAGTTGTTTTGTGTCCTGTCATTGCCATAATACTTCTTTCATCAGCCCCAGACTCTGCAGCAACTGTTGCAAATCCAGATCTTAAACTATGACCTGCATAATTTTTATTTTCAACTCCTGCTAAATTTAAGTATTCTTTCATTAATAACACCACTGATTGATCATTTAATCTTTTGTCAGTTAGTGATAATCCTTTAGAAAATCTTCTAAAAATTGGTCCAGATTTAATTTTAGAAATTTCTAACCATTTTTTAAGATTTACTATCGGGCAATAAGTTTCATTGGTGAAGTAGGGCAGTCCTTTAATCATCCCTTCGCCTAATTGATCGGTTTTTGATCTTTTAATAATGATTTTGAGACCCTCTGGTACAAATTCTAAATCTTCATAATTAATTGAAATTAGTTCATTTCGTCTAAATCCCCCTGCAAAACCTATTAGAATGATTGACTTATCTCTAAACTTTTTAATATCCCTAATTTTTTGTTTATCTATTACATTAATTATAGATTTTAAATTATTGATTAATAAAGGTTTTTTTCCTTCTTGAATACTTCCTTTTAATCTTCTTATTCCCATTAAGTTTTCAACAATGATTGGGTGTTTTGTATCTAGATAATGACCTTTAAGTTTATGGACCATGCTAATTGATACTAACCTTCTTCTTAAAGTACTTATTTTTGAACATTTAGATAAGTGAGTAAGGTATAATGAAACTATTTTAGGTTCTGATGGTAATGAACTTAGACCATGTTTAACGCAAAAAGCTCCAAAATCTTTAAAGTCTGATTTATAAGCTCTTAAGGTGTTGTCTGCTTTAGATCTTTTAAGGTTATTTAGAGTTGCCTCATGAAGCGATTTTAAATCAGTTGTAAGTTCACTCATAAAATTACTATTGATAACAATTAATTATCACTAGTAATAATATAACTCATTTTACATGTCAAGCATTTAATGTAAAAGATCTTCAATGCCTAAATATGTAATTATTGGTCTTATTGTAGTTATTGGAACGTTCCTAATTATGAATTACTGGCCAAAACTAAAAGAACAAACAAGAAATCGAATTTTAATGGTTATTTTTGGCATATTTTTCATAAGTATATTTGTTCTGTTATTTCTATTAATGTTTTGAGGTAAATTGATCGATATTTTAAGCATTCTTGTTGCTGGTATATTTTCTTGCATAATTTTAGATATTCTCGGTTATTTGCTTAAATTATTAGGTGTTCCTGAGCCATCCTGGGGAATTGTTGGTAGGTGGACCTATTATATGCTTAAAAATGGATCCTTTAACAATCCAAATATAGCACAAATGCAAACTATTAAATATGAGGTCTTATTGGGTTGGATTTTTCACTACTACGTATCAATTTGTTGGGCTGTGATATATTATTTTTTCTTTATACAAATAGGCTTAAAAATGACCTATTTTTCAGGCTTTATTTTTGGAGCTCTTACAACTTTAGCACCATTACTAATATTTTTGCCTTTTACTGGACAAGGTATATTTGCAATAAATACAGATATACCAGTTAAAACCTCTATTATGTTCTTGATACGTCACTCAATTTATGGAATTGCGATGTATGAGGGTTTTAGATGGTTTATTTAAAGCTTTAGATTAAGTTATCCCCGCTATTCTACCCTGTTAAAAACCCACAAAATTCAACAATAAAGTGATACATACAACCTACTCTATCTGATATTGTTTAAAATGAATTAAGAGGCAACTCTTAACTGACCAGCTGGGGAAAAACCGAGAGGTTCAAGCCCAGAGGGCAGAAAGCTCTACAGAGTAGCGCTAAAATAGTAGAGTGGAAGGCATGGCGGTAGCGCATAAAACGACGTGCCAAAAACTACTGTTCTTTGTGCCTGAAAAGGTACAAGGAAACAGGGTTTTCTTGTTATGATCCTTAAAGGCACTAAATTTCAATTAAAAGTTTGGAAATATCTTAAAAAAATACCAAAAGGTCAGATACGGACTTATTCTGATGTAGCAAAAGCTATAAATAAACCAAATTCAGTAAGAGCTGTGGCAAATGCAATAGGAAAGAACCCATATGCCCCAAAAATACCTTGTCACAGAGTAATTAGGTCGGATGGTTCATTGGGCGGCTATTCAGGCAAAGGTGGGATAAATACTAAGAGAAAATTACTCAAATCAGAGGGTATTTTGCTCTAGAAATGTTAAAAATCAACGTTTTTTGATTATAATACAATATTTAGTCATATTTTTTTAATATCACCTATAAGTTGCACCATAAAACAGAAAATGTTTAAAATAGAGGGTATTTTGGGCTTTTAAATGCTATATTCTATTTTTGCAGAGCTAATTAAAATTACCCATTATTCTATCAAAAATTCTAATTTTAATATTTAAAATAATCGCAATGATATATCTTTGAATATTATAAATTAGTAAAATTAGCATATTTACTTACTTTTTTAAGCATCTGAATTATTAAATTTAAGGTATTATTATTTTAGCTAATAAGTAAGATAAATTCCCTACCCTATTTACATAAATCTTCTTAGAAATTTATTAAATTATGAATAAAATAATAAAAATGAAGATTACTAGCTTTGTTATAAAAATTAAATTTATATATTAATTATATATCTATTAAAAATAATTTAAAAAACTTCATAATAACAGTACTTTATTATTAATAATTAAAGTATTAGTTTAATATATGAGTAAATATTACTTACCTATAAAAAGTCTAGATAAATAATATTCTCTCCTAGATATATATAAACCACAAAGAACAATTATAAAAAGCCCCAAATATGTCCAATTATCTGGCAATTCATTGAATATATAATAACTAAGCAAAATATTAGTAATAATTTCAGTATATCCAAGAGGAGCAAGTTTAGATGCATCTGCTAATTTTAATGATAGGATTATAAAAAGATGTGCAATTGCAGCTATAAAGCCAATTAAAGCCATCATAATCCACTGACTATTAGATGGTTGTATCCAGACACCTGGCATAAAGAAAGACATTACTATCGTCCCTACTGTTCCAGCAAATAATAAAGTCAAAAGTGAGTTATCTGATGAACTTAATTTTCGAGTAATAATTAAGTAAAACCCATAGCAAATACCATTACCCAAGGCAGCTAAAGTAGCTAAATTAATCTCTATAAACCCTGGTCTGATTACAATTAAGGTACCTATAAAACCCATAGATACAGCAGTCCACCTTCTTAAACCCACCTTTTCATTTAGAAAAAAAGGTGACATTGCAGTTACACATATAGGAGCAACAAATGCTAGTGTAAGTGCTTTTGGTAATGAAATTTCAGAAATTGCATAAAAGAATAAATAAGTGGAAAAGACAAAGATCAACCCTCTTATCAATTGGAGTAAAGGTTTTTTACTCCAAACTAAAGATTTTCTATCAAAAATAAGCATTATTAAAAGAGCAAAAACAACTGTAAAAAAATATCTAGCCCAAGTAATTTGCAAAACATCCATAGAAGAGCTTAAATATTTAGCAAAAGCATCCATAAAAGGAACAATCATCCAAGCGGATGCATTGAGTATCACAGCCTTCATGAGTGAAGCATAGCTCTTAATTAAAGTATTTTAAAGCAAAGAATACAGTTATTGGAACTGTTATTAAAGACATCAAAGTTGAAACAACAATTGTACTAGAAATATTATCTACAATTTCTTTTGGAGAATACATAGAAGCAACTAAATAACAAAGAATGGCACTAGGCATCGATGATTGTATTAATAAAACTCCTGCTGCGAAGCCAGATAAATTAAAAAAAGATATCAGAGCAAAACCAATTAAAGGACCTATAATAACTCTTCCAGTGGATGTAATTAAAGCGTCCTTAAATGAAAAAACTTTCATTTGTGTTAGAGAGACACCTAGAGACATTAAAATCATTACAATCATTCCGTAAGCTAAAAGCATAACAGTATTCAAAACAAATATTGGTAAAGGTATTTCGTAATATAGAAATAGGATTGTTGCAATTATTGCATAAAATGATGGGCTTTTAACTATTACATTTAGATCAAATTCTCTTTTAGCCAGAAAAATATTCAGAGTGAAATGCAGTAAAACAACTAATGATGATATAGCTGCGGCTATACCCATACCAAGTTTTCCATATGCAAACAAACATATTGGGATACCCATATTACCAGTATTAGGCAGAAAGAATGTTGGTAATTCTCTAAGATAATCTTTTTTCATTAATAATAGGAAAATTAATCCAACGATCAAAAAAGAAGTCAAAAGAATAATAGCGTATAAAAAATACTCAGAGAACATTGCAAAAGTTACTCCACTAGCTGATATAGAAAATATTACTATAGATGGTGTACCGAAATTAGCTGAGTATGTCGTTATAAATGATGTATCAAAATTTGGATTTTTTTTACCAAGAAAGTAACCAATGCCTACAATAAAAAAAACTGGAAATAGAACTTCAAAAAGTTTGATATAAAGTTCCATCAAAATAATCTTATTAATACTGGATTTTTAATTATGTTTCGATTTAATTTAAAAGATTTAATACATTTTTGAGAACTTAATTCATTTGCATCATGAGTAATAATTACAATTGATGCTATTTTTTTTTTACTATTTGGTATCTGGATAATTCTTTGAATTGATATTTTATAGTTTGCAAAAATTTTTGTAATAGATGACAAAACTCCAGGTTTATCTTTAACTTCTATTCTTACATACAGTGAATTGGATGAAATATCTTTATTAAAAATTTTTGGTTTTTGTCTTTTTGTTCTAGTAATTCCAAAAGGAAATTTAATATTTCCTCTTAAAATAGACAACAGGTCTGACATTATCGCTGATGATGTTGGTCCAGGCCCTGCCCCTTCACCTTGTAAAACACTTTCTCCTATTGGTGATCCATTTAAAATTACAGCATTCATCACGCCACTAACATTTCCAATATAAGAGTCTTTGTTAACCATGCAGGGATGAACTCTCTCAAAAATACTATTTTTAATAATCTCTGTAATACCAAGCAATTTAATTCTAAAGTTTAACTGATTGGCTATTTCAATATCTTTAAATTCAATATTTTCGATACCTTCCATCAAACAGTTTGATTTTGAAATTTTTTTATTAAATGCTAATGAAGAAAGTATTTTTATTTTTGCCAAAGCATCATATCCATTTAAATCTAATTTAGGATTTCCTGGTTCAGCATAACCGAGGTTCTGAGCTTTTTTTAAAACACTAACAAAACTATCTTTAGTTTTTTCCATCTCGGACAAAATATAATTACATGTGCCATTAAGAATTCCATAAACTTTTGTTATTTTATTAGTTGCAAGACCTTCTTTTATAGTTCTAATTATTGGTATACCTCCAGCCACAGATGCTTCGAATTCTAAATTTACTTTATTTTTTTCAGCTAGTTCACCAAGCTTATCTCCATGTTTAGATATGAGTGCTTTATTTGGTGTAATAACATGAATTTTATTTTTTAAAGCGGTTTCAATAACTTTCTTTGATATTCCATCTGATAAACCAATTGCTTCGATTATTATGTGAAGATTTTTTATTTTTAAAATATCTAAAGGGTTTGAGTAAAATATTTTTTTGTTTATTTTAAATTTCCTTTTTTTGTTTTTATTTTTAGCTGAGATCCCAACAACTTTTATTTTTTTTCCAGTCTTGATTTCAATATCTTTTTTTTTAATATTTAACTCATTGTAAACATATGATCCTATTTGGCCAAGACCTATTACAGCAATATTTATATTTTTACTCATTTTCATTAATCTAATTTAGGAAAATCACTTAGTTCTCCATATTTAATTACATTACTTTTAAACTCATCAAAAGAGGTTTCATTTTCAAAATTTAGTTTTGTAATATCTGAATTTGTATTTACTTCTTCAATCTTCCACATTGAAACAGGATGATTTAGAGAACAATGTGATAAAATAATTAAAAATAATATTATTAGTATTTTTTTATTCATTTAAACCTTCACCTTCATTAAATTTAAAATAATAATTCATATTTTGCACAGCTTGTCCCCCACCACCTTTAATCAAATTATCTATTGCAGACAATATTATTATTTTATCTTTATATTTGCTATTACATACTGAAATTAAACAATTATTAGTATTAATAACATCGTTAGTGCTTAAAAATGTATTTGATTTAGAAATTTTCACAAACTTATGACTTTTGTAATGATTGATCAAAGCATTTTGAATTTTCTTTAGGGAAGCACCCTTTTTAATATCAACATATATAGTACTTAAAATTCCTCTAAACATTGGTGTTAGATGTGGAGTAAAATGAAATTTATTTTTTTTTCCAGTTTTTAAATCTAATTCTTGTTGAATTTCAGAATTATGTCTATGATTTGCTAATCCATAAGCACTAAGTGACTCGTATAAGTTTTTGTTTTTGTATTTTTTATGTACCCCTCTTCCAGCTCCTGAATAACCAGATTTAGAGTCTATGATAATTGTTTTGTTGTTAATTAGGTTTTTTTTTATTAATGGAATTAGTGGAATTAATACCGTAGTTGGATAACATCCAGGACAAGATATTATTTTAAATTTTTTTATAAATTTTCCACTTATTTCAGGAATAGAATAAATACTATCTTTAATTAAATTTGAGGCGCTATGTTTAATTTTATAACATTTTTCATATTCATTTTTAGTATTAAGTCTAAAATCTGCAGCAAGATCTATTAGGAGATTATTTTTATTTAAATATTTTGATATAGATTGAGCTTCTCCATTTGGGAGTGCTGTAAATATAATATCTACATCTGATAGGTATTTTTTATTAAACTTGGAAATCTTTGGTAATTTAAACTTCTTTAAATACTTATCATAAAAATCAATTTTTTTTCCAACAGATGAACTTCCACATAAATATTTTATGTTTATATATTTATGTTCACAAAGGAGCTTTGTTAACTGCAATCCTATATATCCGGTAGCTCCACAAATAAGAACATTTTTCTTAAGCATAAATTAATATAACAGTTGAAAATTAAAAAGAAATTATCTTTTAGAGAATTGAAAGCTTCTTCTTGCTTTTGCTCTACCTGGTTTTTTTCTCTCAACAGATCTAGAGTCTCTGGTTGTTAGTTTTTCCTTACGTAGAGTTGATTTTAGTGTTTCATCGAATTTAAGTAGAGCCCTTGAAATACCATGTACTAGTGCACCAGCTTGACCAGTTTGACCCCCTCCAACAACTTTTGATCTAACATCGTAATCAGTAGATTGATTTATTATTTCAAATGGTCTTAGAATTTGCATTTTGTGGTTTGCTCTAGGAAAATAATCATCAAGTGATTTTCCATTGACATAGAATTTCCCCGTACCCTTTTTTAACCAAACTTTAGCAACTGATTTTTTTCTTCTTCCTGTAGCATACTTGCTATCTTTAAAATCTAATTTTATCTTTGGTGAAGATGTTTGATTATTTTCCATATTAATTTCTAACTATATTTTTTTGATTTAGTTTGCTAATTTCAATTACTTTTGGATTTTGTGCGCTATGAGGATGATCAGCTCCAGGGTAAATTTTAAGTTTTGACAATTGTTTTTTTGCTAAGGCACCAGAAGGTAACATTCTTTTTACTGCTAATTTTAAAACCTCAACAGGCTTTTTCTCACTCAATTTTTCTGGCGTTATTTCTTTTATCCCTCCTGGATAACCAGTATGTCTATAATACTTTTTATTTTGAAACTTATTTCCAGTAAATTTTATTTGGTCTACATTTTTAACAACAACAAAATCACCATGATCCATGTGAGGAGTATATTTTGTTTTGTTTTTTCCTCTTATAATTTTGGATATAACTGTTGCAACTCTTCCAACTACAGCACCTGTAGCATCAATTTCAAACCAGTCGCAATTTATCTCATCTTTTTTAACAAATTTTGTCATGACTGCGGGATTAATACTTATAATTACATATATTGTCAATTTATTATATTTTTTTAGGACTTAATGGTTGATTGAATTATGAGCATTTATTAGTAATAATAACCTCTATAAAAAGGAATTCTCTAAGCAAATAATTAAAGGAGCCAAATGAGTGATAAAAAAAAAGAATTAAAACCAAATACCTATAAATTCGATACATTAAGTTTACATGCTGGTTATCAGCCACATAAAAATGCTGGCTCACGACAAGTACCAATTTACCAAACTACATCATATTTGTTTGATGATGTAGATCATGCTGCGGCTCTGTTTAATTTAGAAAGAGGTGGACATATTTATAGCAGAATTTCAAATCCAACAGTTGGAGTATTAGAAGAGAGGGTTGCTTCACTTGAAGGTGGTACAGCTGCACTAGCTACATCTTCAGGAATGAGTGCGATATTTTTAGCTGTAATGACATTATGTGAAGCAGGTGATCACTTGGTTGTATCATCACAACTATATGGAGGTACTGTAAATTTATTTAGATTAACGTTACCTAAATTTGGTATTAAATGTACTTTTGTTAAGCCAAGAGATACTGAAGGTTTTAAAAAAGCAATTCAAAAAAATACTAAAGGAATTTTTGGAGAACTAGTTGGAAATCCAGGCAATGAAATTATGAATATGCCTGAAATCGCTAAAATTGCACATGAAGCTGGAATACCATTGATGGTTGATGCAACTTATCAAACTCCTTATTTATGCAAACCATTTGAACATGGTGCTGATATAGTTATTCATTCATTGACTAAATGGATGGCTGGACATGGATCCTCAATGGCAGGAATATTAGTTGAAGGTGGAAAATTTGATTGGATGCAGAATGACAAATTTCCAACTATGACAAAACCGTATGAAGGATACCACGGTTTGTCTTTTGCTGAAGAATTTGGTCCAACAGCTTTTACAATGAAAGCTAGAGCTGAAGGTATGAGAGATTTTGGCCCATGTTTGAGTCCACAAAATGCATGGAATGTTTTACAAGGTATAGAGACGTTATCAGTTAGAATGAAAAAACATTGTTCGAACGCAGAAGAGATGGTCAAATATTTAATGAACCATGAAAGTGTTGCATGGGTTTCACATCCAAGTGTTCCTGATCACCCTGATCATGAATTAGCAAAAAAACTTTTACCTAATGGAAGAGGTTCAATGATAGCATTTGGTATTAAAGGTGGGAAAGAAGCGGGAGTTGAATTTATTAATAATGTAAAACTAGCATCTCACCTAGCAAATGTTGGAGACACAAGAACTTTAGTTATACATCCTGCATCAGGAACTCATTCACAAATGGATGAGGCAACTTTGAAGTTTGCTGGACTCTCGCATGATATGATTAGATTGTCTGTTGGTATTGAAGATATTGAAGATATAAAAAATGATTTTGAGGTCGGTTTTAGAGCTGCAAGAAAACCAAGACTTGTATCTAATCAATGAAATTTAAAGTAAATAATAACGAGGTTTATGCTTCTACGGGAGGTAGACCGTTCGATAAAAAAAAACCTTTAATAATTTTTGTTCATGGTAGTGGATTAACTCATATGACATGGGTTCTTCAAACTAGATACTTTGCATTTCATGGATACAACGCTTTAGCAATAGACTTACCTGGTCACGGTCTTTCTGGAGGTGAAAGTCTCAAGTCGATTGAGGAAATGGCCGATTGGGTGGCTGCTGTAATAGATGCAGTTGGTCATAAAGAAGCATCTTTAGTTGGTCACTCACAAGGATGTTTAATCACTGTAGAATGTACAGCAAAATATCCTGATAAAATTAAAACTTTAAGTTTAATGGGAGGAGCTGGAGCAATCCCCATGAATCCTCAATTACTCTCATTAGCAGAAAACAATGACCCAAAAGCTGTAGATTTGATGATGGACTGGGCTCACGGACCTGCGGGTCATTTTGGTGGTCACCCTGTACCTGGTTTGTATCATATAAATACTGGAACAATGTTAGCAAAATCACGTACTATACAGAATACACTTGGTGTTGATTTTAGAGCTTGCGACAACTACAAAAATGGTTTTGAAGCTGCAAAAAAAATTAAATGTCCTACCCTATCAATTCTAGCAACTGATGACAAAATGTGTCCAGTTAAAGAGGGAAAAAAGTTAGCAGCTTTAATTGATGGTAGTCAGGTAGACATAATTGATAACTGTGGTCATATGATGTTGTTAGAAGAGGCTGACAGAGTGCTTACAGTGCTAAAAAAATTTATAACCACTAATTATCCACCATTATCAAGTTAAATTTAAGCTTGATTGTATTTTTTCATTAAAGTTTAATATTGTTTTAAACAGAAGGGGAAAAATGAGTAAAAATAAAAATCCAGAAACAATTGCTTTACATGGTGGGGATTACAGAAGTGATCCTGCAACTACTGCGGTAGCTGTGCCACTATATAGAACAACATCTTATCAATTTAATGATACAGATCACGCTGCAAATTTATTTGCACTGAAAGAATTTGGAAACATATACACAAGAATTATGAATCCAACAAATGACGTACTAGAAAAAAGAGTCGCAGCGCTAGAGGGTGGACTTGCAGCTGTAACCGTTGGTTCAGGTCAAGCAGCATCAACTTTTGCTATAATGAATGTTTGTCAATCAGGAGATAATTTTATTAGTTCAACAGATTTGTATGGGGGAACTGTAAACTTATTTACACATACTCTTAAAAAATTAGGTATTGAATGTAGATATGCCGATCCATCGGACCCTAGTAATTTTGAAAAATTGATTGATGAAAAAACTAGATGCTTTTATGCTGAAACATTGCCAAATCCATATTTAAGAGTTTTTCCAATAAAGGAAGTATCTGATATTGGAAGAAAACATAATATACCATTAATTATGGATAACACTGCTTCACCTGTAATATGTAAACCAATTGAACATGGTGCTGCAGTAGTTGTTCACTCTCTAACTAAATTTATTGGTGGGCACGGAACAGTTATAGGTGGATGTCTTATAGATGGTGGTAATTTTGATTGGACAAAAGATCCAAAAAGGCAGCCCTTATTTAATGAACCAGATGCGAGTTATGGTGGAGCTAAATGGGGAGAGGTAGTTCCACAATTAACTGGAGCTAATGTATCTTTTGCAGTTAGGGCTAGAGTTTGTCTTTTAAGGGATTTAGGAGCTCCATTAGCACCTGATAATGCTTGGGGAATAATCCAAGGATTAGAAACAGCACCATTAAGAATGAAACAACATTGTTCGAATGCTGAAAAAGCTGTAGCATTTTTACAAAAACATAAAAACGTTGAAAGAGTAATTTACCCTACCCTTCACGAAGGTGAAATTGCATCAAGATCAAAAAAATACCTTAAAGGTGGTAATGGTGCTTTAGTTGGTATTGAAGTTAAAGGTGGTGTAGAGGCTGGAAAAAAATTTATAGAGTCTCTAAAAATGTTTTACCACGTTGCAAATATTGGAGATGCTAGAAGTTTAGCGATACATCCAGCAACAACTACACATAGCCAGCTAACTGAGGAAGAGTTATTAGCAGCTGGTGTAACACCAGGATACGTAAGACTATCAATTGGTATTGAACATCCAGATGATATTATTGCTGATCTAGATCAAGCATTAGGGGCCTCTGGAAAACCTAGCTTAAAGGCTGTAAGTTAGACTTGGTATTTATAAAAAGAAAATAAATACAAGAACTTACTAAAAAAATTGAACTTATTTGGTGCATGGATGCAATTATAATCTGTGCACCATAGAGTAGCGTAAAAATTCCCAATACAACCTGCAAAATAATAAAAAAACCTAAAATATTGACTGGTTTATATAAACTTGTAATTTTATTTCTGTGAACCTTAAAAAAAATATATAAATAAAAAAAACTTATTAGGTAAGCTAAATTTCTGTGAATAAATTGTACTAAAGAAGGATCGCTAAAAGCACTAGCCTTAAACAAATTAATTAAATTATTGTCGTCAGGAAAAAAAGAATTTCCCATTAGTGGCCATGAATTATAAATTTTACCTGCATCCATTCCCGAAACAAATGCACCAATCGAAATTTGTAGAAATATCAAAACTAAAAAAGTGAGAGGAATAAATGATCCAATAATATTTTGAGGAAAATTTTGCACTTTTAATTTTAAATAGTTCCAAAATATTAGTGATAATATTATAAATGCAACTAATAAATGAATAGATAGTCGAAAATGACTAACATCCACTCTGTCAACTAAGCCACTACTAACCATATACCATCCAATAAACCCTTGAAAACATATTAGAAAAAAAATGAAATATAGACTTATCAGCTTTGAAAAGTTAACTTTGAATGAAAAATATATTAATGGAATTAAAAAAGAAATTCCAATTAATCTTCCTAAAAATCTATGAGCCCACTCCCACCAAAAAATTACTTTAAATTCTTGCATTGTCATATCATAATTTTGTAGTTTAAATTCAGGAATTTTTTTATATAGATCAAAATACATAGTCCATTCAGAATTATTTAAAGGAGGAAAAAAACCAGAAAATAGTTGCCATTGGGTAATTGATAACCCAGAATCTGTTAATCTTGTTAAGCCACCCACAATAATCATAATAGAAATAATAATGAACATAAACATTAACCATGTGGATATTTGATTATCTACCTTAAGATTTTCGCTATACATATTTGGATAAATATAATAATTTTTAAATAATCCAAATATATA
>CACICF010000005.1 GCA_902584995.1 uncultured Pelagibacteraceae bacterium
AAGTCGAAAATAGTTTCATTAATTATTTCAATAAAAAAACTGAAATATACCAAGGTATGAAATTGATAGATGAAAAACTCGGTGGCACAACACCTCTAGAGGTAATTTTGAAATTCCCTATTTCAAAAGATGAGATGAAAGATGCCGAAAATGACTGGGGTGATGAAGAAGAAAACGATGAGAAGTATTGGTTTACAAAAGATAAGATAGATAAAATAACCAGAGTTCACAATTATCTTGATAATATTGAAGCCATAGGAAAAGTTCTATCTTTCTCCTCAATAATTGAGGTGGCAACAAAATTAAATAATAATAAACCTCTTGGCACACTGGAAATGGGTGTGCTTTACACAAAAATCCCAGATACGATAAAAAAGGAAATTATTGATCCATATATCTCTATTAAAGATTCAGAGGCAAGAATAAGTTTAAGAATAAAAGACTCTTTAGATGGGTTAAGAAGAAATGAACTTATAAACAAAATAAATTTTGATTTAGAAAATAAATTGGGTATTAAAAAAGATGAATTCAAACTTGGAGGCGTACTGATATTATTTAACAATTTACTTCAAAGTTTATTTAAATCTCAAATATTAACTTTGGGTTTTGTTATGATTGGAATTTTAATAATGTTTTTAATTCTCTTTAAAAATATAAAAATTTCACTTATAGGTGTAGTTCCAAATTTTATTGCTGCTTTTTTTATTTTAGGAATAATAGGTTTAGTGGGAATACCTCTGGATATGATGACTATAACTATTGCAGCTATCACAATTGGAATAGCTGTAGATAACAGCATTCATTATATTTACAGATTTAAAGAAGAATTAATTAATTTTAAAGATTACGATACAACAATCAAATATTGTCATTCAACGGTTGGAGTAGCAATACTCAATACATCAATCACAATTGTATTTGGTTTTTCTATTTTAATTTTATCTAATTTTATTCCTACAATTTATTTTGGTGTCTTTACTGGAATTGCAATGCTGTTAGCTATGATATCTGTTTTAACATTATTACCATCTCTTCTTTTAGTATTTAAACCTTTCAAAATAAAATAAGTGATCGAGACAGTTAAAGATATATTCAGTGATTTATACACATTTGATATTATTTACTTAGTTTTTACGACACTCTCAGTAGTGAAATGTTCAAAAAAAGGTTTTGTGTTAAGTGTTTTGTCAGCGTCTAAGTGGCTTTTAGCTTATGTGGTTACTCTTTTCTTATTTCCAAAAGCAAAACCATATTTAAAAGATATTATTGACAGTGAATATATTCTTGATCTGGTTGTTGGCATCGGATTATATGTAATAATTATTTTCTCAATTTTATTAATTAACAAAGGAATAAATAGAGCAATCACATATTCTGTTCTGGGTAATTTAGATAGAATCTTTGGTTTCTTTTTTGGCTTTATTAGAGCTTACATTATTGTAGTTTGTATTTATACAACCATAAATATAGTCTATAATCATAAAAAATGGCCAATTAACTTGGATGACGCTTTTACATATGCATGGGTTGAAAAAGGCAGCAACTATCTTATAAAAGAATTCCCAGACAAAAAAGATTATGAAGAAACTAAAGAAAAAGTTCAAGATATATGATCCTAAAATTAAAGAAGAGTGTGCCGTTTTTGGAATAAGTAATTCTAATGACGCATCCACTCTTACTGCTTTAGGTCTTCATGCTCTTCAACACAGAGGACAGGAGGGTTGTGGTATTGTTTCATACGATGGTGAAAAATATCATTCAGAAAAAAGATTTGGTTTAGTTGGAGATAACTTTAATGATGAAAAAGTTATAAAAAAACTTCCTGGAAAACATGCAATAGGTCATAATCGTTACTCAACAACTGGTGGAACTGCTTTGAGGAACGTTCAACCTTTTTTTGCTGATACAAATGCAGGTGGTATAGGAGTTGCACATAACGGTAATCTTACAAATGCAATTACATTAAGAAATAAATTAGTTCAAGAAGGAGCCATTTTTTACACAACGTCTGACACGGAGACAATTGTTCAATTAATAGCTAAATCAAAAAGAGTAAAAACTATAGACAAAATTATTGATGCTATATTTCAAATTCAAGGTGGTTATGCACTTGTAATGATGACACAAAACACACTTATTGGTGTAAGAGATCCTTATGGAATAAGGCCACTAGTAATTGGTAAGTTAAAAAATTCCTATGTTTTTGCTTCTGAAACATGTGCATTTGACATTATTGGAGCTAAGTTTGTTAGAGAAGTAGAAAATGGTGAGATTGTTTATGTTGAAAATGATGAATTAAAAAGCATCAAACCTTTTCCTCCAAAAAAAATTAGGCCTTGTGTTTTTGAATACATTTATTTTTCAAGACCAGATAGTATTTTAAATGGCAAAACAGCCTATGAATACAGAAAAAATTTTGGTGCTCAACTAGCAAAAGAGGATGGGATCGATGCAGATATAGTTGTACCAGTACCAGATTCTGGAAATGCAGCGGCATTAGGATATGCAGAAGAAAAAAGGTTCAAGTTTGATTTAGGTTTAATTAGAAACCATTATGTGGGTAGAACATTTATAGAGCCGTCGCAACAGATTAGGAGTCTAGGAGTTAAATTAAAATTAAATCCAAACATATCCGTAATTAAAAATAAAAAAATAATTTTAGTTGATGACTCTCTTGTAAGAGGAACAACGTCATCTAAAATAGTCAAAATGCTTTATGATGCTGGTGCTAAAGAAGTCCATGTCAGAATAGCAAGTCCAGAAATAAAGTTTCCTGATTTTTATGGAGTAGATACGCCAACTAAAAAGGAACTCATGGCCGCAAATAAATCCACAGATCAAATTTGTGATTTTATCAAAGCAAAATCTCTTAAATTCTTAAGTTTAAACGGTTTATATCTAGGAATGGGATTTGATAAAAGAAATGATAACTATCCACAATTAACAGATCATCACTTTACAGGTGAATATCCTGTAAAAATAATTGATGAACTTGGTGAGGATAAAGTCACACAACTTTCGTTATTAAGTACTGCATCAAATAATTAATATGAAAAAAGTAAGTTTTACTGAAATGAAGAATGGCACAAAAGATGATTATCAACTTTTAGAAAAGTTAGAAAGTCAGTATGAAAGAAAAACAGCTGATAGAATTCTAAATTATCTAGCTTCACAAACTACTACACTTGAAGGGTATCAAATAACAAGACTGGAACATGCTCTACAAGCAGCAACTAGAGCATATAAAAATGGAGAAAACGAGGAAATGGTAGTAGCTACATTATTGCATGATCTCGGAGATGAGTTGGCTCCAATGAATCATTCTCAATATGCAGCATCAGTAATTAAACCATATGTCTCAGAAAAAACTTACTGGATTATTTTGCACCATGGTTTATTTCAAACTTATTACTCTGCTGAACATTTAGGTGGAGATAAAAATGCTAGAGAAAAATATAAAGATTCTCAACATTATCAAGCAACAATAGATTTTTGTGAAAATTATGACCAAGCTTCATTTGATCCAAATTATAAATCAATGACTTTAAAAGATTTTGAGCCAATGGTAAGAAATATTTTTGCGAGAAAACCTTTCTATCATCACTAAATTGTCTAATATTTTAAAAAACGAGAAAAGCCCTTACCTTCAACAACATAAAGATAATCCTGTTGATTGGTTTCCATGGAATAAAGAAACTCTAGAAAAAGCAAAAAAGGAAAAAAAGCCAATATTTTTAAGCGTTGGATACGCTAGCTGTCATTGGTGTCATGTTATGGCACATGAAAGCTTTGAAAATGAAGAAACTGCTAAACTTATGAATGAAAAATTTATAAATATTAAAGTTGATAGAGAGGAAAGACCAGATTTAGATTATGTTTTTCAAAAAAGTTTATCAATATTGACAGGTGCCCAAGGAGGATGGCCACTATCAATGTTTTTAGATGAAAATGGAGTACCTTTTACTGGTGGAACATATTTTCCGCCAAAAGAAATACAAGGAAGACCGGACTTTAAAAAAGTCTTAAATAATGTTCACAATGTTTATAATGAAAACAGAGAAAAAATCTTAGCTCAAGCTCCTCAAGTAAAAGATATATTTTCAAAAATAAATCAAAGATCTGCAGTTTTAAGCCAACCTCTAGAGCCATTTGTTGAAAAAATTATCAATTATTTAGACGAAAATAACGGTAGCTTTAAAGGAGCACCAAAGTTTCCACAATTTTATTTGTTTGATGCAATGTTTTATTTTTATTTGAAAACTAAAAATAAAAATTATTTTAAACCAGTTGAAACTTTACTTACTAACCTATGCTCAAAAGGAATTTACGATCATCTTGAAGGAGGAATTTCAAGGTATGCTGTTGATGAAAAATGGATAATCCCACACTTTGAGAAAATGCTTTATGATAATATTCAGTTTATAGATCTTTTAACAAAATTTTATCAAAATACAAAAAATGAATATTTTAAAAATAAACTTTTGCAAACAATTCAATATTTTAATAATGAATTTAAAAATAATGAAAAACTATATGGTTCAGCATATGATGCTGATAGCGAAGGTGTTGAAGGAAAATATTATGTTTGGTCATATGAAGAATTAAAAAATCTTTTAAAAGAAGATATTAAATTACTAGAAAATAAGTACGAAATTTCGCAGAGAGGTAATTTTGAAGGTAATAACATTTTGTTAGAAAAAAATTTATTACCTGACGAAGATAAAAATAACTTAGACCAGATAAAAAATAAACTACTTAATATTAGAAGAAAAAGAATAAAACCATTTTTTGATGATAAATCTCAAACTGATTTAAATGCATATATGCTCCAAGTTCTCCTCAAAACCTCAGTATATTTAGACGATGAAGATTTAAAAAGTAACACGATAGAAACAATTGAAATATTAAATAAAAAATTGCATCAAAAAATTATTCATTGTTATGAAAATAAAGAAATAGAAACTTTTCTTGAGGACTATGTATATTATGCTTTACTCATGATAACGCTATATGAAGTTAATGCTGACAAAAAAGCTTTAGAAAAATCGATAAAAATAATGAATGATACTTGGGAATTATTCTTTAATAAAGAAACACAGCTATTTCAGAAAAATATTATTAAAGATAATGATTTGTTTGCAAGTCCACTAGACTTAAATGATAGCAATATACCAAATGGCAATAGTGTTTATCTACTAATTTCAAATAAATTATATTCAATTACAAATGATATAATATGGTCTGAAAGAAATAAGGTTCTTGAAAAATCATTTCATCAAGTTTTAAACTCTTATTATTCACAAATGTTTAGCTTTATTAAAACCCTAGATATTTGCGATAATAGCTTATCATTTACATTCAGTGGAACATCCCAGTCTATTAAGGAAATACAGCTTTATTTACAAAAAGAATATCTAGGAGTTGCAACATTTGTTTACCAATTAAATAATGATACAAAACCTAGTGTTATTATATGTAAAAACCAAATTTGTTCTAATAAATTAACTAACATAAACGAAGCTGTTGAATATCTAAGTAAGAGTGATTAAATCATTAATATGAATAAAGATAATATAATTGATTATTTTAAATCAGGAATTAAGGAATCTTTTAATACTAAAATTGGTGTTGAGCACGAAAAATTCCTTTTCTATAAGAAGAATAATAAAAGAATTAATTATTCTACAATTAAAGATATTTTCAAAATTTTATACGAATTTAGTTGGAAGCCATCCTATGAAGGTGAGAACGTTATAGCGTTAAATAAAGATAATAAGAGTATAACTTTAGAACCAGGTAATCAAATTGAGCTTGCAGGTGCTCAATTAAATAATATTCATGAAGTTTGCTCTGAGGCTAATAATTATTTGTTTGAACTTAAACAAGTTGTTGAAAAATTAGATTTAAAAATAGTAAGTGCTGGATTTGATCCAATATCTAAATTGTCTGAAATTCCAAATAATCCTAAAAAAAGATATGAAGTAATGACAAAAGATATGCCTAAAGGTGGATCGCTTAGTTTAGATATGATGTATAGAACATCTGGGACGCAGCTAAATCTAGACTACACTTCTGAAAATGATTTCATAAAAAAGTTTAAATTAGCAAATAGTTTAGTTCCGTTAAGTATTGCACTTTTTGCAAACTCGTCAATAGTTGAAAAAAAAGATAGTAAATACTTATCATACCGATCAAAAGTATGGCAAGAAACATCAAGGGGTGGCCTTCCAGAAATTTTTTTAGAAAATGTTGATTTTGAAAAATATGCGGATTTTGTAATGGATTATCCAATGCTGTTTATAAAAAAAAATGATAAATATTTATCTGGTAAAAATTATAAATTTTCTGATTATATGAATGGTAATATTCAAGAAATAAATAAATCTTTGCCGAGTATTGACGATCTTGGATTACATTTAAGTACTATATTTACAGAGAATAGATTAAAACAATATATCGAATTAAGATCTATGGATACTTGTGGTTGGAACTGTATCTGTGCTGGTCCTGCTTTTTTTACTGGTCTTTTATACGGCAATTTAGACGAAGCATTAGAATTTATTTTAAAATGGGAAAAGAAAGATTTATTGAATGCGTATAAAGATGCACCAATGAAGGGACTTGATACAAAATTAATGGATAAAGATATGATTTATTGGATCTCTAATTTGTTAAAAATTGCTGAAAAAGGCTTAGAAAAGAGAGATTTTATTGGAAAAAGTGGTACAAACGAAACTAAATACTTGGAACATCTAAATAAGATTATCAATAATAAAGAAACAGTGGCCAGTCATGTTATAAATAAATTCTCTAAATTTCAAAATTTAGAAGATTTATATGACAAATAAAATTATAGGCATACAAGGCGATAAATTAGATAAAATTAATATATCTTCTGATACATCGATATTTTTAGCTCATGAAGCTCAGAAACTAGGATATAAAATATTTTATTATACTCCTTCAAACTTATCCATCATCAAAAATAAAACATATGCAAATGGAGTATTTATCAAATTAAATTATGAAAGAAAAAAATTTTATAAAATTTATAAAAAACAAAAAATTGATGTTGAAAATTTTAAATTTATTTTAATTAGGCAGGATCCACCATTTAATTCTGAATATTTAATTACTACTCTCATTTTAGATGATTTAAAAAAAACAAGAGTAATAAATAACCCAGTAGCAATTAGAAACGTATCTGAAAAATTATATTCGAAAAAATTCATAAAATACATGCCAGATACAATATTTTCAAATAATATTGAAGAAGTTAAAAAGTTTTATAAACTAAATAAAAGTATAATTATGAAACCTATTAACGGATATGGAGGTAATCAAATACATTTGATTAAGAGTAAGTTTAATAAAAAATTAATTACAAATTTTTTAAAAAAAAATGGACACTCAATGTTTCAAAAATTTTTAAAAAATATATCTAAAGGCGATAAAAGAGTTTTTATAATTAATGGAAAAGTATGTGGTGCAATCTCACGAGTTCCTAAGAAAGGTTCATATTTAAGTAATATGAGTAAAGGTGCTGTACCAAAACTTACTAGTCTTACCAAAAAAGAAATTAGGATTTCAAAAATTATTGGTAAAAGATTAAAGAAAGATAATATTTATTTTGCTGGAATTGACTTTATAGATCAACAGTTAAATGGAGATATTAATGTTACCTCACCTACTGGACTAAAAACATACTATGACCTATCTAAAATAAATCTTGCTAAGACATTTTGGAAAGGTTTAAAAGCTTGAATAAATTATCTGATCAAAAAAAAGGGTCATTATTAGCTTTCGTGGCTGTAATGTTCATCACGCCTGACTCACTTTTAATTAGACTTTCAAACATAGAAACATGGGGAATGTTATTTTATAGAGGTATAATTCCTTTTTTTGTAGTTTTTATTGGATTATTGTTATTTTATAGACAAAACTTCATAAACGCATTTTTCAAAGTTGGCACTGTTGGTATATTTTATGCTATTAGCTTTTCAATATGTAATATTACTTTCATAATATCTATTCAAAATACAAATGTAGCCAATACCTTGATCATGATTGCATTAGCACCAATGCTATCTGCAATTTTAGGTGCTATCTTTTTAAAAGAAATACCTAGTAAAGGGACCTGGATAGCTATTTTTATCACATTTTTTGCTGTTTTATTTATATTCTATGACTCGATTAAAATTGGAAATCTCTTTGGAAATATTATGGGATTTGTTACTGCAGCAGGGTTAGCAGTCAATGCTGTACTGATAAGATATGCTAAAGACAGAGATCTTTTGCCATCTGCTGTCATTGGAAAATTAGGAGTTGCTGTTTTTGCCTTCTTTTTCGTAGAAAATTTCAATTTAATCGGATCTGATCAGATTTATATACCTTTGATGTGCATAGTTTGTGTGGCTCTTCCATTTGTTTTGGTAACAATTGCACCTAGGTTTATTCCTGCTGAGGAAGTGAATTTGTTTTTTTTACTTGAAACTATAATTGGCCCAATTTGGGTTTGGTTGGTTATAAAAGAGCAACCAACTTTAGAGACTATAATTGGGGGAATTATAATTATCACAACTATTGGAATCCACTCATTTTTAAAACTTAGAGAATCTCAAAAAATTAATAATTAATTTCTTGATTTAATATTAAATCATCCATAGATAGCGAAATTATGGAGAAGATATTAAAAAACTCATGGGCCCTTTTTACAGGTATGGGGCTAATTATGTTAGCTCACGGTTTCCAAGTGTCCTTGCTAGGGGTAAGAGCCGTACATGAAAGTTTTAGTATAACAGCTACAGGGTTTATGTTAACGGGATATTTTGTTGGGTACTTTATTGGTGCACGAACAGTTCCTATCCTTGTTTCAAGAGTAGGTCATATAAGGGTGTTTGCAGCTTTTGCTTCAATTGCATCAGTAGTCGTATTAATCCATTCAATTATCATAAATCCGTTTACTTGGTTCTTACTTAGAGTTGTTTCAGGTTTTTCTATGGTTTGTCTTTATACAATTGCAGAAAGTTGGTTAAACGATAGAGCAACTAATAAAAACAGAGGAAGTGTATTATCGATTTATATGATTGTTCTCTTTAGTTCAATGGCAATAGGAATGTTTTTTTTAAATTTTAGTAGACCTGAAAATTTTGAACCATTTATTCTGGTTTCATTATTTATGTCTTGTTCACTTGTTCCAATTCTGCTTACAAAAAAGAAAGCTCCAAAATTTAAAAAAATTGTTGGAATGAAAATTAGAGAACTTTATGAGGCCTCACCTTTCGGTATGGTGAGTGCAATTTTGTGTGGCGTTTGTCATTCTGCAATGTTTGCATTAATAGCTGTATATGCTGCAGCAATGAATTTTAGTATATTTGAAATATCTTTTGTAACATTTCTAGTTGCGATTTCTGGTGCAATTTCACAGTGGCCAATTGGAAAAATATCTGACATTTATGATAGAAGAACGGTAACTGTTTATTCTACATTTGCTGCAGCTTTTTTTGCACTATGTGCAATTTTTTCTGTGGGAACAATGCATTTACCTGATGGATTGGCAAGTACAAAACTTTGGTTTTATATATTTACAGGTTTATATGCTTTCTTTAGTCTCCCTATGTTTGCTTTGATATTTGCACATACAAATGATTTTGTATCTAAAGAAAAGTTTGTTTCTGCAGGTGCTGGTTTACAATTTGCTTTTGGTATGGGGGCAATGAGTGGCCCATTTATGTGCTCTTTATTTATGAATTTAGTTGGTGAAAATGGATATTTTATTTTTTTAATTATATTTCACATTATGATTGGAATATATGGTCTTTATAGAATGAAAGTAAGAGAGGTTATTGAAAATCCAGATTCTCAATTCACTCCTTTACCAACTACAATTACACCGATCGGTTTAGAATTAAATCCTGCAACAGAGCCAATTGACGAACCAAAGAAAGAAAATATTCAAAATATTTAAAAACAGAAAAATTTCTGTTAAAAAATTTTAGATAAATTATAAAATTTCTAGATGAATATAATTTTTAAATTTTTAATTAAACTTTCAAATTTTAATCGATCAATAGCCTCAATTACATTAAGAATTTTCAAATTATTCAATAGAAACAGAGGGTACTTTAAAGTTGGAAAAAATGTTATGTTTCTCGACTTTTTAGATCCAATAGACAGAAAAATTATTATTAGTCATAAATATGAACAGAATGAAATTTCTACGCTTCACGAATTAACAAGAAATTTTAGCGCTAATTATTTTTTAGATATTGGAGCAAATAATGGATTTTATTCAATTAAATTTGCTCAGTTTTACAATGATATAAAAATCATGGCATTCGAGCCAAATAATGAAGCTTATTTCAAATTTAAAAAAACGTTAGATCTTAATAAAAATTTTTCTAAAAGAATAACTTTATATAATTTTGGATTATCCGATAAAAATTCTAAAGAAAAAATGAGATCAAAGGTTAAATATGGCTATGCTCAAACAGGGGGGTCAACTATTCATGATGGAAAAAAATATGACGATGTTGTTATTTATGATGCTAGTTTTAAAGTCGCCGATGAATTTTTAAATATTAAAAATTCAAATTTAATATTAAAAATTGATACTGAAGGTCACGAACTAAAAGTTTTAAAAGGATTAGAAAAAATAATAAGACAGAATAATTGTATACTTCAAATCGAAATATTTGATAGAAATTTTGAAATTATTAATTCATTTTTACTTAAAAATAATTTTAGAAAATTGAATACTGAAATTTATAATTGTAATTACTTTTATTCAAAAACTTTTAATATTAATAAATAAAATTAATACCCTAAATTAGGATCTACTTGGCCAATTAAATCTTTTTTATCAATAAATAATTTTAAATTTTTTAAAAACTTTTCTAAAACCATTTCTATATAATTCCCCTTGCTATCTGAGGAAATATGAGGTGTAATAATCAAATTTGGAGTATCCCAAAATTTAGAATCTTTATTTACAGGTTCTTCTGAAAAAACATCTAAAATTGCTCCAGAAATTTCATTTTTCGTCAACTTTTTTCGAAGATGCTCATAATCCATTACTGATTGACGTCCAATGTTAACAATTCCACAGGAAGTCTTTAGAGTGTCCAATCTTCTCTGATTTATTAACCCTTTTGTTGCATTCGTTTCTGGAACTGCTAAATAAAGAAAATCAGCTTCTGGTAAAACTTCATCAATTCTATCATATGTGATTATTTTTGAACATCCCTCTACTTTTCTGCCTCTTCTATTTACACCAATTACTTTTGCGCCCAAAGAACTGATATGTTTAATCATTGATCCTCCTAATGATCCAGTCCCAACTACCAAAACTTTTTTATTCTCAATTGGTTTACTTAATAAAGTTACAAATTCTTTATTTCTTTGATTGGTAATTATTTTTGTCATGTGGTTTTGGAGCATCAAAATACTCATTAAACCAAATTCTCCTGCTTTTTTTGCGTGTATCCCACTACTATTTGTTAAAACTAGATCATTTTTAATCCAGTCAAATGGATAAAGATGATTAACACCAGCTGAAACAATATGAATCCATTTTAAATTTGGCGCTATTTTATTTAAATTTTTTGTTGGAAAGTCCCATGCAAGTAATATATCTGCATCTTTCATCGAAGATATCCAATTATCATCATCCCAATCAACCAAATATTTGACTTTATTCTTTATTTCAGGATATTTATTAAGCTTGCTCTCAAACAAATCTTTTGGAACGCTACTATTTTTTTCACCCTCTAAATCACAAGGTAAAGAACCCTTTTTCCAGTGATTATTTCTTATATGGATTTTAAATTTGTCTTTAGTCACTTTTAATTAAAATATATTAAAACTATACAATTTGATAGGGTACTTTATTAGTGAAAAACTTTTTGGAACCATATATGGCTAATTAAATGATTGAAATTATTTTAGGTATTTTCGTCATTGTTGTCGTAGGTTTTTATTTATTCAGGCCTACTTCAAAACAAGAAGAAAAAGATTTAAAATCTAAAAATAATTGGCGAGGTGGATTTTAAATGATTTATATTAAGTCTTTTGGTCAAAATATTTAAGTCAAGTTTTGCAACATTATGAACAAAGAAAACGCAAGTAAACTCTGGAAAATTATTCAGGAAGCTGGCGATTATTTGGGGGATTAGAGGGACACATTATTCCACATTAAGCCACATTAAACTACAGTACTTATACGGATATTAAAAAGTTACCTTGAAATAAATCGCTTAAAGACTCATCAATTTAATTAAAAAACTACATTACAAACTAGATACAAAAGAGATAAATCAAATAGCCATTTTAAAAGCAAATAGACTCATGGTTCAGGATTTGGTAATCTTGGATGATGGATCAACTAATACCTTTGGTATATATGATAGGAGTTCTTTTGTTGGTTCTACCTGCTTTTTTACAGTCTAATTCTAAATTAAAACAATTGTTAACTAATTTATCTCTTTGGATTATCATTGTACTTATAATTTTAACTTTTATTTATTTATTTAAGGATTAAATGAAAAAACTTTTCGGGATCGTGGTTATGGGTTTGTTTATTACTTCATGTGATTTAATAAGCGAAAGATGGGATGGGTATGTTTATCCAAACAAGAATAATTTATCGAACTTTATATCTGCAGGAAATGGGTTTAGTTCTTTTGAGCAATGCCAAGCAGCATGTATAAGTATTATAAGATCAAATAACTGGCAGAATGCAGACTATGAATGTGGATTAAACTGCAAATTCAAAGATGGTATGAATATTTGTGAGAAAACAGCAAAATAAAATAAAAAAAATTTTAGGGATCATAGTTCTGGGTTTATTGCTCAGTACCAATGCTAATGCATTATCAGATATAGACCAATCAAAAATTTATTTAGGCGATGAAACTAACAATATATTCGTAGAGCAAGATATGAGTTATTTCATAAATTTAGGTTATAGTATCGTACTTCAGGAAACGAGAGGCATAAGAACAGCATGGGTATTAAAAAAAGGAAAAAGTTATATTGGTTGTAGAACAGAGAGTTTATCAATCAAAGAAACTTGTTATGAAATAAATTTAATTAAATGAAGAAAAATAACATACCACCGTCTGTATTAATGATTCTTTCAAGATTTAAATTGAATGAAATTTTCAAACTTACAAAGGGTTTCTTTTATACAAATTTGATTATAGGTGTTTTTGTTATGATTATATTTTTTTTTGAAATAATATTTGAAATTCTAGGTTTAAATAAAGTTGAGCTAAATTTTGTAAATAGTTTTAATGAAACCTTAAATCAGCTTTCTCCCTTTTTTTTTGGAGGAAAATTTCTTTTAACAATAGTAGTCATTTATATAATATTAATGATATCCGCAAAATTTGATGAGCGTTGGTTTAAAAACTGGAAGTTTGTTTTTAGGATACCTGTGCTATCAGTCTCAAAATTAATAGGTTTTAGTTGTCTTATTTTATTAATTGGTTTTTTTCTCGGATCAATACCTTATTGGATAGCTATGTGGTTAATAGGTTTTTATGTTATCTTTCCATTATATCTAATAACAAATAATACTTTTCTAAAAGTTTATTACAGAGAATTTCCTGAAGAATACAAATTAGATTTTGGTGAAAGACCTCCTAAATGAAAAAATATTTTTTTGATCAACTAGATGACATAAAACAATATGGATATATGAACCATATATCATCAATTCTTTTCATTATATTTTTTATCTATGTATCAAAAAAATTGCAGCTTGAATTAAGCATATTTGCTTTTGTTTATTGGTATGTCGCAAGTTTAATGATGGGCCATTTTGCGGTTCATAACGTCAATCAATATAAAGGGAAAAAATGGAAATACAAAAAAAGTAAAAATGATACATACATTGCTATTCCAATTGCAGGAGTAATAAATATAATCACTTATGCTATACCCATTCTAATTTTAGATTATTTTTTTAATTTTTTATGAAAAAACTTTTAGGGATAACTATTATAGGATTTTATAGGATAACTAGATACAAACTAGATACAAAAGAGATAAATCAAGTTTTGAGGGTTAATGACACCAGAAAACGCAAGTAAACTCTGGAAAATTATTCAGGAAGCTGGCGATTATTTACAAGGACAACTTCCAGAACATCCCAATCATCCTAAAGGACGAAATCCTTATGCTCATGTTGCAATTTGTGTAAAGAGTAAATTTAATGCAAGTTATAAAGATATTGAGGATGAAAGATTTGATGAAGTAGTAAATTATATAAACTTTTTAAGAAAAAATCCTAGTTAAACTAAGATTTAATTATACTTAAAAATGATTCAACATCTGATGGATCTGTGTTCCATGCAGTAACCAACCTAACTGCTTTATTCTCCCATTCTTCATCGTTAATTGTGTAGCCGTGTGAATTAAATTGATCGATTATATTTTTTGGTATTTTTACGAAAACCTCATTTGCATCTGTTGGGTATTCTAATTCAATATTTTTATGCATCTGTAAACCTTGGCTTAACTTTTTTCCCATAGCATTTGCATTTTTTGCATTTTTTAACCAAACTTCATTTGATAGATAAGCATCTAATTGTGCTGAAACAAAACGCATCTTTGATAGTAAATGACCTGCTCGTTTCATTAAAAAAGGTAAATTGCCGACTAAATCTTTGTTAAAAAATATGATTGCTTCAGCTGCAAAACATCCATTTTTTGTAGCCCCAAATGACAATACATCAATACCAGATTTCCAAGTCATTTCTGCAGCAGAACAATTTAATGAAACTAATGCATTTGCAAACCTAGCACCATCCATATGGATATTTAGTTTATGTTTATGAGCAACTTCTGATATTTTTTTTATTTCATCTAATTGATAAGCCACACCTGTTTCACAAAGTTGTGTAATACTTACCGATGAAGGTTGAGTGTGATGAACAATTCCTTTGCCATTGATGCTATCATCTAACTCCTCAGGAATAATTTTACCATTAATACCTTCAAGATTAACTAACTTTGCTCCACCAGTATAAAATTCAGGTGCTCCACATTCATCTACATTAATATGGGAAAGTCTGTGACAGTATATATTTCCAAAAGAGGGTGTGATAGTTGTTAAAGCTAAAGCATTCGCAGCTGTTCCTGAAGCTGTAGGAAAGACTATTACATCTTTTTCAAAAATTTCAGAAAATTTTTTTTGGAGGTTTTTTGATAGCTCATCATTACCATAAGGAGCTCTATCTTCATCATTAGCTTTAAGAATTGCATCTAAAACTTCTGGACAAGCACCAGTAACATTATCTGATGCAAATTTTACTCTTTCTCTTTTTGTTTTTATCTGTGCCACAATTATTGCTTTGGAAAATAGTCTTGTAATTCACCTTCTCGATATACATCAGCTGTGCAGCAGTGTAATCCACCTCCAAATGCATAAGCGTCTCTTAATTCAATAGGAAGAACCTCCATTCCCAACTTATCAAGTTGTTCTGCTTGATATATTTCACTTTTTTCAACACATACTGTTTTTGAGTCTAAAACTAACACATTCATTGATAACCAAGTTGATGAATAACATAAGGGCGGTGGTTCGTTATGCGCTGGTTGAGCACTATCAACTATTTCCCATCCATTATCCTCAAATAATTTTCGTTGTTCTTTAGGAAGTCTTCTTTGAGGATTATTAATAATCAAGCCCTCCTTTATAGGTGTAAAAGTTGCATCTATATGAATAGGATAAGGGTCACCTGGAAAATTAACAGCATGTACTCTGTGATCTTTATAATGTCTTTTTAACCAATCAATTCCTTTTAAATTTGTTGTAAAACCGTGTTGAACAACTAAATCTTTACCAAATCTCAAAACATCAGCAGCATCAAATAATGGCTCCTCTTCAGTTGTTACAAAAAATTTTTTTTCAGTCCATTCCAATCTTTTTTGAATACCAATTTTATCTGAAAGATAATCTTTACGATAATCAGCATCTGTTAATCTTGGTTTTGGTGCAGATTCATGTCTCATGTTAGGGTCAGAATTATAATATTTCTTCAACAAAGGTCTGTAGCATAGATATTCAAACCATCTACACCTATAACTCATTGTGGCTTCTAGGATTTCATTACCAACAGTCAATAACACATCTCTTGGAGGCATACATCCAAACATTGTTTCTGCTTCCCAATCTGGGGTAGATGTTTTTTGATTGAAATCAATCGGGTCAGGTCTATCAACTTTAATTCCTCTTTTGATTAAAATATCTGAGAAATCATCTAAAAGTTGATTTGCTTTATCTACTGTATCTTTTGTACGTGGTCCAAATTGGCCTCTCATATCGCTATCTTCAGGAACCTTTGCGTCTAATGCTGGCTCAGGAGCTGGAATGCATGTACCATCTGCTTTTCCTACTATAACATGTTTTAATGGATCCCACTCGTTCCAACTATTAACAACTATTTTTTCGTCACTCATATTAATTTAAGCCTATAAATCTTCTATTAGATTGCATTATTAAACTATAATAGAAAATTGACATAAAAATAAAAAATCCACCAATTATAGTATTTGTTGATGGCACTTCATTAATTCCAAGCCAGGGCAACCATACCCAAAAAATACCGCCAATAACTTCAGTTAAAGATAGCAAAGTTAGATCTGCTGCAGGAATATTTTTAGATCCAATTGAATATAAGATCAATCCCATACAAACTAGAGTACCATGGGTTGCAAATAAAGCTTCATTTTTGCCAGTAGATAAAAAGCTAGCGCCATTACTCATAATCATTAGAGAAGAAAACAAGAAACAAAATAATCCAGCCAATGCAACAGTGGTAAATTTTGGTGTTTCTTTTCTCCATCTAAGTGAAACTGAAAAAATTGAGAAACCTAATGCAGAAATAAGTCCAAACACTAATCCTGGTAAAGTATTTTTTTCCGAATTATCAAAAGCCATTATACAAATACCAGTCGCAGCTACTATTATTGCAACCCAAACCGTTACAGAGATTTTTTCTTTTAGGAATAAAAAACCTAATAAAGCAGTTATAAATGGCATAGCAGCAAGACAAAGCAATGTTATAGCTGCAGTAGTATTAGTTATAGACCATATGAACGTAATCATTGCAGTTCCTAAGCCAATTCCTCCTGCAACACCAGATAAACCTACCTTGAAATAATTCTTGTAAAAGTTTTTTCCCTCCTCAAGAAACAGATACATATTTAATAAAAGAAAAATAACTAACCCTCTAGTAAATAAATATTGCCATGGAACTGTCTCCGGCTGATCGATGTGTCTTACAACATAAGGACCAAATGACCAGAAAACTCCAGCTATTAGGACAATTGGAATGGCTACTTTTGGATTTTTTAAATCAAGCATGTGCTATTTTTTTATTTAAGAAGTAAGAAAATATAAATATAAATTTATATAATAACAATCAAATAAAATTTAGTTAAATGGATATTAATATTTTAAAATTAGCTTCTGATACTAAAAATAACAAGTATATTGTAAACTGTACTCATTCAACTAAGTTCAAAAGCCAAATTTGTGGAGATGAGATTGAAATTTTTTTGATTATAAAAGATAATATAATTAAAGATTTTACCTATCAATCTAAATCTTGTATATATTGCAATGCATCTGCTAACATAGCCTCAAAAAATTTTAAAAAAAAAAGTAAAAGCAAAATTAAAAATTTTTTAAAATTATTAGAACAGTTTAATGATAAAGAAAATATATTATTTCCAAATGAATGGAAAGATTTTAAAAAAATTTTTAACAAAAAAAATTTTGCTAGGAAAGATTGTATAACATTGCCAATTAAAGCTTTAAAAAAAATAATTTAATAAATGACAAAAGATAAAATTTATAAGTCACTTTTGGCAGCTTTTTTTTCTACAATAACAATTGGTATTTTAACATTATTAACTTATAAGACCAATTTTGGTCTTTTTTTAATTGCTTCATTTGGATCTTCAATGGTTCTTTTGTATGGCTATCCTGAAAGCCCTTTTGCAAAACCAAAAAATATATTATTTGGTCACCTAGTAACTTCTGCTATTGGAATTTTATTTTATAATTATATTCCCTTACCTATTTATATCATGATACCTTTAGCTGTAGGTTTTGGAGTTGGATTAATGATATTTTTAGACGTAACACATCCACCTGCAGGGGGAAACCCCATTATAGTCATATTAGGCTCAGTATCGTTTGAATATCTTTTGTCCCCAATACTAACTGGATGTCTGATAATAATAGTATTTGGAATTCTTCTAAATAAATTTGTTGCTCAAAAGAAATATCCTTAACATTTACTATTCATTTGATTGATGTTCCAATTGTGCTAGACTTAGTTTAGAAAATATCTATAGAGAGAGATTTTAAACTTAAATATTAGGAGATAAAATGAAAGTACTTTGTGTGTTATATGATGATCCTAAAGGAGGTATGCCTAAGTCTTATGCCTTATCAGATCTTCCAAAACTAGAAAAATACCCTGATGGAATGACTTTACCAAGTCCAAAAGGTAGAGATTTTACACCAGGAGAATTGCTAGGCTGTGTATCTGGAGAGTTAGGATTAAGAAAATTTTTGGAAAGTAATGGCCATGAGCTAATTGTAACAAATAGTAAAGATGGAGAAGGATGCGAGGCTGACAAACATATTGTAGATGCGGATATAGTGATCTCTCAACCTTTCTTTCCTTATTATTTAACTAAAGAGAGAATTGCAAAAGCAAAAAATTTAAAAATGGCAGTCACTGCAGGAATTGGGTCAGACCACGTAGATCTACAAGCGGCGATGGATAATAAAATTGATGTTGTAGAGGTGACATTCTGTAACTCAAGATCAGTTGCCGAACATATTGTAATGATGATTGTATCTTTAGTAAGAGATTACCATAATCAACACAGAATAGTCAATGAAGGCGGTTGGAACATTGCAGATGCTGTGCAAAGATCCTATGACGTTGAGGGAATGCATATTGGAACTGTTGCAGCTGGAAGAATTGGACTTGATGCTTTAAGGAAAATGAAACCTTTTGATGTGCATCTTCACTACTTTGACAGACATAGATTGCCTGAGTCTGTTGAAAAAGAGTTAAATTTAACTTTTCATGAAACAGTAGAGTCGATGGTTAAAATTTGTGATGTGGTAACTATAAACTGTCCACTACACCCTGAAACAGAAAATTTATTTGATGATGAAATGATTAGTAAGATGAAAAAAGGTGCATACATCGTAAATACTGCTAGAGGTAAAATTTGTAACAGAGACGCTATTGCTAAAGCATTAAAAAGTGGTCAACTAAGTGGGTACGCTGGAGACGTATGGTTTCCACAACCAGCACCAAATGATCATGTTTGGAGAACGATGCCAAATCATGGAATGACGCCTCATACTTCTGGAACTTCTCTTTCAGCACAAGCTAGATATGCTGATGGTGTTAGAGAAATTTTAGAATGTTTTTTTGAAGGTCGTGAAATACGTAACCAATACTTAATTGTTAAGGATGGACAATTAGCAGGTATGGGTGCACATTCTTATAGTAAAGGAAGTGCTACTGGCGGTTCTGAAGAAGCGGCAAAATATCAAAAAAAATAGAGTTTTAAATACAAATCATTAAAGGTAAGCTATGAATAAACTAGATAGCTACCTTTAATGAAAAAGTTTTTATCAATAATTTTCTTATTACTTTCTTCGGCTAGCTTTGCAAATTCACCAAATTTTGAAAGAGCATATTTTGCAGGTGGGTGTTTTTGGTGCATGGAAGAGTCATTTGAAAATATTCTAGGTGTTTCAAAAGTTATTTCTGGGTATTCAGGTGGCACTACAGAAAATCCAACTTATAAAGAGGTCACATATGGAAATACGGGCCATTTTGAAGTTATTGAAGTAATATATATTCCAGAAGTGGTTAGCTATGAAAAACTTTTAGAAGAATTCTGGGTCAATATTGATCCATTTGATTCTGCAGGACAGTTTTGTGACAAAGGATATAGTTATAGATCAGTAGCATTTTATCAAAATGAGAAACAAAAAGATTTGATAGAAAATAGTATTAAGGAAATAGAAAAAAAATTTAAAAAAAAAGTCGTAACCTACGTTAGAGAATTTGAAAAATTTTATAAAGCAGAAGCTTTCCATCAAGATTATTACCAAATAAATTTTGTTAATTATTTAAGATATAAAAAGGCGTGCAGGCGTGAGGCAACATTAAATAATATTTGGGGGTCTTAAAGTGGCTATAATCAGCAAATATGTAGCTTTAAAAAATTATATTCCAACTGGCTTACCAAAAGAAACCGATTTTGAGATAAAATCTAAAGAAATATCAATTAATAAGGAAAAAAATATATTAGTCTCAAATTCATGGATATCAGTTGATCCGTATATGAGAGCAAGAATGACTGAAAGAAAAAATTATAAACCACCATTTAAAATTGGTGAGGAAATGGAAGGTTATGCAATTGGTAAAGTGGAGATTTCAAATGATAAAAGTTTTAATGTTGGAGATTTAGTATTTAGCAGCCAGGGTATGAGAGACAATTTTGTTTGTAATGCTGATAAACTAAAAAAACTTAAAGCTATTGACATGCCCATACAATCTTATTTAGGTCCTCTTGGTATGACAGGACATACTGCTTATATCGGACTATTTAAACATGGAGAATTAAAAGCTGGGCAGACAGTTTTAGTATCGTCAGCTGGAGGAAGCGTTGGTTCAACAGTTTGTCAAATTGCAAAAAATCTTGATTGTAAAGTTATTGCTAGCACAGGTTCAGATGAAAAAGTTGATTGGTTAAAAAACGAACTAAAAGTTGATTATGCTTTCAATTATAAAAAAGTAGAAAACCTTGTGTTACATTTAAAAGAAACATGTCCTGATGGATTTGATCTTTATTTTGATAATGTTGGAGGTGATTTTTTAGAGTCCGCAATTTTCCAAATGAAAAATTTTGGTCGTATAGTTGTTTGTGGTAGAATTTCTCAGATGAATGTAACAACACCAGGATCTGGAATAAAGAATATGGCACATGTACTTGTTAAAAGACTTACCATTAAAGGATTTTTAATATTTGATCATGAAAATGAAAGAGAACCATTTGAAACTGATATGTTGAAATGGTTATCCGAAGGTAAAGTAAAATTTAAAGAAACTATTTATACAGGAATTGAGAGTGCCCCAAAATCATTTATAGATTTATTAAAGGGAAAAAATACTGGTAAAATGCTTGTCAAAATTTAGTTAAAAAATTTATGACAATATGAATCCTTTATAATGATAAAAACCTTTCCTTTGCTATTTATACTATTATGGTCATCTGCATTCATTTCAGGTGATATTATAGTTCAGAATGCATCTCCATTTGCAGCGCTTGCTTTTAGATTTGGAATTGTAACTATAGGTTTTTTTTTATTTGCACTATTTAAAAAAGAAATAATTTTTACAAAAATAAGATATGTCCTAGAAAGCATTACTACAGGTGTATTGTTTCATGGATTGTATCTTGGTGGTTGTTGGTACGCCTTTCATGTGGGAGTTCCTGCAAGTGTAGTTGCATTAATTGTTACTCTACAACCTATTTTAACAAATTTATTATCAGGACCAATTTATAAGGAAGTTATTGGATGGAGACAGTGGATTGGTATAATTTTTGGATTTGTTGGTTCTTTATTGGTACTCGGAATTGATTTTGGAAATGAGTTTCCCAAAGATGGAATTATCACTTGTTTTATTGCCCTTGCAGCAATCACTACAGGGACATTATGGCAAAAAAAATTAAGTGGGAATGTTCCTTTATCGGTAAATAATGGTTTTCAAGCATTTGGTGGCTGTGTTTTTAATCTTATTTTAATATTATTTTTAGAAACTCCATATATTAACTTTTCAACGGGATTCATATTAGGAATGATGCATCAGATTGTACTGGTGTCTTTTGGAGCTTTTACAATTTTAATGTTTTTAATAAAGGCAGGTTCAGTAAGCAAGACTTCAACATTATTTTTTCTTGTTCCTCCTACAACAGCTGTCATGGCTTATTTATTTCTGGGAGAAAAACTATCAAATATAGATGTAATAGGTTTTGTTTTAGCAACTATAGGTGTTTATATTGCAACAAGAAAGTAAATGAAAATTATTTATTTTTTTAAAAAGTTTTACAAACCTTTTATTCTAACTTATCTTTTTTTATCTATTGGTATAAGTTTCTATCCATCTTTTGAATTTTATTCATTTAAAGGACAATTATTAATTTTGGCTGTATCTACTTTTAATGGTTTTCTTGGCTATTATGTTAAAAAATTATAATACGTAAGGCTCAGGTCTAGCATTACTTTTTAAAACTCTCTCGACATCAAAAACACTTATATCTATTGATTGATAACTACCAGTTGTTATTAATTCAGTAAGCGCTCTACCGATACCTGGGGCCTGCATTAAACCTCTGCCCGTAAATCCAGAAGCTAAATAAACATTTTCATACTTTGGATGTTTTCCGACAACTGCATTATTATCTAACCTATTGCAATCATAAAATCCTGCCCATCCTCCTGTTAATTTAAGTTCTTCAAAAGCTGGTACTCTTTTTGCTAGAGCAGGCCAAACCAATTCCTCAAAATCATTCCACGCTGGTTCTAAATCTTTTGCATCGAATACAGATATCGGTGAACCAGCTAAAAATTCTTTTCCCTCTGGTCTCCAATAAACACCAGTAGTTAAATCCCCAGTCAGTGGCATATCAGGAAAATGTTTAGGACATTTGACTCTAAAAACTGTATGTTTTTGTGGTTCCACTGGGATATCCGATAACAGTTCTTTTGTCCAACAACCTGCCGCAGAAATAATTGTCTTTGCATTCAGTTCGGATAGATCTTTAACTTCACCTTTTATAAATTCAGCACCAAGCTCTATAGCCTTACTTTTTAATGCACTGTGAAACATGAAAGGATCTATCCATCCCTCACTATTGTTATCAGTGTATGTGGCTGTTTCTATTCCTTCATTATTTATATATGGAAAAATTTTATTTAATTCAGAGCCCTTAATATTTTTTGTGCCTGCATCACACTCTTTATGATTCTCTAAAGCTCTGTATTGTTCTTCTGCATGTTCTGGTCCAAACATCAATAAATATCCATTCGGGACCATGCTAGCTGTTGGGTTTGGATTTTTTTGTGTTTTGAGTAATTCAGGGATTTTAAAAATAAACTCTCTAGCAAATTTACCTAAAAGAATATTTTCTTTTTGATAAAATTGTCTTCTAAAACCACCTAAAGAAAGTGGAAATGAAGCAGTTTTATAAGTAGGGTCTCTCTCGATTACCTTTACTTTTCGCCCTTCCAAAGACATAAAGTAAGCCGTAGCAGCACCGATAATACCTCCACCAACTATAACTACATCATCCATTTACCCTACTATATACTATTTTTTTTGCATTAACCACATTGCATCTTGGCTTAAGAAGTAAATTTTGCCATTTGAAGGGTGGACTTGGATATCTCTTATTCTTCCAATTTTATTTTTAAAAATAATTTCCTCCCTCACATTAGATAAATCATTAAATATCAATTTTCTTAAAGACTTATCTTTTAGTGAAGTTATTAAGGCATGACCATTCCACTCTTCAAACTCTTTGCCTTTATATATAGTTATTGCGCTTGTAGCAATTGACGGTACCCAATACTGAATGGCTTTTGTGAAACCAGGTTTCCATTTTGGACCAATTGGAATTCCAGAATAATTTTTTCCACCCCATCCGAGTATTTTCCATCCATAATTTTCTCCTTTTTTAACCTCACCAAACCAGTCGCCTCCTTTAGCGCCATGGTTGCTTATGTAAATTTTCCCATCAAATGCAGATAGCACCATACCTTGTGGATTTCTTATTCCTATTTGATAAATTTCTGGTAACCAATCTGATTTACCTTCAAACCTTGGATTATCATTTGGAATGCTCCCATCTAAATGGACTCTAATTATACTTCCAGGATGCTTTGATGCATCCTGCGCAATCATACCTTGCCCTCTTTCACCGGCAGAGGCGTAAATATAATTTTCCTTAATAGCTAGCCTTGAGCCAAAATGATATCCTGAGTCAATTGGTGGATTAGCCTGGAAAATATTTTTAAACACTAATTTTTTTTTATTTAATTCCGCTCTAGCTATTGATGTACTAGTTTTATAATTACCTCTGTCTTCAGTGTAAGAGATCCAGACAACATTATCTTTATGAATTATATCTAACAATCCTCCTTGACCATGAACCACAAAGTCAAGTTGATGATCCACTTCTTGTATTTGATTAGTTAAAATATCTACTATTTTTATTTTTCCACTTTTCTCCGTTACTATAATTTCATTATTACTAATAAAAGAAGATCCCCACGGAGAGTCCAATTCTACTAGTTTTTCTAAAACTATTTTCTCACAGTAAGATTTTGAGGTGAATAATAGAGTTAAGATTATAATTAAAAATTTAATTTTCACCTTAAGAAAGTTTTGATCTTCCTCCATCAACAGCAATTATTTGTCCTGTTACCCAGGAACTTTCTTCTGTAAGTAAAAATTTAGCAAGTGCTGCACCATCTTTGCCCTCTCCTAATCTCTTAAGTGGATGTGCTTTGGCTATTCCTTGTGCGAGAGCTACATTTTTCAACATTGGTTCAGCAATTTTAGAGTTTGTTAGACTTAGTGCAATACTGTTTACTCTTATATTGGGTGCAAATTCTGCAGCTAAAGAAACTGTTAAACCTTCGATTGCTGCTTTGGTCGATGCAATAATTGAGTGATTTGTGAAACCTTTTTGAGCAGCTACAGTTGAAAATAAAACAATTGAACCATTATTTTGTTTTAGATTATCTTGGTATCCTTTAATTAAATCAACAGCAGAATAAAAATTAAGTTTCATGCATTTATTAAAATCATTTTCTGTTGCCAATTTTAAAGGCTTTAGATCTATTGAACCAACACAATAAGCTACACCCTTAATTTCTGGAATATCTGATTTTATCTTATCGACAAATCCGTCCTGTAAAACATCTGCAACAGTATATGGAGAGTTTAGTTTTTCTGACAAATTTTTGAGTTGACCTTCATCTCTGCCAACTAAGTGAATTTCTCTACCAGCGGAGTGCATTTGTTCTGCTAAATTAGATCCGATAGAACCTGTCGCACCGACAATTAGATATTTTTCTGCCATATAAATAATAATGAAATTATTTTTTATACTTGGAAATCAATTATTTCCATTAAAAAACCTTGACCGCTACAAAAAAGACCACCTTTTTTTTATGTCAGAGGACTACCAATTGTGCACTTATGAGAGACATCATAAATTGAAGATTCTATTATTTTTGTCTTCGATGAGGTCCTACGCAGATAGATTGAAAGATAACAAATTTAAACTCAATTATTCAAAGATCGATTCGAGTGATTTTAAAAAAGATTATACTAAAAAATTAGAATTTATTTTAAAAAAAAATAAAATAAAGGAAGTTACAAGTTTCGAAATAGAAGATAAATTTTTTGAAACAAAAATAAAAAATTTTTTAAAAAAACAGAACGTAAAATGGAATACTTTACAATCTCCTATGTTTCTAGATAATCGTGAGGATTTTAAGAAATATTTATCTAAGACAAAAAAACCCTTTATGGCAAAATATTATAAAGGGAAAAGAGAAAAATTAAATATTTTATTAAACAAAGATGGTTCGCCCGAAGGTGGAAAATGGAGCTTTGATGAAGATAATAGAAAAAAATTACCAAAAAATATTTCCATTCCTAAACAACCAAATATCAAAGAAAGTAGTCATACAAAAAATCTAAAACCTATTATTCAAAAATTATTTAATAAACATCCTGGTCATACAGAAAATTTTTGGTTTGCTACTGAATATAAAGATGTTTTGAAACTGCTAGATTTTTTTATAAAAGAAAAACTTAACTTATTTGGAGATTACGAAGATGCAGTCGATCAAAAAAATAATATTTTGTTCCATAGTGCACTTAGTCCCTATCTAAATTTAGGTTTAATTACACCTGATATTATTATGCAAAAAGTTATGAATTTTCATCATGTTAAAGGTGTAAGACTCAATTCCTTGGAGGGCTTCATAAGACAAGTTATTGGTTGGAGGGAATTTATGAGGGGAATTTACCAAAATTATAATAAAGAAATGGAAAATGGAAATTTCTTTAAACATTCTAGAAAAATGAAAATTTCATTTTACAATGGCACTACTGGCTTAGATCCATTGGATCACTCTATTAAAAATGCTGATAAGTATGGATGGTCGCATCATATTGAAAGATTAATGATATTATCAAACATAATGAATTTGTGCGAAGTTGAACCAAAATCAGTTTATAAGTGGTTTATGGAGATGTTTGTTGACTCATCAGATTGGGTAATGGTGCCGAACGTTTACGGTATGGGATTGTTTAGTGATGGTGGTATATTCGCTACCAAACCTTATATATGTGGTTCTAGTTATTTCATGAAAATGATGGACTTTAAAAGAGGCAGTTGGTGCAATATTATGGATGGTCTTTACTGGCGATTCATTGATAGAAATAGAAAGTTTTTTTTAAAAAATCCTAGACTATCAATGATGGTGAGAATTTTTGATAAAATGAAGGAAGATCGAAAAAAATTAATCTTATCAGAGGCAGATAAATTTATTAAGACCAATACATATGGGAACTAAAGTATATTTTAACAATTCTTGTAATATTTGTAGGATGGAAATTAACCACTATAAAAAAATTGCTAATACTGATTTAGAGTGGGTTGATATCACCAATAACGAAGACGCTGTTAAAATTACATCTAAATCTCAAAAAGAATTACTTAGAAGATTGCATGTTATAGTTGATGGAGAAGTTGTTGGAGGGGCTAAAGCTTTTATTATAATTTGGTCAAAAATACCAAAATATAAATTTTTATCTAAAATTTTCTCGATAAAACCATTATTTTTTATTTTTCACTATCTTTATGAAATTGCAGCTTATTTTTTATTTTTAAAAAATAGGAAACAATTAAAATGAAGAAACAAAATTTACCAACCAAGATTTGTAAAGTTTGTAATCGTCCTTTTGCTTGGCGAAAAAAGTGGAAGCTTAATTGGGATAAAGTAAAATATTGTTCAAAGAAATGTGCTTCGAATAATTGACTACTGAGTTTTACTCTTTCTTGGATCCTTTAAAGATTTTAATATTTTTGATAATCCAGTAATTTTCAAACTGTAGTAAATTACATAAATCAGGGTCAATCCTAAAGCCATTGTCGATAGAAAAACAAATATAGCAGTTAAAATTTTTTCTTGGAACCAATTCTCAACACCTGAATTAGAATAATAAAGAATATTCCAAAACAATACAAAAATTAATTCATATACAATTATAATTTTAAACATAAACTTGATATAATTCTCATTATAATTAATACTATTCAATTCTTGTCGCATGTCTAAGTATTTTTATGTGATAAAACGTTAATTTAGATGAAAAAAGTAATTTGGATAACTGGTGGTGGCACTGGAATAGGAAAGGCAGTAGCAATTAAGTTTGCAAATCAAGGTTGGAATGTTGCAATTTCTGGAAGAAGAGAAAATATTTTAAAAGAAGTTGAGGACATCAATCCAAACATCAAATCATTTCCCTTAGATGTAAATGATAAGGGAAAATGTTTCGAGATTATGAAAAATATAAAAGATGAGTATGGAGATATTGATATTTGTTTCTTTTCTACAGGCACATGGGACCCTAAAAAGGAAAGAGAAATTGATGTTGAGCAAATCGATAAGGTATTTAAAGTAAATTTTTTTGGAACCCTCAATTGTATAAAAGCTGTTGAGGATCATTTTAGAAATAGGAAAAATGGAACAATAACAATAGTCTCCTCTATTGCAGGTTACAAAGGTCTGCCAAACTCTACTGGTTATGGCCCATCAAAAGCTGCTTTAAATAATCTTGCAGAAAGTCTTTACTTTGACTTTGGAAGATACAATGTGAGAGTATGTTTAGTTTCTCCTGGTTTTATAAAAACACCTATGACTGATAAAAATGATTTTAAAATGCCATTTCTTAAAACGCCGGAATATTCTGCGGATAAAATTTATAACGGTTTAATTAACAGTAATAAATTTGAAATACATTTTCCAAAATCATTAACTCTTTTATTAAAATTTTTAAAAATTATTCCAGACAGATTGTATTTTTATTTAGTAAAAAAGATGACTAAATTACAAAAAAAATAGTTTTAGTCTTTAACAAACATCACTGTTAATTCTGCAACTTTAATTCCAAACTTTGTCATTTTCGCTCTATTGATTGCTACTCTCTCATCTTGCATAAAAATCCAATCATCAAACGTTATTTTAATTTCTCTTCCTTTTACAGGAACAAGTAATACATATTCAAATTTGAAAGCAGGCCCATAAGAATATCCTTTCGCTGTTCCAACTACATCTCCCGCAGTACCTTCATAGTTGTGTTCATCGATTTTATCTATGGTCCATTGTCTATTTTGTATTTCTCCGTCATTCCAAATAAATTTTTCATCAAGTATTAATTGCTTACCATCCCACTTACCATTTAAATCTGCAGAGAATTGTCGAGTAACTTTCCCTGATCTATTTTGTAAAATACCCCAAGCTTTTACATTTCCGGATAAATACTCCTCAATTATTAGTCGAGGTTTTTGGTTTTTAAAATCTTCTGGTTTCATGCCTTGATTAGATGAACAATTTGTAATCAATACTGAGATTATTATCAATAAAAAATATTTTAATTTCATAAATTTATTTTTGAAGAGCAAATTGTATTAAATCAATATTTTTAGATTTAAATCCAGCTTCACAGTAAGACAAATAAAAATTCCACATTCTTTTGAATGTGTTATCAAAACCTTGAGATGATATTTGATCCCATTTGTTGAAAAATTCATCTCGCCAAATGCTAAGTGTATTTGAGTAATGATCTCCGTAAGAACTACATTGTTCAAATTTGAGTCCTGATTGATTTGATAGAGAAATTAACTCATTCTTGCTTGGTAAAAAACCACCAGGAAAAATATATTTTTGGATAAAATCGGTCTTATTTTTGTACCTATCATAAATACTATCATCAATTGTTATTGCTTGAATTGCTGCAGTTCCACCATCTAAAAGGTTTTGCTTAATAATATTAAAATAATTTTTTAAATAGTTGTGACCAACAGCCTCTATCATTTCTATTGATGCAATTGAATTGTATTTATTTTTAATATCTCTAAAGTCTAGCATTTGTATATTTATCTTTTCATTTAAACCATTTTTATGAATTCTCTCCTTAGAAAATTCATATTGTTTTTTTGAAATAGTAATACAATCTAATTTTACATCATAATTTTTGCCAATATATTCTGCAAAACCTCCCCAACCACACCCTATTTCAAGCATCTTGTCTCCAGACTTAGGCCTTACTAGATTTGAAAGTTTCTTATATTTATTTATTTGAGCTTCTTCTAAGTCATTCCCTTCTTCAAAGATTGCGCTTGAATATGTTAATGTTTTATCAAGCCATAAAGAAAAGAATTCATTTCCTAAATCATAATGTTTTCTTATATTTTCTTTACTTCTAGATTTATTATTTTTAATAAAAAAATTTTTAATTTTATTAAGTATTGCAAGGTCAAAAGATCCAGAAAATTTATGAATTATTTTTATATTTTTAGCTGCTAACTCTATTAGATTAGTCAAATTTTCAGTTTCAAAGTAGTTGTCCATGTACGCTTCTGCTAATCCGATGCTGCCATTTTTAATTATTTTTAGTGTAAGTCCTGGCTTATTAATTTTTAAATGAGCGTGTAATTTTTCATTGTCATTTCCAAAGTTATATTCTTTACTGTCATGATTGATTATCTTTAACTTTCCATGTTTAATATATTTGAGTGAACTAAAAACGATCTTGTCTGAAAATTTATTTAAATTCATTATTTTCTACTGAAATATTATTTTTAATTTTTAACTTTTTCTTTATAAACCTTATTCCTTTTAACCATAATTTAAATGCTTCATAATGGATTGCGACAATAACTTTAAATGTCATTAATGGGTGAAAAATATAAGAAAAGAACAAATTTTTTTCACTAAAATCTTTTACAACACCATCTTGTGATGCAAATAATAATTTACCTTCTTTATCAGATTGTTCTATTATAACTGATATTTTATCAGAAGGTTTGTTCACTCTAAATTTATAAATACACTCCATTTCTATAAAAGGTGATACATGAAATTTTTTTACACAGCTGTTTTTTATAATCTCAGTATCTTGTGTTTTAAAAATATAAGTATGCTGCTCTCCAAAGGTATTTTTAACTTCATAGAAAATTGAAATTATTTTGTTATCTTTATTGTAAATAAAGAAAACACTTAAAGGATTAAATACGTAGCCAAAAATTCTTGGATAGCATAGTAATTTAATTTTGATTTCAGTTTCATCAATGCCAATATTGTCTAAATTTTGTTTAACCCAATTTTTTAAAGATGTTCCATCACGTGCACCGTGATCTTTATCAAAAAAACTTATAATATTAAATTTATTATAAGAAAACATTGTCATTTTATTATTAATTTCATCTAAATCATCAAGGTCAATTAACAATGAAAATACCCTATATTTAAAATGGTGATTTTTAGGTTTAAATCTTCTGTGAATTACTTTTCCAATATAAATCTTTGAGTTTTTAAGCATTAATATACTTCATCATATCTAATGATGATTTTATACCATCTTCATGAAAACCATAACCAAAATAACTTCCACAAAATAAAATGTTATTTTTATTTTGAATTAAATGTAGATCCTTTTGACTATCAATCGCTTTTTGATCAAAATATGGATGTGTAAATTGTACTTTCCTAAATATTTTTTCTTCAGGTATTTTTAAATACGGATTTAATGTCAAAAATATATTTTTAGAAATATCTAGATTCTGCAATAAATTTAACCAGTAAGTAATAGAATTTTGCTCACTGTTTTCAGCCTTTACTGAGGAATTCCAAGAACACCAGGCTTTATTATTTCTTGGCATGTAATTTATATCCTCATGAATGACAGCTTCATTTATTTTGTATTTAAAATTACTCAAAATCTTTTTTTCAATTTCATTTGGATCTTCAATTATTGAAAGAGCTTGATCAGCATGTGTGGCTATTATAACTTTATCATAAGTAAAGTACTCATTTTTATCACCATAATAAACCTGAATACCAGATTGAATTCTTTTAATTTTATTTATGTGATAATTTTTATAATATTCACCACTTATATTACTAAGTATTTTATCTACGTATGTTCTGCTTCTGTTTGAAACTGTAAACCATTGAGGCCTTTTTTTTAGTTTAAAAAGACCATGATTTTGAAAAAATTTCAAAAAAAAACCTAGTGGCATTTGTCTTGCCTCATAAGGTGGCATTGACCATATAGCTGACACCATTGGAATAATATGAAATTTTATAAAATAATCTGAAACATTCAATTGCTCTAAATACTCCCCTAAATTAATATTTTCGTCAACTAAGTTTTTATTTTCACTTTTTTTATAAAAATCAATTATTGTAAAAAACATTTTTAAAAATTTAATATTTAATAAATTTAATTTATTACTAAATATTCCTGATATTCCTTTTCCACAATATTCAATTTCTGAGCCTCTAACCGATACTGAAAATGACATATTACTTTTCTCTATAGCTATATTATTTTCTTCAAAAAAATTTATAAGATGAGGATAAGTTTTTTTGTTAAAAACAATGAAACCAATATCTACAGGTATAATATTATCTTGAATTTTAATATCTATCGTATGAGAATGTCCACCGAAGTGATCTTCTTTTTCAAAAAGATCAACTTTATGATTTTTCGAAAGATAGTATGCTGCGCTTAGACCTGAAATACCAGATCCTATAATTGCTAATTTCATTATTGAGGATTATATTTATTTTCGCCTTTAAATGATGAGACAAATTGTAGGAAAACTGCAAATATTATTATCCCACCACCAATTAGCACGTAGAATGATGGATTTTCATTAACAAAAAGCCATGCCCACAAAGGACCTAAAATAGCTTCTGTAAGCATAATTATGCCAACCATTGCAGATAATGTTTTTTTAGCTCCAATTGTTATAAATATAAAACCAAGCCCAATTTGAAATGTACCTGATATAAATGCCAAAAATATATCGTACATAGATATAGAAATTTTAGGTGATGCTAAGAAACCAATAATCATTGCAACTACACCTGCTACTAGTTGAAGAGGTACCATATCAACAGTCGGATATTTTCTTACAATTAAAATTAAAATTGCAAATGTAATAGGCATTATAAAAGCAACAATATTTCCTGACATTTGACCACTTGAAAGGGTATTTCCAAGCATAAGTATTAAACCTGATATTGCTAAAATAATTGATGATAGTGTAATTTTTGAAATTTTTTCTTTTAAAAAAAAATAACCAAAAATTGCTAAAAAGATTGTCTGCGTCTGAATAATAAAATTAGTATTTGCAACTGTAGTATTATACATGGCAAAAACATAACTACTAAATCCAATACCAAGGATAATGCCTCCGATTAATCCTGGAATTCCTGATAAGTAAATTTTGCTAAATACATTCTTTTTATAATTAAAGTATAAAAATAAAGTTACAGTGATTATAAAAAAAACTTGTCTCCAAAATAGTATTTGCCACAAAGTTGACCCTTCAAACGATTTTACAATTAAACCTCCAAAACTAAGACAAAATGCACCAAGAAAAATTAATAATGGTCCAGGTAATTTTGAAATTAAATTCATTTAGTTTTAGATATTAAATTTTGGGTTTCCATTTCATAAAGTTTGTAAATAGTCTCAGCGTCTTTTAAATTGATTTCTTTAAATTTAATTTTACTTCCAGGTGGTATTTGAACTAATTTATCGTAATCAGCACTTATAACAACTCCAATTTTGGGATAACCACCAATAGTCCCATGATCCGAAAGCATAACAATTGGGTTACCATCAGCTGTTATTTGAATTGTTCCTTTAACTAATCCCTCAGATTTGATGTTTGTATTTTTAATGTTTTCAATTTTTGGTCCATCTAATCTAATTCCCATTCTATCAGTCAATTTAGTTACACTAAATTTCTCTTTAAAAAATAATTCTTTTGCGGTTTTAGAAAAATAATCGAAGTGCGGTCCTTTTATTACTCTAATATTTTCAATTTTTGAATTTATGTAATCTAATTTATTCAGAGAATATTTTTTTGTAATATTTTCTATTTTAATTATTTGATTTTTTTCTAATATTTTTCCATTGTTAGCACCAATTTCTGCTTTCGTATTTACAGAGCAGCTATCAAGATAAAAATCTACCTTAAATGATGCATTTACTGATAAATAACCATAAACAGACCTATTAGTGGATATAAGGTCTAAACAATCATTATTTTCTAAAACAATATTTTGATAACAAACTCCCTCTTCTATTTTATTTTTTCGTAATATTTGAAAATTTACATCACCAGTGACATTAAAATAAACTTTATCACCTTTGAATCTCAATTTTGGCCCTTGTAATGCAAATTCTATAACAGGATTATTTTTTTTATTACTTGAAATAGCATTAGCTATAACAAAATTTCTATTATCCATCGCACCACTAAAAGGAATTCCTATATGATAGAAATTTTTTCTACCATTATCTTGAAAAGTTGTATTTATACCTGGTCTTAAAACTTCAAAATAATTTTCAGTCATATTTTTTTTCGAACTCTGATTTTGATATTTGAAAAAATGATATTGTATCTCCAGGATTTATTAAATTTGGTGAGGAATTATTTTTATTATTGAATATATCTAAAGGTGTTTTTCCAATAATGTTCCATCCGCCAGGACTTTCAAAAGTATAAATATTACAAAATTGCTCTGTTAAGCCTATGGAGTTTTTTGGTACTTTAACTCTTGGTGTGTCTAAACGTCTAGCATATAAAGAATCATCCAAATCTCCCAAAAATGGCATACCTGCAATAAAACCTGTCATATAACAATAATATTTTTTAGAAAAAAATTTTTTATAAATTTTCTCTTTTTCAAGTTTTAATAATTTTTCTAGTCTTTTTATATCTAGAGCAAAATCGTTATCACAGCAGACAGGTATTTTGATGAGTTTGCCTGCATTCGCTATTTCATTTTTGAAATTTAATTGTTCAACCTCTTTTTTAATTTTATCGAAGTTGGTAATGTTTATATCAAAACTAATTATTAATTTATTATAACTTGGTGTAATATTTATAACACCAGGAATATTACTTTTCTTTATATTTTTAAAAAATTGTATTACGTTTGAATTTATTTCCTTGTTTACATCATTTCCAAAGTCACAGTATAAAGCTGCGTCACCAAGATTTGATATATTTTTTATCATGCCATGTTATACTTTAAGCTGTTAAGTATGGAAATTAATTTAAATTGTGATTTAGGCGAAAAATCAAAGCATCATTCAAATGAAAATGATCCTGAGCTACTCAAAATTGTGAATTCTGCTAATGTAGCATGCGGTTATCATGCTGGTGATGAGCAGACAATGCAAGAAGTGGTGAAAATTTCTATGAAAAATAATGTTAGTATAGGAGCACACCCATCATTTAAGGATCCAGAGAATTTTGGACGTAAAAGAATGGACCTGTCAGCTTATGAAATAACCAAGTTAGTTACTGATCAATATGAGATATTACAGAATATAGCCAGTCTTCAAGGAGAAAAGGTTTCACATATTAAACCTCATGGCGCGTTAAATAATATGGCTTGTGAAGATTTAGAATTAGCAACAACTTTAGCTAAAACAATATATCACATAGATAAAGACATAATTTATTTAGTTCCTACTGGTTCGAAAATGGAGATAGCAGCAAAAAAACTTAATATGAAAATAGCTTGTGAAATATTTGCTGACAGAAATTACGAAGATGATGGAACCTTAGTTTCAAGAACTAAAGATCATGCTTTAATAACTGATCCCAATCAAGCTAAAAATCACGTTTTGAATATGGTCAAAAACCAAACCCTTAATTGTCACAGTGGTAAACAAATACCTTGTGAAATTGACTCCATCTGCATACATGGTGATAATCAAAGTTCCTTAGAGACTGCGACGTTTGTGAAACAAAATTTATTAAAGCATAATTTAAATTTAAAACCTTTAAATAAAATGAGTAAATTTTTATGAAAATTACTAAAATATTTTTAATATTATTTTTACTTTTAAGCTTTGTCACTCAGTCCTTTGCGGCTGGATCAAGCTCATCAGATAAGAAGCCAAATTATAAAAATGCAGTAAAATTGATTGACGCTGCAAAAAAATATGAGTCAAAAGATAAAATGGATAAGGCTTTAAAAAGATATAAAAAAGCCCAAAAGATTTTGTTAGAATTAGATAAGAAAAAACCATTACAAGCTGATACTTTAAATTATCTGGGTTTTACAACTAGAAAACTTGGAGATTTTGAAGCTGGAGAGAAATATTACTTACTTGGTTTGCAAGTTGAACCAAATCATGTTGGAATAAATGAATACTTAGGTGAATTATATGTCGTTACAAACAGAATAGATTTGGCAAAAGAAAGATTGGAAGTTTTAAAAAATTGTAATTGTAAAGAATATCAGGAATTAAAAGAAATTATCGACGGAACAAAAAAATCAAAATATTAATTTATATTTTGTATCATTTGCTCAGGCATCCATAATGCTATTTGGGGAAACAAAACAATTAAGATTACTGCAAATATCATTAATAAGAATAACGGAAAAGCACTTTTAGCGATGTAGCCCATATCTTTATTAGCCATACCTTGTAAAACAAATAAATTAAAACCAACTGGTGGAGTAATTTGTGCCATTTCAACAACTATAACTAAAAATATCCCAAACCAAATCATATCAAAGCCTGCTTGCCTTATCATAGGTTCTATAATTGCCATTGTAAGAACAACTGCTGATATTCCGTCAAGAAACATCCCCAAAATTATATAAAAAATCATTAATACGAAAATTAAAACATATGGTGATAATTCCATATTTTGTATCCAAATTGCTAGATTTCTAGGAAGGCCAGTAAATCCCATTGCCAGTGATAAAAATGTTGCTCCAGCTAGTATGAATGCAATCATACACGAGGTTTTTGTTGCTCCAAGCAAAGACTCCTTGAACGTTTTCAAGTTTAAACTTTTTTGAAAATAAGAAAGTATCAAAGCTCCCACAACACCTAGAGATGCAGCTTCAGTTGCTGTTGCAATTCCAGTATAAATAGAGCCAATTACACCTAGGATTAATAAAATTACGGGTATCAACTGTTTTGATTTACTTAATTTATTTAAAAATGAGTAATTTTCTTCAGTTAAAGGCATTTTATTTTTATTTAACAAAGACCAAATGATTACATAGCCCATAAAAATCAGAGCAATCATTATTCCAGGAATTATTCCTGCTATAAATAGTTTAGCAATAGACTCTTGAACAGTTACCCCATAAATAATTAGAATAATTGAAGGAGGGATTAGTAATCCTAAAGTTCCAGAGCCCGCAAGACTACCAAGTAAAATTTTTTCAGGATATTTCCTTTTTCTTAACTCTGGAATTGACATTTTTCCAACAGTAGCGACTGTTGCAGCTGAGGATCCAGAAATTGCAGCGAACAATGCACATCCAACAACATTGACATGAATTAAACCTCCAGGAAGTTTCTGCAACCAAGGGGCCAACCCCTCAAATAAATTTTCTGACAATTTAGTCCTAAATAAAATTTCTCCCATCCATACAAAAAGAGGTAATGCAGTCAGAGTCCATGATGATGATGCGCCCCAAATTGTTGTAGCCATCGCATCTCCAACTGGTCGAGAAGTAAATAAAATCATCCCAATAGATGAAACGCCAATCATACTTATTGCTACCCATATTCCAGAGCTTAAAAAAAGCAGCAAAACTGTAATAAAAAAAATAGCTAATAAAATTTCAATCATTATTATAAATTTTTAGGATTAGTAGATGAAAGGCACATATAAAAAAAAGCGTTGCTCCAATAGCGACGCTACACTGAGGTATCCATATTAAAATTTCATCAGCACCTTCACTTCTTTCCTCAAACTCGTATGAAATTTTTAACATTTTGATAAAATAATATGACATATAACCTGCGAATATTGTTGTGACGACTAAGCTCCAAACTTCTAAAATTTTTTTTTTTAAACCTGTAGATTTTTCTAAAAATAATGTGATTCTTATGTGGCCCCCATTTACGAATGTATATGAAAGAGCAAAAAAAGATGAGGCAGCCATACAGTATCCTGAATATTCAGCTAAACCCCTTATATAAAAACCAAAAATTCTAGATGCAATTCCGGTTAATATAAAAACTGCTATTAGAATTAAGAAAATTGCAGCTATATATCCTGAATAATTATAAAGACTATTTAATGATTTGTTAATTTTTTGTAACATAAAAAAGGCCGTTTTTTTTAAACGGCCTTTTTTATTATAATTATTTTATTTGTATGCGGCAAGTACGCTAGCTCCTGTTTTGCCAGCCTTTTTCTTCCATTCTTTTGCCATTTTTTTTCCAACTTTTTGGAAATGTTTCTCTAAATCAGCATTTACTTTGCCTACTACCATTCCTGCAGCAGCAAGAGCTTTTTTATCTTCGATATTTCCAACTCTAGATAGCATCCAACCTTTTTCTTCTGCAGCAGCAGCTTCTCTTTTAATTAAAAGTTGAGTATCTGCATCTAACTTATTCCAAGATCCTCTATGTGCAACAACCATGTTTTTTGGGAACCAAGCAGCAATATCATAGAAATATTTAACACCGTTCTCCCATATTTTGCTATTTTTACCAGTTGTTGGCGATGTAATCATACTTTCAACTGCACCAGTTGAAAATGCTTGACTAATTTCAGCTGCCTCAATTTTGGTTGGAGCCATACCTGTAAGTTCTGCAATTCTTATTGTTGCAGAGTTGTAAGCTCTAAATTTTAAACCTTCTAAATCTGAAACACTATTGATTTCATTTTTACTATATAGTCCTTGTGCAGGCCATGGAACAGCATATAAAAATACCAATCCTTTTTGATTTAAACTTTCAATGATTGCTGGCTTTGATGCTTGATATAATTTCATAGCATCGTCATATGATGTTGCTAAAAAAGGTTGTGAGTCGATTTCAAGAATAGGGTCAACTTTTCCTAATGCTGACATAAATCTTTCACCCATCTGTGCTTGACCAGTTCTTACTGCTCTAAAGATTTCTCCACCTTTAAATAATGATCCACCAGGATGTGTAACTATTGTAAGTTTTCCTCCACTTTTCTCTGAAACGTTTTTAGCAAATTCTGCTGCATTTGCTGAGTGAAAGTTACTCGCACCGTAAGCTAGAGCCATATCCCACTTTTCAGAAGCATTTACATTTGCTATTAACAAGACAGAAAATAAAATAGAAAACAAAGTTTTTAAAATTTTCATTAATCCTCCTTAATTTTTAAAAAATACATCTCATTATGTATTATTTATTAAATCAATAAAAATTTTATCAAGATTTATTGAAAAATTAATAATTGTTACTATTATATAGTTATCTTGATTGAAGAAGCCCTTATTTTACTGCAAATTATCTTTATAGATATAATATTGGCAGCTGATAACGCCATAATAATTGGTCTAATTGCAGCTAATTTTGTACCGAAAAATAGAAAAAAAATCATATTTTGGGGAGTGGTTGGAGCTTTAATTTTTAAAGTTTTATTTGCAGTATTTGCAACATATTTGTTCAAATTTTATTTTATAAAAATTCTAGGTGGTTTACTTTTAATTTGGATAGTAAATGATTTAAGAAAAGATCTATTACAAGCTCAAAAGCAAATAAAATCACCCACAAAAAAATCTTTAGAACCATCATTTGCAAAGGGCATGTATAAAGTTCTTTTTGCAGATATCACAATTAGTTTTGACAATGTTATAGGTGTTGTTGGGGCTTCTAAAGGTAACTTTGGTTTTATGATTTTTGGTTTAATTTTATCTGTAGTTCTTACTGGAGCAATGGCTACTTATTTAGCTAATTATATTCAGAAACATTTATGGGTTGTTTATGTAGGAATCGCATTTATTGTTTTACTTGCGATACAACTTATTATTGGTGGACTTGTAGATTTAGAAATCTTAAGAATTAACGATCAGTTTAAAAAATACTTTTAATATGAGTATTTTATTGATGGGTAAGAACCATTCTTAACATCCGTTTGAAATTTTTTTACTGCGTTTCTTATATTTTTTTTTAAATTAATATATTTTTTAACAAATTTCATTTTTGAGTTTGTCAAACCTAAAATGTCATCTGTAACTAAAATCTGGCCATCGCAATATTTAGAAGATCCAATTCCTATTGTAGGTATTTTGATACTTTTAGTAATTTCTTCAGATAACTTTCTTTCAACACATTCTAGAACTATTGCAAATACACCTGCCTCCTCTAATGATTTAGAATCTTTGAGTAATTTTTTTTTTTCAAAAGCTGTTCTCCCTTTATATCTGTATTTTCCTCTTATTGTTTGTGGAGTAATGCCAATGTGCCCCATGACAGGAATTTTATTATGAATCAAATACTTAATTATGTTATTTAGCTCTCTACCACCTTCTAGTTTGATACCATCGCACTTTGTTTCTTTTAAGACTTTTTTACAATTTTTTAGAGCTTGAGATTTGTTTTTATAAGTATCGAAAGGCATATCAACTATCATTAAGCTTTTCTTAACACCTTTTCTTACACTCTTAGAATGATCTATCATCATTTTGAGATTAACTTTTCTTGTTGTATCAAAATTATATAAAACTGAACCAAGCGAGTCTCCTACAAGTATTAAGTCAGCATGTTGTTCAATTTCTTCAGCTATATTCTTTGAATATGCAGTTAAACAAACAATTTTTGATTTATTTTTTTTTTTTAAAGTAAGCCTACGTATTTTTGTAAGCATAATTATTTTCTACCAAGTACCTGTGTTTTCCATGGATTTCCATGGTTCCAGAGGCTCTAAATAACCATCTTGAAGTATTTCAACTGAAATTTTATCTGGAGATCTTACAAAGGCCATGTGGCCGTCTCTAGGGGGTCTATTAATAGTATATCCCATGTCTTTTAATCTTTGGCACGTCTCATATATATTCTCAACTCTATATGCTAAATGTCCAAAATTTCTTGATCCTTCACCTAGACTATCGCCATCCCAATTATAAGTTAATTCTATTTCCGCTCCATTATCATTAGGAGCAGCTAGAAATACTAAGGTATACCTACCTTTTTCACTTTTCTTCCTTCTTGTCTCTTTTAATCCCAAACCTTCACAAAAAAATCTTAAAGAGTCCTCGATATTAGAAACTCTAATCATAGTATGTAAATATTTCATAGGATTCTTTATATACGCTTATTATTCCAATTCAATAGTGCTTGGTGGCTTAGAAGTAACATCGTAAACAACCCTGTTAATACCTTTTATATTGTTCACAATTTTATTAGAAATTGATTGAATATAAGACTTATTGAATTGATAAAAATCAGCTGTCATTCCATCTTCGGACGTTATTGCTCTAAGAAGGCATAAGTATTCATAAGTTCTATTGTCACCCATTACACCAACTGTTTTTACAGGTAATAAAGCTGCATATGCCTGCCATATTTTATCATATAAATTATTATTTTTTAAAGACTGAATAAAATAATTATCAGCTTCCCTTAAAATTTTTATTTTTTCTTTGGTTATTTTACCAGGCATCCTAATGGCAAGTCCAGGTCCAGGAAAAGGATGCCTTGAAATTATTTCTTTGTTTAGTCCAAGTTCTAATCCTAATTTTCTTACTTCGTCTTTAAATAGATATTTAAGGGGTTCAACTAATTTAAGATTCATTTTTTTTGGTAGACCTCCTACATTGTGGTGAGATTTAATTTTTGAAGTTTGACTTCCTGTAACAGATTTGCTCTCTATTAAATCTGGATATAAAGTACCTTGCGCTAAAAATTTTACATTTTTGATTTTTTTGGCATACTTTTCAAAAATTTTAATAAAAAGGTTACCAATTATTTTCCTTTTTTTTTCGGGATCTGTAACGTTTTTTAATTTATTCAAAAATATATTTTCAGCATTTACATATATTAAATTAATTTTAAATCTTTTTTTAAATATATTCACTACCTGGATTTCTTCGTTTTTTCTTAAAAGGCCTGTATTAACAAATATACAAGTCAATTTTTTTCCAATAGCATTTGATAATAGTTTTGCAACAACACTGCTATCTACACCTCCTGATAATGCACATATTACTTTCGAGTCTCCAACTAGATTTCTAACTTCATTTATCAGTTTTTTCTTCTGGTCAATTGAAGACCAGTTTCTTTTGATTTTACAAATAGAAAATACAAAATTTTTCAGTATTTGTTTTCCTTTATTGGTATGACTAACCTCTGGATGAAATTGAATACCGAAAAATTTTTTTTCTAAATTTTCAATTATACATAATTTTGAGTTTTTGCTCTTTGCTAGTACATAAAAATTTTTTGGTAACTTGGTTACCTGATCTGCATGACTCATCCATACATTATTTTTACCTTTAAAAAAGAAATTTTTTGTAAGTATGCTCTTTTTAACCTCTTCTACTTCAGCTAAACCAAACTCTCTATATTTTGAATTTTTAACTCTTCCACCTAATTCTTTAGAGATAATTTGATGTCCAAAGCAAATACCTAAAACTGGGATTCCTAATTTAAGAATCTTGCTATTAAATTTTACTTTATTATTTTCATAAACATTTAATGGACCTCCAGACAAAACAATGCCCTTAATATTTTTATGAAAATTTATATGATTTTTGATTTTTTTATGGCTTGTTATTTCACAATAAATTCCAAATTCTCTTATTTTTCGAGCAATTAATTGTGTAAATTGAGATCCAAAATCTACAATTAATATCTTTTTAAGATTGTCTTCAAGACGCATCTTTTTTTTCAAAATCTTTTAAACGACTTTCAATCAAATCAATTTTGTTACACATCTCTTCACATATTTTCTTAAAATCTTTGCTTAACTCATCTGCTTTTGAGAAGTTTGATCTTTCCAATTCTATGTCTATTAGAAGATACATTGCTTCCTCGTTCTTCGGATCTAAAAGAAGAGTTGTATTTATATTTTTTTCCTCTTGTCTTTGATCTTCCTCAATTTTAAATATTTTTGCTAAGTATAAGTATGATGCTGAATCTTTTGGATTATAAACTATATTTCTTTGGAATAAAAACTTAGAGTCTTCATATTTTTTTTTATCAAATAAATCCTTTGCTTCATTAAAAAAATTATTTTCAGTGGTCTTTGCAATAGTATTAAATAAAAGAAAACATATTAATAAAATAAAGTATTTCATATTATTTTTTTACTAGATCTATATTATGTACCATACTTTCGTAAAAACCTGCCTTGGTAATTTTTACAAATTTTGGGTTTTTTCTTAGTTCGGTAACTTTTTTTGCACCCAGATATCCCATAGAGGACTTTAAACCTCCAATTAGATTGTAAATAATTTTATCAACGCTACCTCTATATTTAATATATCCTTCTACTCCTTCAGCTACATATTTTGAGGTATCTTTCTGTTTAGATTGAAAATATCTATCTGCAGAACCTTTATTCATCGCTCCAATTGATCCCATGCCTCTAAAATATTTATATAATTTGCCTTTTTTTTTAATTTTTTTTCCCGGGGCTTGATCTGTTCCTGCAAATAGAGATCCTATCATAACTGCATCAGCTCCAGCCGCTAAAGCTTTTGCAATATCTCCAGAAAATTTAATACCCCCATCAGCGATTAGCGTTGTTTTACTTTTACCTATTCCTTTTTTAACATTTAAAATAGCGCTCAATTGTGGAACTCCTATCCCTGCAACAATTCTTGTAGTACAAATTGATCCTGGGCCAATGCCAACTTTAATAATATCTACTCCTAATTTTACTAAAAATTTTGCTGCCGCTGTTGTTGCGATATTTCCAGCACATATTGCTGTATTTTTGGGACGTAATTTTTTAATTTTTTTTATTATATCTGCTACTTTTTTTGTATGTCCATGAGCTGTATCAATTACAATAATATCTAGGTTTTCTTTTAAAAGCTTCTTTGCTCTAATAAATTCTTTTTCACTTGCACCGACTGCGGCTCCTACTAAAAGTTTTTTAGATTTTACTTTTCTTATTTCTTTAATCTGTTCGTATATAGTTAGATTTCTATGAATAATTCCTATACCTCCAGCTTTTGCTAAAGCAATACCCATCGGTGACTCAGTTACAGTATCCATTGCAGATGATAATAGAGGAATATTTATATTAAGTTTTGGTGTTAAATTTATAGAAGTATTAACTTGGCTAGGCAGTATTTCTGAGTAATTTGGAGCTAATGTGACATCATCAAATGTTAATGCTTCTTTAATACTATCCATGTCCTTATATAAATGATTCTTGTAAAAATAAAAGAGTTACTATCTAAGATTTCTACAAATTATAAAATTTTCTTTAGAGTCTTTTCTGCTTGAGGGTGGCTTAAAAATGTTTACTTCTTTAAATGATTTCTTTCCAAGTGCGACAATCTCGTTAAATGTTGATCCCATAAAGATTTTAGAGACAAAGCTTCCTTTTTTATTAAGGAATTCACAAGCAAAATTAATTGCTTCTATACATAGTTCTCCCGTAACTAATGAGTCTACACTTTTATTTCCAGTTGTATTTACTGCCATATCAGAAATTATGAGATCTACTTTTTTTTCAAAATACTTTTGTATTTTTAGTTTTTGATGCTCTTCTGTAAAATCTCCTTTTATATGTATTGAATTCTTGATTGGTTCAATTTCTTTCAAATCAATTGAAATTATTTTTGAATCATTGAAATTTCTAGAAATATATTGAGACCAACTCCCAGGTGCAGCACCTAAATCTACTATCAAAGAATTATTTTTGATTAATTTAAATTTATCGTTAATTTCCTGTAATTTGTATACTGCTCTTGATCTATATCCTTCTAATTTTGATTTTTTTACGTAGATATCTCTTTTTTGTTTGATGATCCAATTTTTAGAAAATTTATTTTTTTTCAATTAATTCTCAAACCTTAATGACTTTTCAATTATATCTCCATCTAATGTTTTAATTTTAGAAATATAATTTTTATCGTTTCTTATTTGATCATTATTTTTTCCTGCTAAGTGGATAATACCAATTTCATGATTTGGTAAATATGGTTCTACAAAAGTATTTTGTTTCTTATCAAATTTTAACGACTCAATAAGGGTCCAATTACAATAAGCTGGTAAAATTTCTACATCTAAATTATCTGAATATATTGTAATGTTCATAGCTATTTGCTCCGATCCCCAGATTCTTCCTGAAGATAATGCTTTTCTCAAATTTTTTTGCCAAACTTCCCAATGTGGAGCATTTTTTTCTAAACAAAATAATCCAATATTTAAATGGGGTTTAAGTGCGACTTCTCTTGCAACTTTTTCTGAAAATCCTGAAGATTTGGCATGTTTATAATTTTGTGATTTTATTCTTGCAAAACTTCCAAATACCCACTCGGCTCTTAAAACTCTTCCATAAGATCTATCGGCTGATGTTGCTATTGCTAATTTTTTATTTTCACATCCTTTAAAATAAAGATCAATTGCATACCATGAATTGACCCAAGCATCTGCATCTATCCATAAGTATTTTTTATATCCAGGAAAATAATTAGGTAAAAATGCTCTAGATACTTGACTTTTTAACCACTCTCTACCTTTAACTTTGGAATTAGGAACCTCAATATCCCACTCTGCTTTTTTTATTTGAAATACTTTTTTTTCTAATATTTTTATTTGATCTTCAGTCAGTCCTGCATCCATTATACAAATATCAAGATTTTTACTTTGGTCAAATCTAATTAAAGAATCAATCAATTCGTTTAATAGATTGAAATAATTTGAATCTGCTAAGGAGATTATTGTATTTTCCTTCATTTATAGTACATCTTCATGATGATCTGTATCATCCATGATATTTTTATGATTTTTTTTAATCATGAAATAATGCATCGAACTTATTGGCACCATTAGCAAATATATTAATCCTGAAACAATAATTGCATTAAATGTATAAACTAATATTAAACCAAAGTATAAAATGATACCAAATAACAAAAAAATTGAAGCACTTCTTGGAACAGCTATTCTTTTAAATGAATAAGTAGGTATTTTGCTTATTAGTAATATTGAAACAATTATAAACATAATAGGAACAATAACTTGATAATTAAAATTTAAAAATTCAAATTCACTAATACTTAAAATTAGAGGCATTAAAACTAAAACTCCACCGGCTGGTGAAGGTATCCCTTCAAAAAAATTATCCTTCCATGAACTCTCTTCATTTGATGAAACATTAAATCTTGCAAGTCTTAACGCAACACAAACAACATAAATTAAAGAAATTAACCATCCAATTCTACCTGTTTCAGATAATGCCCAAAAATACATTATAAAAGCTGGAGCCACACCAAAACTAATTACATCAGTGAGTGAGTCTAGTTCTTTACCTACTTTAGAAGTCCCTTTAATTAATCTTGCAATTCTTCCATCTAAACCATCAATAATCGCGGCAATAATTACTGCTATAATTGATAATTCAAATTTTCCATCAAATGCAAATTTGATTGATGTTAATCCAATACAAACACCGATAAGCGTCAAAATGTTTGGCAGAATAACTCTGGTCTTTTTATTAGAAACTAATTTAATATCTTTATTCTGAGACTGCATAAAACTATTTTTTTGCAATTAAAGTTTCACCCGCTATTGTTTTTTGGTCAACTTTTATTAAGGGTGTATAGTCTTCAAAATACATATCTGCTCTGCTTCCGAATCTGATCATTCCAATTCTTGAGCCTTGGTCTACAAGCTCATCTTTAGAAACCTCAGTCACAATTCTTCTTGCAACAAGCCCTGCTATTTGAACAACAATTATATCTTTTCCATCAGAGTTTCTTATTCTGTAGTAGTTTCTCTCATTATCTTCGCTTGCCTTATCTAATGATGCATTAAAAAATTTTCCTGGTTTGTAAAGTATTTCAGATATTGCTCCAGAACATGGTGATCTATTAACATGGCAATCAAATACATCCATAAAAATACTTACTTTTTTCATTTGTTTATTTTCTAAACCAAGTTCTTTTGGGCCATTGGTATCTTTTACTTGCAGAACAACACCATCAGCTGGACTAGTTAGATAATTATCATCTCCAATCGATGTTCTTTCAGGATCGCGAAAAAAATAGTAACACCAAATCGTTAGAAGCAAACCGATAAAGCCAAGAAAACCATTTATGAAATAAAGAATTATAGTTGCGATTGCAAAAATAATAATAAATTTGTATCCTTCATTATGTAATTTTGGAAAAACCTTATTCATGACAATCCTATAATTGATAATTTTGAATTAATATGTATACAAAAAAGATAAATTCAACTATTAAGATACATCAAATAAATGAGTAAAATTAAGGTTAAAAATCCCATTGTAGAGCTTGATGGTGATGAAATGACTAGAGTCATATGGGACTTCATTAAAAATAAGCTAATCCTAACTTACCTTGATCTAAAAATTGAATACTACGATTTAGGAATGGAAAGTAGGGATAAGACTGAAGATAAAATCACGATAGAATGTGCTAATGCAATTAAAAAAAATGGTGTTGGCATCAAATGCGCAACCATCACACCAGATGAAGCTAGAGTAAAAGAATTTAATCTAAAAAAAATGTGGAGATCGCCAAATGGAACAATAAGAAATATTATTGGAGGAACAGTTTTTAGAGAACCTATCATTTGTAAAAATATACCAAAACTTGTCCCATCTTGGACTGATCCGTTAATTATTGGAAGACATGCTTTTGGTGATCAATACAGAGCAACAGATTTTACAGTTCCAGGTAAAGGTAAATTAGAAATCAAATGGACTGCTGAAGATGGAACAGATGAAAGAAAGTATGAAGTATTCAACTTTCCTGGTCCAGGGATTGCTTTATCTATGTATAACTTAGATAAATCAATAGAAGATTTTGCAAGATCTTGCTTCAACTATGGTTTAATAAAAAAATGGCCCGTATATCTATCTACAAAGAATACAATTTTGAAAAGATATGATGGAAGATTTAAAGATATCTTCCAAGAAATTTTTGAAAAAGAATTTAGAGATAAGTTTGAAAAAAATAAAATTATTTATGAACATAGATTAATTGATGATATGGTGGCATGTGCAATGAAATGGCATGGTAAATATATTTGGGCTTGTAAAAATTATGATGGAGATGTTCAATCAGATACTGTTGCTCAAGGGTATGGATCATTAGGTTTAATGACAAGTGTACTCCTTGCTCCAGATGGAAAAACAATGGAAGCAGAGGCTGCTCATGGTACAGTGACAAGACATTTTAGAATGCATCAACAAGGAAAAGAAACCTCGACAAATCCTATTGCTTCTATTTTTGCCTGGACAAGAGGTTTAGCTCACAGAGGAAAACTAGATGGAAATGAAGAATTGATAAAATTTGCAGAAACCCTTGAAACAGTGTGTGTAGATTGCGTTGAAGAGGGTTCTATGACAAAGGACTTAGCTATTTTAATAGGTCCTTCAACCAAGTATCTTACTACCAATCAATTCTTAGATACAATTGACGGTAAGTTGAGACAAAAATTAAATTAAAGTAATCATTTTTTCAAAAGCTTCATCAATTTTTTCATTAAATTGTCCGCCAGCCTGTGCAAAATCTTTTCTACCACCACCACCTTTACCGCCTATTACTTCAGAGCCTATTTTTGCAAATTTAACAGCGTCATATTTATCAATCAATTCTTCTGTTACACCAACTGCAAGACCCACTTTTCCTTCAAGACTTGCAAATACAATAATTATTCCATTTTTTAATTCTTTTTTTCCTATATCTACTAATTTTCTAAGTTCTTTTGGTGGAAGACCCTTAACTTTTTGAAATCTAATATTGATATTTTTAATTTTCTTATTTTGAATTTTATTTAAAGATTTATCATTTAAAATTGAGCCAAATTTTAATTGCTCTAATTGTTTTGATAAATCTTTAATTAAGTTTTTATTATCCTCATTTTCTAAATTTGGTTTACCACCTAAGTTAATAATTTTTTTTGATAGTTCGTTAATCAATTCCTCATCCTTTTGTGCAGATAGATCAGATAATTTTTCTTTATTTTGAAGAAAATTATTTAATTGATTATCTCTAAGGGCTTCAACTCTTCTTACACCAGCAGCTATAGATGACTGGCTTATAATTTTGAATTTTCCAATGTCACCGGTATTTCTCACGTGAGTCCCTCCACATAATTCTGTTGAAAAATAGTTTTCATTTTCATCACCCATAGACAAAACTCTTACCTCTTCTCCATATTTTTCTCCAAATAGTGCAAGTGCTCCATTATCAACTGCTTCTTTAGGGGTCATTATTCTTGTTCTGACTTCAGATTTTCTCTCTACCATCGAATTTACATGACTTTCAATTTTTTCAATCTCTTGTTCAGAAATTGGTTTCATGTGACTAAAATCAAATCTTAGTCTGTCTGGTGCAACCAGTGATCCCTTTTGAGTAACGTGTGTACCTAATACTCTTCTAAGCGACTCATGTAGAAGGTGGGTTGCTGAATGATATGCCCTTATATTATTTCGTCTCTCAACGTCAATTTTCATTTCAACATTATCTTTAATTTTTATACTTCCAGATTTAACTTTTCCATAATGTACAAATAGATCTCCTAATTTTTTTTGCACATCAGATATCTCAAATTTGAAATCACTAGAAATTATTTCTCCAGTATCCCCAACTTGTCCACCAGATTCACCATAAAAAGGGGTTTGGTTGACAATAATAATTCCCTCATCATTTTCTCTAAGCTCATCTACCTCTTTATTATCTTTTAATAATGAAAGAATAATACCCTCGGCCTGATCTGTCTCATATCCCAAGAACTCAGAGGATCCTAATCTATCTTTAATTGAAAACCATATGTCATCAACAGCACTATCTCCTGATCCTTTCCAATTTTTCTTGGCTAGTTCTTTGCTTTCTTTCATTAAACTCTGAAATTTTTTTATATCTATTGTTAAAGATTTATTTTTTAAGATATCTTGGGTGAGATCAAGAGGAAAACCATAGGTATCATATAATTTGAAGGCAACTTCTCCAGGCAATATTTTATCTATCTTTTCTATTTCATCATTTAAAATTTTAATACCTCTATCTAATAATACTAAAAATTTCTCTTCCTCCATCTTTAAAGTTTCGTTTATTAAAGACTCTGCTCTTTCTATTTCTGAATAATTTCCTTTCATCTCGTCTTTAAGAGTTTTAAATATGTTATAAAAAATAGGTTCTTTCGAACCAAGTAAATGAGAATGTCTCATTCCTCTTCTCATTATTCTTCTCAAAACATAACCTCTGCCTTCATTTGAAGGTAAGACTCCTTCAGCAATTAAAAAAGAACTTGCTCGCAAATGATCAGCAATTACTCTAAAGCTTGCTAAATTGTCATCGTTTGGTTTAACTTTTAAAATCTCTGCTGCTGAATTAATTATTTTTTTAAAATGGTCAGTTTCGTAATTATCATGAGTTCCTTGAAGTAATGCAGCAATCCTTTCAAGACCCATACCTGTATCGACTGAAGGTTTTGGTAGATCTATTCTTTTATCTTTTGAAATCTGTTCGAATTGCATAAAGACCAAATTCCAAATTTCTATGTATCTATCGCCATCCTCATTTTTTGTTCCTGGCAAGCCACCTTCAAGGTGCTCTCCATGATCATAAAAGATTTCAGAACATGGCCCACATGGTCCTGTTTCTCCCATTGACCAAAAATTATCTGAAGTTGCTATTCTAATAATTCTATCTTCACTCAAACCTGCAATTTTTTTCCAATAATTAAATGCTTCATCATCTTCGTGGAACACTGTTACATACAGTCTATTTTTGTCTAAACCAAAGTCCTTGGTTATTAAATTCCAAGCAAGCTCAATAGCTCTCTCTTTAAAGTAATCTCCAAAAGAAAAATTACCCAGCATTTCAAAAAATGTATGGTGTCTTGGAGTGTAACCTACATTTTCTAGGTCGTTATGTTTTCCACCTGCTCTTACACATTTTTGTGAGGTTGTGGCTCTTAGATAATCTCTCTTTTCTAACCCAGTAAAAACATTTTTAAATTGAACCATCCCCGAATTTGCAAACATCAATGTTGGATCGTTATTTGGAACCAGATTGCTAGACTCAACTATTTTATGATCGTTTTTCTCAAAATAACCTAAGAATGCTGATCTAATTTCATTTAGTGTTTTGGCCATATATTCTCAAAATACAGCATTTTTATATGATGTCTACACTTCTGGAGGGAAAAAGGCGCCAAATAGAGCGCCTTTTCTTAATAACTAAAAGTTATCTGCTAATTTTTTTTAGCTGGAACTTCTTCCTCTTTTTTTTGAGCCTCAACCTTCTCTTCGTTTAAAGGATTTCCCTCTATCTTTTTTGAAATAACGCCAGCTTTTTCTCTAATAGCCATTTCAATCTCAGCTGCAGCTTTTGGGTTTTGTTCAAGGTAAAGTTTAGCATTCTCTCTACCTTGACCAATTTTTTCTCCTTTATAAGCGTACCAAGCTCCTGATTTTTCTACAATCTCAGCTTTAGCACCAAGGTCGATTAGTTCCCCTACTTTACTAATTCCTTTTCCATACATTAAATCAAATTCAACTACTTTAAATGGTGGAGCAACTTTATTTTTAACAACTTTAACTCTTGTTGTATTTCCAATTATTTGCTCTTTGTCTTTAATTGCACCAATTCTTCTAATATCCATCCTGACTGAAGAATAGAATTTTAGAGAATTACCACCAGATGTTGTTTCTGGGCTTCCAAACATGACACCAATTTTCATTCTAATTTGGTTAATAAATATAACCATTGTATTAGTTCTTGATATTGATCCTGTTAATTTTCTTAATGCTTGTGACATTAATCTTGCCTGAAGACCAACATGATGATCTCCCATGTCACCTTCAATTTCAGCTCTTGGTGTTAATGCAGCAACAGAATCAACAACGAGTACTGACATTGAGCCGGACTTAATTAAAGTGTCCGTAATTTCTAAAGCTTGTTCGCCTGTATCTGGTTGTGAAATAAGCAGTTCTTCAGTATTAACACCCAATTTCTTTGCATAAACTGGGTCTAATGCATGCTCTGCATCAACAAATCCACAAATTCCACCAGCTTTTTGTGCTTCAGCGACTACTTGTAAAGCTAATGTAGTTTTTCCAGATGACTCTGGTCCATAAATTTCAATAATTCTTCCTTTTGGTAATCCACCTATCCCAAGTGCTAGATCAAGACTTAAAGATCCCGTTGAAATAGATTCAACATCCATAGCCTTTTGCTCTCCAAGTTTCATTACAGAGCCTTTTCCAAAGCTATCTGTAATTTGGCTAATTGCTGCGTCTAACGCTTTATTTTTTTCCTTATCTTCCAAATCTTTATCTTTAGCGGTTTTCACCACTTTTAAGTTATTTTTAGTCATTTTTTGCCTCTTTTTTTACGTTTTTTAACAATCGAATCATGCAAATAAATGTACACATTTTGTTCTCATTAGCAATATCTTTTTAGAATTAATTGAAAAAGGCTTTATTTATCTAAGTTTTAGGTATTCGCTGTTTAATAAACCAGCAGCCTTTAACAATCTATATTGTGCTAATAAATAATTTCTCTCGGCCTCTGCAAGATTTATTTTTGCGTTTATTAAATTTGATCTTGATTGGAGTACATCAAAAGTTGATCTGTTTAAACCACTCTCATATTCAAAACTAATTCCCTCATTTGCAATTTCAGCAGCCTTAACTTGAGATTGAACAGCTCTCAAAAGGCTTTTGGATGACTCTAATGTAGACCAAGCAGCGGTAACACCCTGGGTATTGTTTCTAAAAGCATTTTCAAGTAACAATTTTTTCATTCCTTTTACTTGAAGATTTTTGTTTATGTTAGATCTATTCTTTCCACCAAATTGAAAAGGCCAACTGACTGTTGCTTGAAGAACATCTTTTTCTCTCTCATCATAAGTAGCACTCAGGTCATCGGTATATGATCTTTCAAGAGAAAGTTTTGCAGTGGGTGATAAATCTGATCTTGCTATTTTTACATCTAATTCAGATTGTCCATATTCAATTTCTGCAATGATAAGATCAGGACTTTTTTGTTCTGATATTTTTTTTGCTTCAATCAAACTTGAAGGTATTGGTGCCTCTGAATTATATATTTTTTTTAATTTTTCGTTTGTATTTATTGGTCCAATTATATTTTCGTAAGCTAATTTACTGGTTATAATATTATTTTGTGCACCGATATATCCAGCTTGTGCACCTGAAAGAGAAGATTGTGACTGTGCAAGGTCAGTTGCAGTAATTTGGGCTCTTGATAATCTAGCATTATCTATTTCAAACTGTCTTTGTAATAAATTTACATTTTCTTGATTTATATTTAATTTTTCATAAGCAAGTATTAAACCTGTATAAGCTTCGATGGCTTTCATAAAAACATCTTGTTCTTTTTTAATAAGCTTTGCCTCAGAAAGGTTGAGACCCAACTTACTTTTTTCATACTTAGTACTTCTAGCACTACCATCAATTAAAGTTTGCTCTAATTTGACTGATGAAGTCATTGTATCTGTATCTGTTATTGATGCATCAGATCCATCTTGATTTGTAAGTTCATTTGTATTTTCAAAATTTTTAGTGCCAGACAAAGTTAATGTAGGGAAAAAATCACTTTTTGAAATATTTAAAACTTCCTTTTGAACCTCCAAGTTTTTTCTCTCAGCTTGTAACTCTAAATTATTTTGAAAAGTAATTTTTAATGCATCACTTAAAGTTGCTGCGCTAGCAGTTAGCGTTAAAGATATTAAACAAAAAGCTACTAAATATATTTTTTTCATTTATTATATTTTATTGATTTAATTTGATGATTTCTATTTAAATTTAGTACAATTGAAGAATATTTTGGAGCAAATTTAAACATATTTTGAGTAATTCTTTGATATGTCTGCATAAATTTTAATACTTCATTTTTATCCATTACTTTGCTATTTGCCTTATTTTTTGTGTTTAATTTTAATAGTGCTTCCTGTTTAAGTCTCCAAGTTTGTAATAATTTAAAATTTCCAGCTTTTAAAAATAACAAGCAGTCTAATTTTGAAAATAGTTTTTTATATTTTTTTTCTAATTGATAATTTACAAATTTTCTCCATTTCAAATTTTTATCTTCTTTTCTCTCAAGAGAATTTATAGCTTTTTTTAAAGTTGTCTGTTTTTCTGCCCTAGCTCCTACACACCAACCCTCGAAAATTATGACATCTGGTACTCTTTTTACTAAATACCAAGACTTTTTTTTTTGTCTGTCGTCAATAGCCTTATTGAATTTAGGAATTCTGTACTTATTAAATCTTTTGCTCTTTGTTTTTTTTAAAAGATTAAACATAAATTTTACATCATGAGTTCCTGGAACTCCTCTAGTCTTTAATAGCGGATGAGTTGTTTTTGATAACTTGATTCTATCTTTTCTGGTTTTGTATAAATCATCAATAGAAATTTTAAAAACATTCAATTTAAAATATTTTGTCAGAATAATTTTTAAAATTGAACTTATAGTTGTTTTTCCGGTTCCTTGCCCTCCTGCCAAACCAATTAAATAAGGTTTAGATTTTTTTACTCTATTTGAAATCCAGAAACTTATTGGAATTAGAAAAATTTTTATCATTTTTTCTTTATTTTTAAATTTTTCTTTGGATGTTTCTTGAGATTTAATAAATTTAAAACAATCTTTGCTTACTTTTTTATAACAATCTACAATTAGTTGCATAAAAAGATTTATTGTTTTTGATCAAGGGGATGGTTTTTACCATCATTTACTGGCACATCGTCAATTTCGAATGGCTCCACACCTTCTATGCAAGCAATATTTACACCATATATTTTTGGATTGCTTCTAGGCCTGTTATGAGTATGAATTCCACAGATAGAACAAAAATAATGCTTAGCTGTATTAGTATAAAACTGATAAAGTGTTAACTTATCCTCTCCTTTTGTAAGTTTAAAATCATCAGGACCAAGCACTCCTATAATGTAACCTTTCTTTTTACAAATTGAACAATTACAACGCATGATTTTTTCAACACCACCTATAGGAATTTTAACTTCGGCTTCAATTGCTCCACAGTGACAAGTTAATTTTTTCATATTTTAATCTCCTATTAAAATTATTTATTAATAACTTTTAAATATTCTCCGTATCTTTTTAAACTTTCCTCTGGCCATGTTTTTTTAGGATCATACATCTTTTCAAAACAAATTACATCATCTGTAAGGTTGAGCCATGGATCTTTATCTTTTGTAAAAATATGCACTTGTGGTGGAAAACTTTCTGAATTATCTAAAGTTTTAGTTCTAACTGTTAATCTACCTACAGCTGAGGCGTAATCAGTATAAATATAAGTTCCACACTTGGAGCAAAAATATGCATTAGAAGTGGCACCACTTCCTGCTTTGAGTTCTGTTGATGCTACTTCTCCTTCTACAATTAAAGTATTGTCCAAGACGCTTGTATTAATAACATAAGAAGACCCAGTTATAATTTTGCAATCTTTACAATGACAAGCTTGCGTGAATAAAGGTTTGTCTGTAATTCTATATTTAACCTGACCACAAATACATCTTCCAGTTAAGCTTTCATTTTTTTCCATTTATTATATTCAAACTATTTATGGTTAAAGTTATCCACATGTATACAACATGTGGTTTCGATGTTCACGTTTTGATTCACTTTTGATTCAGTTACAGACTCAAAATACAACCTGATTGACACTATTGGATAACTTAGATATTAATTAGAACAAAATAAGAACATTTATGAAGCTAACTATACCTTACTATTTACATAAAGCTGGTGCAGGTTTTCCGTCCCCTGCCACAGACTATATTGAAGAAGATATCGATTTAAATATTCATTTAATCAAAAATGTTCCAGCAACTTTCATCATAAGAGTTCAGGGAAAATCAATGGTGGACGTGGGAATTAATGATGGCGATCTATTAGTTGTTGATAAGAGTTTAACACCAAAAAATTTCTCAACAGTTATTGCAAATGTTCATGATGAACTAGTTGTTAAAAGTTTAGTTCAAGAAAGAGATAAAAAATTTTTAACATCAGGTTCTAAAAAATTTACAGATCGAATTTTAATTAATGAAGATGAGGATATATTTATTTGGGGAGTTGTAACTTATGTCATCCATTCAGTATACTAAAAAAATAGCACTTATTGATTGTAACTCTTTTTATGTTTCTTGTGAAAGATTATTCAATCCTAAAATAAGAAAAAAACCTGTTGTCGTTTTATCCAATAATGATGGTTGTATAATTTCAAGATCAACTGAAGCAAAAGCTTTAGGTATTAAAATGGGAGAACCTTACTTTAAAGCAAAAGATATTATTATTAAAAATAAAGTTGAGGTTTTTTCATCTAATTATTCTTTATATGGAGATTTATCTAGAAGAGTAATGAGAACACTAAAAAGGTTCAACTCCGCTATTGAAGTTTACTCTATTGATGAAGCTTTTTTAGATTTATCAAATTTTTCAGATAACGAAGTTGAAAATGTTGGAAGAGAAATTAGAGAAACAGTTTTAAAATGGACGGGTATTCCAACTAGTATTGGTATTGCTAAAACAAAAACCTTAAGCAAAGTTGCAAATCATATTGCGAAGAAAAAAAAGTCAGGTGTAACAAGTCTAATAGGAATTGAAAATATTGATCCTATCTTAGAGAAGGTTGAAATTAACGATGTATGGGGTGTAGGAAGACAACTAACAAAATTTTATCATAAAAATGGGATTTATAATGCAAAACAACTAAAGAATAAATCAAATACATGGATTAAGAAAAACTCAAATGTTTTAGGTTCAAGAACTGCAATGGAGTTGAGGGGAGTTCCTTGTATTGATTTAGAAACAACACAAACAAAAAGAAAAAGCTGCGTTGTATCTCGTTCTTTTGGCCAAAGAATTGAAAAATACCAAGAATTAAAAGAAGCAGTTGCAAATTATTGTTTAAATGCATCTGAAAAAATTAGATCTGAGTCTTTAATTGCAAAGTCAATTACTGTTTTTGTTAGAACAAGTCCCTTTCAAAGTAGATTTGGATACTATTCAAATTCAAAGACAATAGATTTTGCAATTTCAACAAATAATAGCATTGAAATAGTTAAAACTGCTTTAGTTGCTTTAGACTCTATCTTTAAAAATGGCTATCGTTACCAAAAAGCAGGTGTAATGCTGACTGGTTTATCTAATGAAGATGGCAGTAAGAACCTATTTTCTTCAGAAAAAGACGAGAAAATAAAGGGTTTGATGAGGTCTATTGATAATACCAACTATCGATACGGAAGATCTACGGTAAGTCTTGCTAGTGCCGGTGTTCAAAAGAGATGGAACATGAGAAGAGAACATTCTTCTAAAATAGATACGGCTGATTTTTACTTATTACCTACAATTAGTACTAATTAAGATTTAAAAAGTTTATCAGATAAATTAATTAACTCATCACCCCAAAAAACTTCTTTTTGTATTCTTTTAAAATCTATATCAAAAACAGTAGACATTGCTGAAGCGTATGTAGATCTAGCATCAATTGTTGAATTTAAATCTCTTCCTTCAAATAATTCCTTTCGCTTAAGTCCTGGCCAGTCTGTATAAACTTGAGATTTTTTCAAAAGACCACCTGCCATAAAAATTGCAGATCCATAACCATGCTCTGTTCCACGACCTCCATTTTGTTTAATAGTTCTACCAAATTCTGTAAGAGTAAGGACTAAAGTATTTTTAATTTCTGATCCCAAACCTTTCTCTAAATTTTTAAAAATTGAGTCCATTTCAATGAGACTATCCGAGTGAGAACCATTAACACCTCCTTGAGCAGCATGCGTATCAAATCCATCAACTTCAAAAACCGCAACCCTTGGCCCATTTATTTTTTTTAGTTCTAAACCTGCTTTATATGCTAAAGATGAATTCTTCCTAGACATAGAGGTGTCCCCATTATTCATCATAGATCTGTTAGCAATTATCTCCATCATATTCGCTAAGTCATGTTCGGATTTATCTGTATAAACTGATTTTAAAAGTTGTAAAAGTTCTGTTCTTGGAAGTCTTTTTTTTGAAGGATAAAAATTATCGTTACTAGGTATTCCTCTAAGAAGTAAAGGCATTGGCAAAGCCAATGCAAGACCATCACCTTTTAATTCTGCTAACTTCATTCCTCTTCCTAGCCAACCAGTTTTTATGGAGTAAGGTATATGACCTCCTGTCTCCATTAAGTTTTGTCCATCAAAATGAGATCTTTTAGTATATGGAATATTTGTTGCATGAACTATTGCTCCTATATTATTTTGCCACAAATTATAAAAATTCTTTAGTTTGGGATGAAGCGCGAAATCAGAATTTAACTTTATTGTTTCATCTAATATCAAATCTTTTCTTCTCTTTTCAAAATTTTTGTCACCAATTATTGGAACTGCACATAAACCATCCATTCCACCTCTTAACATTATAACAACAAGATTTTTTTTCTTATCTGTATTTGCTAAAACTGGAAAATTAAAACCAGCTAAAAATAATGTAGTGGCTGAACCTTTTAAAAAATTTCTTCTTGATATCTTCATGATTTAAGGGTCTCCGGTAAATTAAATAAAATAACATGTTTATGAACAAGCTCTTTATGCTGATTTATAATTTTTAAAATTTCACCTGGATTATCATAATTTTTTTCAATCATTTCTTCATAAAATTCAGTTGTCTGTGACTTGCCTGACTTTTTATAATAAGCCTCTCTCGCATAAACCAGCCTTCTAATTAGTAATTCTGGTGACATCCAATCCTCTGAAATATCTGACCATCCATTTGGTTGTTTTGCTAAATAAGGATGTTGTCCAAGCTCATCCATCAACCTTTCTAAAGCTCTTTGATCTTTAATCGGTTTATTTCCAAGTTTATAAAGATCCATAAATGAAGGAGATGGGATTAAATCAACATCAGCCATTTTGCTCATTTGTAATAGCCAGTTTTCTGGATTCTGAAATTTATTATATTTTTCAGAATAATTAAAAGCAACTTCTATAGCAGCTTTGTGAACCTCAGGTAAAAAACCATCTGATTTTTCCCAAGCTTTTATAATTGGCTCCATCATTTCTTTAGTTGGATTATCTGTGATCAAATATCTACAGAGTTTCATTGCAACGAACTTTCTGCAGGAAGGGTGATTAACAAGATCTGTGATTGCAACTGATAAACTTTTTATACCTCTTTTATATTTTTTACCTAAAACTATTTTGGTACCAGGTTCATGAGCATCAGGGTTGAAATGGACATCACCTGTCTCTAATCTTTTCCTTCCCCACTTAGGTCTCCAACCACTCATTATATATGCCATTTGGATTACATCTTCTTGTGTATATCCACAATCTGGTGACACAGTGTGAAGTTCTAGAAGTTCCCTTGCATGATTTTCATTTACACCTTTTTTCTTTCCTTTTTCTCTTGCCCATTTAGCTTCTTGGCTCTTAGGTCCTATGTTCTGTTCATTATCTAAGTGATGTATCATCGACCAACCGATGGTTGCCTCTTGGGCCATTTTCTCAAAATTTTGATTCATGTTAGCTCTAATGATCTCTCTTTGGTAAGCACCTGTTGTATACTGTGCTAAAAAATCTTTTTCACTGATTGCGAAATGATTTCCCCAGAAGTACCAAAGTTTTGCTAAAACTGGTGTTTCGCTTTTTAACGCTTCTGAATACCTTATACAAAGTTCAAGGTTCCACCAAAATTTTTGACCGGTTGCATGTCTTAACTTATTTTTTTCTCTTTTGTAGCCTTCTTTGTCATTTTTAAATTTTTTTCTTAGAACTTTTCTATCTCCATAAACGTAATCTCGATAATAATTTCTAAGTTTTTTCTCTGGTAAAATTTGCCCCTTCCAAGAAAATTCTGGAACATCGTTCAATTGGTCTTTTGCCCATTTTAATGGATCTGATGGCACCTTTTCATTGGGTCCTAAACCAAAAGCTACTTTACGAAAAAAATTTTTCATTTAATATTTAAAATAAGTTATTTTAATATGTCAATATCTGAAATATTTGTTAAAGAATTATTAAACTCAATCAAATTTTCTCTTCCTGAGATTTTTAAAATAACAAAACCAAAAACAATGATCAGTGCTAAAGGTATGGCTGTAATTACACTTATGTAGTCAGCTATTATTATTAAATATATCGCATAAAATGCTATTGATCTAAAAATCACTGAAGATTTAAATACTGCAATAATTGCTAGCGAATGTTTTATTAAGTTAAAAAAACTCATCTTAGAGGGTCCAAAATATCTAGAGCCTCTTATTGATGGAGAATTAACTAAATTATTTTCTATTTTTGCTAGTGATCCAGAAAAACTACTCCAGGTTGCTTTCTCTTCAATTAATTTCTTAACAGTTTCCTTTGTAAGGCAAGTGAAATTTCCAAATTTTATAAATTTTCCTGTAAATGTATAAGTAATTATTTTGTGCAATAAATAACAGATTTTAAAAATTAAACCTTCGGATCTTTTTACTCTTTCTCCAACAATACTTTTATTAGGATTATCCTTAATCTTTTCTACAAAGTTTTTTATCTCTTCAGGTCTATCTTCCCCATCACCATCCATAGGTATTACATAATCAAAATCTTCATTTTCTGAAATATATTTTAGTCCAGCAGCAATGCATCTTGCATGGCCCCTATTATTTCTCATATTTATTAATTTTAGTGATTTAATATTTATTAAATTTTTATTTTCTAAATTTTTTACTTCTGTTGATGCATCATTAATTACAACTACCGAAAATGAAGCATTCAAATTAGAAATACTGCTATCAATTTCTTCAATTAATTTTGATGTAGATCTAAAGTCATTAAAGACTGGAATTAATATTATAATATTCATTAACTGACCGAACTTATTAATCTAAACAAAGAGGCAAAAAAACCATATCCTGAAAGCTCTATTAAAGCAACTATCCCAATAATTAATAAAAGTTTTTTATTTTTTTGGTTTAATTGAAATTTCATTTATATTTACACACTTCATGTCACTATTGCACATGTAAAGACCCTCTGAACTATAAATCCACTTTGGTCTTTCTGGAAGATGATAAGATATATTTCCTGCAATCCATTCATTACCCTTAACATACTCTATATTTCCAAACTCATTTGCTTCTGTCTCATAAAAATTTTTAGCCTCATTTGCTAAATTTTTTCCATTAAAATCAGTTCTTTTGTCAGTTTTTGATATAGAAACGTATGCATATAAAATAGGTGAAATAAAAAATAGGACCAAAAAGACATAAGAAAAGGCTTTCATTTTTTCAAAATTAATTTCAGATTTAAAAATATAAACAAATAGCAAACCAAAATTTATATAGAATGGAGTCATCCACATTGTTCTAATTTTAACGCCCATAGTAAAAGATGTTAAAAAAATAAATAAAATAGGAATTAAGTTTATTAATAGTAAAAACAATAATTTATCATCATTTAAATTAGTATTTATTTTAAGTTTATTAATTAAAAAAAAGATCATTGTTAAAAATGGTATCAATATACCGATTTGTTTTAGTAAAAATATAAATGGATGCCTTAAATGATTTAAAATACCAGCCTCTTCTGATCCTGTTCTCATTAATCCATAAGTTATGGTTACATACTCATTCTCAGATAACCAAATAAAATGAGGAGATAAAATTAAAAAAAAAGGAATTAGAGATACCAAACACTTTAAATTTATTTTTTTATTAATGATTAAGTAAATTAAAAGAATAGCTATTGCTAAACCTAAATAGACAAATAAATATTTTGATAGAAAGCCAAGTCCAGAAAATAGACCAAGGAATATCCAATCTAATATTTTATTACTTTTAATTCCTTTCCATAAATAAAAGACAGAAATAGACCAAAAGGGTATTAAACAAACATTTACATTAAATTCAGGTGTAGTGAAGTTATAAAAGTATATTCCTTCTAATAACAAAACAGATAGTAAACAATAAATTTTGTTGTCAAAAAAATCTTCAGCCAACTTAAAAACTACAAGGAATGAGACTACGATACAAATTTGACTTAACAAATAATAAGCCCAATCTTGAGGTCCAAAAATTTGGTAAAATATTTCTGGTAAAAATGCACTCATAGGGGGATGCTTATTAAATCCCCAATCTAGGTTACTACCCCAAGCTAAAGCCTCGATTGTATCAAGTGGTAAATTGTGATTTGTTAAACTTGGAATCAATGTCCAGATTAACAGGTGTGATGTTATAAAAATATAAAATATATTATTAATATTCTTTTTATAAGTGGCCATTTTTAATAATTTATACAATTAATCCATTCTTGACACTTATTAAATGATGAATATATTCACCAAATTTATAAATTTGAGTATGGTAAAGATCTCTAAAAAATACATCCCAAAAGAAACTGAAAAATACATGTGTGCAAAACATCTTGCATACTTTAAGCAAAAATTAGTAGATTGGAAAAAAGAATTAAAGAGAACTAACAATGAAGCAATATTTAATGCATCAATGGATGATAATAGTGCTTCCGCAGATATTGTGGATCAAGCAAGCTCTTATACAGAAAAAAATGTTGAGATGAGAGCAATCAATAGACAGATAAAATTAATTTCTAAGATTGATGGAGCCTTAAAAAAAATTCAAGATGGAACATATGGTTTCTGTGAGGAAACAGCAGAACCAATTGGTCTTAAAAGATTAATGGCAAGACCTGTTGCAACTTTATGCATAGCAGCACAAGAAAAACACGAAAAAGAAGAAAAAGTTTACGCTGATATTTAAGGGTAATCTATTTCAGCATCTTTATTTAATGCTTTAAATCCTTTAATAACTGCTGGACGTTTTGCGATATCAACAAACCATCTAGATAACCCCATAAAGTTTTCTAATCCAATATCATGTCTTTTGTGACGTGCTATCCAAGACCATGTTGCAATATCAGCAATAGAATACTCTTTTCCAGCCAAATAATAACTTGTTGATAGCCTTGCCTCTAAATCTTGGTATATTTTTCTAGTTATTTTAAAATATCTTTCCTCTCCCCACTCACTTTTTCCTTGATGATAATAATGAAACTGATGATGTTGACCTATCATTGGTCCAATCAAACCCATTTGGGCCATCAACCACTGATTTATCTCTAATTTATTATTTTCTGGATAAAACATTTTACTTTTTTCACCTAAGTACATTAGTATTGCTCCAGATTCGAATATTGACTTTTTATTTTCGTGATCAGTGATCACTGGTATCTTATTAAACGGGCTAATTTTTTTAAATTCAGGTTTATGTTGTTCACCTTCATTTAAGTTTACTTTAGTAATTTTGTAATCAAAGTTTATCTCTTCTAACATTATGCTAATTTTCCAACCGTTAGGAGTATCGGCTGTAAATAGCTCTATCATTATTTCACACCTAATCTGTCTTTTATAGTGTTAGATGCAGTAGTAAACTCGAACCTATATTTCTCATTAGGTCTTGCGTATTTAAAACATCCTCTAGCAGCTAAAGCTCCCTCGTGAAATCCCGATAATATTAATTTTAGTTTTCCCGGATAACTACAAATATCGCCGATAGCAAAAATACCTTTTTTATTAGTTTCAAAATTTTCTGTATTAACTGGTATTGTTTTTTTATTTAAATTTAGTCCCCATTCAGTAATTGGTCCAAGTTGCATTATCAAACCAAAGAAACCTAAAACATAATCAGCCTTTAAAGTTTTGCTTTTACCATCTTCACTTTTGATCTCAACTTCCTCTAGAGAGCCATTGCCTTTTACATCTTTAATTGAGTACTTTGTAAATAAATTAATTTTGTTTTTTTTACTAAGTTCTTTTATTTTTTGAACACTTACAGGCGCACCTCTAAACTCATCTCTTCTATGTATAAGAGAAACTTTTGAAGTACTTGACAATTCAATTGCCCAGTCAAGTGCGCTATCTCCACCTCCAAAAATGGCTACTGACTTATCTTTAAAAATACTTTTGTCTTTAATTGAGTATAAAACTGTTTTGCCATCGAACTTTTCTGCACTCTTTGTCGGAAATTTTCGTGGTTCAAAAGATCCTACTCCCCCCGCTATTACTACATTTGGTGCATTAAACTCTTTGCCATTAGTTGTTTTTACTATCCAACTTTCATTTTCTTTGCTTAGTTCTTGAACTCTATCATTTAAATGAAAGTTAAAGTTAAAGGGTTTTATTTGTTTAATTAAATTGTTAGTAAGCTCCTCCCCAGTGCATTCAGGAACTGCGGGGATATCATAAATTGGTTTATCAGGATAGAGCTCTATGCATTGGCCACCGATTTTATTTAGGTTGTCAACTATTTCACATTTCAAACCAATGATTCCTAATTGATGCGCACAAAACAATCCTGTTGGGCCTGCACCAATTATCACAACATCTGTTTTAATCATTAAACCTGTTTCTCCGGCATATATACACTTAGACCATCTAGATCATCAGAGACCATAATTTGACAACTAAGCCTACTGCTTGAATTTGGTTCATAGGCTTGATCTAGCATGTCATCCTCACCCATTTCTTTGTTTGGTAATTTATTATACCAGTCCTCTTTGACATAAACATGGCATGTAGCACAAGACATGCTGCCACCACAATCTGCATCAATACCTGGAATATCGTTTTGAACAGCACCCTCCATAACAGTCAGACCATTTTGGACTTCGACAATATGTTCTTTGCCGTTATGCTCGATGTATTTGATTTTTGCCATTCAATTTATATAAGCACAAAAAAAAATAGGGCAAGTAATTAAACTTGCCCTATTTTATATCGTAACTAACTGTTACTATGCTCTTCTTGTAGAGTTAGAAACTGCGCAAGACCAGATAATTAAACCAAATGCGATTTTATTAACAAAGTCTGCTAAGTTATAGATAACGTTTAATGCGTTAGCATCAATTCCACCTGTTAGGTAACCAAAAATGTAACCTAATGGGTAAATTGCCCAACCTACAGTAACAATCATTCTTAAAGCTCCAAATGCAGTTACTAAAGCTTTATTTCCAGATTTAGCAGCAACTTTTCCTGCTTCACCTGAAAAGATTTCATAAAGAATGTAAATCCATCCAGCCATACCGATTATGAAACCTAGTGTAGCATTGATGAATCCAGCTTCTCCAAGATATCCACCTATTAACATAACTAGTGAACCAATTAAGATTCTCCAGAATATGTTTGTGTCAACTTTTCTTACTGCTGAAAGAATTAAGTAAAATTCTACTAGCTGTAGCGGTACAGTAATTAACCAGTCAATGTATCTGTAAACAGTTGGAGTATCACCTGTTTCAACCCATACTGCTCTCATATACATATAGTGAATAAATGCTATACCAGTTACTAATCCAGCTACGTTTACTGATTTTCTCCACTGAGAACCGACGTTAGCCTGTTCCATAAAGAAAAACGCTGTAGCTGCTAACATACCCATTGAAATTAACCAAAACGAAATACCTACGAAATCGTCTGTAGCTAAAAAGGCTGTTGCTGCGTTAGCTGCCGTAGTTGCTCCGAAAAGCACTGCCGCTAAAGCTAACATTTTCATTGTCTTCATAAAAAACTCCCTCATAGTTAGTTTTTTTTATTAGTTTAAATTTAAACTACAGACTAACCTAATGATTAGTCTAAAGTTAGGGTTAGATAGCAAAAAAAATTACTTTATTGAAGAGTTTTTGACCTCTAAAAAGTATTGATTTTACTTACTTTGTGAAATTAAATACAACCTGTTACATAAAATCATTATAAAAGTGAGTCAAAAAACAAATCACTATGGCAAAAAGTTTTGATAAAATTTATCAAGAATCAATCCAAAATCCTGAAAAGTTTTGGCAAAATGTGTCTGAGGATATCTTTTGGTTTAAAAAACCAACAAAAATTTTAAACAAATCTAAACCTCCATTTTATAAATGGTTTGAAGATGGGATAACGAACACCTGTTATAACGCAATTGATACTCACATTGATAAGGGTAATGGTGACAAGACAGCTTTAATTTATGACAGTCCTATCACAAATAATAAAGCAAAGTTCACATACAACGAATTAAGAGACAGAATTTCAAGATTTGCTGGTGCACTTGATAACCAAGGTATCAAGAAAGGTGATAGAGTAATTATTTACATGCCAATGATACCGGAGGCCGTTATAGCAATGCTTGCATGTGGAAGAATTGGTGCAATACACTCTGTTGTCTTTGGTGGGTTTGCATCAAATGAGCTTGCAAGTAGAATTGATGACAGTAAAGCAAAGATTTTAATTACTGCCTCTTGTGGATTTGAGCCAGGTAGAACAGTTGAGTATAGACCTTTAGTTGACGGAGCACTTAAACTTGCAAAACATAAAGTTGAAAAAGTAATTTTCTTTCAAAGAAAAGACCATGAGGTAAAACTAAACTCTCCACTTGAGATAAGTTGGGAAGAATCTTTAGTAAATGCAAAAGATAAAGATTGTGTTGAAATAGGAGCTAATGAATTTGCTTACATTTTATACACATCAGGAACTACTGGAATACCAAAAGGTATAGTAAGAGATGTTGGTGGTCACATTGTTGCTCTCAAGTGGACAATGAAAAATATTTACAATGTAGATGAAAATGATGTTTGGTGGTCTGCAAGTGATATTGGATGGATAGTAGGTCACTCATATATTGTTTATGCCCCTTTGTTCAAAGGATGTACAACAGTATTGTTTGAAGGAAAACCGGTTGGGACTCCTGATGCAGGAGTTTTTTGGAGAATAATTTCTGAATACAAAATAAAATCTTTGTTTACAGCTCCTACAGCTTTTAGAGCCATTAAAAAAGAAGACCCAGATGGAAAATTTTTTTCTAAATATGACTTAAGTTCATTTAAGTCATTATTCTTAGCTGGAGAGAGAGCTGATCCTGATACTTTGAAGTGGGCAGAAAATCTCCTAAACGTTCCTGTCATTGATCACTGGTGGCAAACTGAAACTAGTTGGGCAATAAGTTCAAATTGTACTGGAATAGAAATGCAAAAAACTAAATATGGTTCAGCATGTAAAGCTGTTCCTGGTTATGATGTCAAAATAATTAAACCAGATCATTCAATTGCAAAACCAAATGAAATGGGAGACATAGTTGTCAAATTACCTTTACCTCCAGGAACATTTCCAACGCTTTGGAATGCAGATAAAAGGTATGAAGAAAATTATATGTCTAATTATAAAGGTTACTATCAAACTTATGATGCAGGACATATTGATGATGATGGTTACATATGGATTATGTCGAGAACTGATGATATTATTAATGTTGCAGGACATAGATTATCTACAGGAGCAATAGAAGAAGTTTTATCTGAACATCAGTCAGTTGCAGAGTGTGCCGTTCTTGGGATCACAGATAAATTAAAGGGTCAATTACCAATTGGTTTAGTTGTTTTAAAATCTGGTGTTGAGAAAAATAATGAAACCATTTCAAAAGAATGTGTGCAGATGGTAAGAGACAAGATTGGACCTGTTGCTGCTTTTAAAGTTGTGATTGTTATAAAAAGACTTCCAAAAACAAGATCAGGGAAAATTTTAAGAGGAACCATAAGAAAAATTGCTGATAAAGAGGATTATAAAATGCCTGCAACTATCGATGATCCAGCAATTTTAGACGAGATTACTCAAAGCTTAATAGAAAATAAAATTCTTATTAAGTAGATTCAATTAATCCAGAAATCTTATTGGTTTTCCTGAAGCTTGACCAATAATTTCTCCATATTTCATTTTAACCTCTCCATTTATTATTGTGTAAACAGGGGTTCCTTTTAACTTATATCCATCAAAAGGTGACCATCCACACTTACTTTCTATTTTATCATTTTTGATTTCAATAACTTTGTTCATATCCACGATTGTAAAATCTGCATCATACTCCTCTTTTATATATCCCTTGCCTATTATGCCAAAAATTTTTGCTGGATTCTCGCAAACGAGGTTTATTAACTGTTCAAGAGATAATTTACCATTATTTACGTGGTTTAGCATTACTGGCATCAAAGTTTGAACTCCTGGCATCCCTGATGGTGTATCAGGATACTCTTTGTCTTTATTCACTTTAAGATGTGGGGCATGATCAGAGCCAATTGTATCATTATAATTATTTCTTACCGCATACCATAAACGATCATAATGACTTTTATCTCTTATGGGTGGATTCATTTGAGCATAAGTTCCAAGCTTATCATAACAATCAGGTGCATATATCGTTAAATGTTGAGGGGTTATTTCAAAAGTAATATTTCCTTTATTCTGAGATAAAAAATCTATTTCCTGTTTAGTAGTAATATGTAAGATGTGAGCTTTCTTACCTAATCTTTTTGCAATTTTAACAATTTTTCTTGTCGATGAAATTGCACATTCTTCATCCCTCCATATTGGATGAGAATGAACGTTCCCTTTTTCTCTTAATTTTTTTCTTAAATTTAAAATGTCTTCATCCTCTGAATGGACTGCAACAATTTTTGAAGTGCTTTCAAATACTTTTTCTATATCTTCTTCTTTATGCACTAAAAGAGTTCCAGTTGAAGAACCTGCAAATAACTTAACACCACAACACCCATCTAAACCTTTAAGACTGGCTAATTCGCTTTGATTGGTAGGAGTGGCACCAAAGTAAAATGCGTGATTACAATACATTCGATTTTTTGCTAGATCTATTTTTCTTTTAAATTCTTTCTGATTTGTGGTTGCTGGATTAGTATTTGGCATCTCAAAAACAGAAGTGATACCGCCAACTATTGCTGCTCTACTACCTGTGTGTAAATCCTCAGTATCTGTTGAACCTGGTTCTCTAAAATGTGTTTGAGTATCTATGCAGCCAGGTAGAACTATAAGTCCATTTGCATCTATTGTTTTACTAGCTTTTTCCTCTAGTTTTCCAATTTTTGTAATCTTGCTATTTTGAATTCCTATATCAACATCTTTTAAATCTTTATCGATATAGCATTTTCCATTTTTAATAATAAGATCTAACATTATTAGAAAAAATACTTATATCATTAGTTATAATATTACAATATGAATACAAAAGTTTACATATTAGAAGATAGAGGACTTCTCTATATAAATGGAGAAGAATCAAAAGATTTTTTACAAAATATAATTACAAACAATATTGAAAACGTGTCAGAAGATAAAACTTGTTTTTCTGGTCTTCTTACTCCGCAAGGAAAATATCTTTACGATTTTATAATTATTAAACATAAATCAGGCTTTCTTTTAGATTGTGAAAAAAAGATTATTGATGATTTATATAAAAAATTAAATCTTTACAAACTTAGGTCAAAGGTAGAAATATTAAATCTTAGTAATGAGTTTGTTGTGGCAAACTTAAGTAAAGAAAAATTTTTAGAAATAGAAAATTCTAAAGATGAAGAAGGATCAACAATCAAATTTAGAGAAGATCCTATTTTTTTGGATCCAAGATCTAAAGAATTAGGAGCTAGACTAATAATTAATTTAGAAAAATTATATTTATCTTTGAAAAAATTAGGATTGGAAGTTTCAGAAGTTGATGAATACTATAGTCATAGCCATCTTTTAGGGATTCCCCAAATTGATACAAAATATTTACAAGACAAAATTTTTGGAATTGAGTGTAACTTTGAGGAATTGAATGGGATTGATTTTAGAAAAGGGTGTTATGTTGGACAAGAGAATACTGCAAGAATTAAACTTAAAGATAAACTTAACAAAAGATTGTTCCCAATCAAAGTTTTAGAAGGCCAAATCAATAGTGAGGAAATAACTTTAAAAAATAAAAATATTGGAAAAATGTTGATAAATAATAAATATCCATTTGCTGTACTTAAACTAGAAAATAAAAATTTTGATTTTGATATTGATCTAAAATGTGGAGATGCAACAATTAAAGTACTTAAACCATACTGGTTTTAAATTATTTTATAAATTTTGATAAATCAGGCTTAAAATAATTAGGTCCTTTCATAACTTTACCAAATTCATTATATATAGGTTTTCCATCTTTTCCTAATTTACTCATATTAGATTTTTGAACTTCATTAAAACATTTATCTAAATCAATTCCAAAGGCATGTCCTGCTCCATAGGTCACATATAATATGTCTGTTAAAGCATCAGCAACTTCAGTCAAATTTTTTTCTGATATAGCTTGTTTTAGCTCTTCAAGCTCTTCATTAATTAGTGATATTCTTAATGAATTTATTTTATCTGTGCTTAAACTTGATGAAACTTTTACATCTTGATTAAAAGTTTTCATAAACAATCCAACCTTTTCAAAGTTTGTCATTTTACTCCTATATGATTTTAATATTTTTTAATGTATAATTGTTACAATATACTCTCAAAATAATATTATGAAATTTAGAAAAGAATATGACAGTATTGGCTCTATTAATGTGCCTGTGGATAAGTATTGGGGAGCATCTACTCAAAGATCAAAAAAATACTTTGATATCGGAGATGTCTTGGTCAGGCCGAAATTAATAAAATCTATTGCCATAATAAAAAAGGCAGCAGCTATAACAAACTATAAAAACAAAGATATTAGTTCAAAAATTTATAAATCTATTATTAGAGCTGCAAGTGAAGTAATTAATGGAAAATTAGATAGTCATTTTCCACTTAAAGTTTGGCAAACCGGTTCTGGTACTCAAACAAACATGAATGTAAATGAAGTTATATCTAATAGAGCTATTGAAATATTAAAAGGAAAAAAAGGTACAAAAAAACCTGTACATCCAAATGATCATGTAAATAAATCTCAATCTACTAATGACGTATTTCCAACTGCAATGCATATTGCTATAGCAATGGAAACAAGAGATAAACTTTTGCCAAGTTTGGTACTTTTAAATAAAGAATTAAAAAATAAAGTGAAAGAATTTAATAAAATAGTAAAAATAGGTAGAACACATCTCCAAGATGCAACTCCATTATCATTAGGACAAGAATTTTCAGGTTATCAATCACAGTTAGAAGAGTGTATCAAAAGAATAGAAACATCTCTTAATGAAATTTATTATCTGGCACAAGGTGGTACTGCTGTTGGCACTGGGATAAATACAAAAAAGAATTTTGATAAAAAAATAGTAAATGAAATTAAGAAAATTACTAAATTGCCATTCAAACCTGCTAAAAATAAATTTGCAGCTTTAGCTGCTCATGACTCAATTGTGAATTATTCAGGTACACTAAATACAACTGCGGTATGTTTAATGAAGATTGCAAACGATATAAGATTTTTAGGTTCTGGTCCTAGAGCAGGATATGGAGAATTAATACTTCCAGAAAATGAACCAGGATCTTCAATAATGCCTGGTAAAGTGAACCCAACTCAATGTGAAGCTGTAACAATGGTTTGTGTAAAAGTAATAGGAAATCACAATGGAATTACCATGGCCGGATCGCATGGGCATTTTGAGCTAAATGTTTTCAAGCCTTTAATAATTCATAATGTTCTTCAATCAATTCAGATATTATCAGATAGTACAAGAAGTTTTGCAAAATATTGCATACATGGATTGAAGGCAGATAAAATTAGAATTAAACAATTGGTTGATAATTCTTTAATGTTAGTTACTGCACTATCCCCAAAAATTGGTTATGATAATGCGGCAAAGATAGCAAAAAATGCTTTAAAAAATAAAACTACTCTCAAAATTGAAGCTATGAGAACCGGTCTTGTTAGTGAAAAAGAGTATGATAAAATTGTAGATCCGCATAAAATGATTAAACCTGTTTAATCATTTATTACTCTTTTGATGAGCGATTTGAGCTCCTGAGAATTTTTTACATTAAAAAGAAGTTTTTCATCATTTTTATATACATTATCTATTTTATTTATTTTTATATCTAATATTGAAATTAATCCTGTATTAATATTTTTTTTGATTTTAAAATAGATTTTATTTAAATCTTTAACTTTATTTTTATTTAATTGAAATTTTTTAGCAAAATTTTTATTATTTTTGATTTTAATAACATTCAGCGAATTAAAAATAATTTCACCCATTTCCTCTTCATAGCTAATTTCAGACTCAATTTCACCAATATCACTTAAATTAAATATAACTTTTTTTGATTTTATAGAATTTTTTTTTATATCAAAACTAATATAACCTTCTCTAATAAGTTCATGTTCAATATTAGTTAATGATAATTTTAACTCTCCATTTAAATTACCTATTAAATCAGATTTTAAATGCAATATTGAAAAGATTAGTTCATCAATCAAAAAATTTAAATTTTGTCTATTTAAAATTAAATTTGAGCTTAAATAAAATGGTTTTAATTCAATATTAGTATCAATTTTTATATCATTATTATTGTCTGGAGATTTTAAGGAAATTTTATTATTTTTTAATATATAGTCAATCTCAACATTCTTATTCAGGAAGTTAATTAATGTCGAACCTTTAAAATCTGAACTGTTATCATAATTTAATTTATTTTTGATGGATATATTTGGTTCTTTAAAATCAATTTCTATTTGTGAGTCTAAATCAGAGTTAAATTCTTTTTTCCAAATAGATTTAAAGTTAAGGTCAAATATACTTCCGTGAATATTTAGCTTTTTAAAATTGTCTTTATTTGAAGTCGTAAAAATTACATTTTCTATAGGGGATATAATCAAAGTCTCGTCTTGTCCATCCAATACAAATATTTTACTTTTTTTTACATGAATGGGTTTACTTTTACTAAGATGAAAATAATTACGTAAAATATTATATTCTTTTTCTTTTAATATAAAATTATTTTCTTGTATTTCAAACTTTGTAAAATTTAATTTAGTTTTTGGATATAAATTTTTTGAATGTAGAAAAACCTTTAATTTATCAATATCTATTGACATAACTTCTTTACTAATTTTATTATCTATTGATAAAGATGAATTATTAATTAATAAATAAGGTTTAGGCAGTAATTGGTACTTTATGTCACCATTAATATTTAAATTTATATTAAAATCAGAATAAAATTTTTTCTCAATAATATTTTCTATACTTTTATAATCAAATAAAACTGGTATTGATAAATAAATGCCGAATGAAAAAAATAATAAAATTAATATGAAAATGCCTTTAACTATGTTTGAAAGTTTTTCTATTTTTTTCATAAATTCAATATCGCCTAAATTAAAAAAAAATAAATGATGAATTTAGAATATTTAACAAATCTCAATAAAAGTCAGGAAGAGGCCGTTTTATATTTAAATGGACCACTTTTAATTGTTGCGGGTGCGGGATCTGGTAAAACAAGGGTGCTTACCTCAAGAATTGCCCATATAGTTAAGCAACATAAAGCGTTTCCCAATCAAATTTTAGCGGTAACATTTACAAATAAAGCTGCAAAAGAAATGCAGCTAAGGGTATCAAAATTTTTAAGAAAAGAAGCTACAGGCCTACCTTGGCTTGGAACTTTTCATTCAATTAGCGCAAAAATACTAAGAAAACACGCTGAAGCAGCAGGGTTAAAATCTAATTTTTCAATTATTGATCAAGATGATCAAGTAAGACTAATAAAAAATATCTGTAAATCTGAAAATATAGACACAAAAAAAATTTCTCCAAGATATATTTTGGCAATAATCGATAAATGGAAAAACAAAGGTTTTTATCCTGATGAAGTAGTGCTTAAGCGTAAAGATATATTAGAAAAAAGTTTTCTAGGTATTTACAAAATATATCAACAAAAATTAATTGACTTAAATGCTGCTGACTTTAGTGACCTAATCCTTCATACTGTTAAAATTTTTGAAAGACACAGTGATATTTCAAAAATGTATTCTAAAAAATTTAAATATATATTAGTAGATGAATATCAAGATACAAATTATATTCAAAGTGAGTGGCTTAAATATCTAGCAGAGCATAATCAAAATATTTGCTGTGTTGGAGATGACGATCAATCAATATATAGTTGGAGAGGTGCTGAAATTAAAAATTTTCTTCAATTTGAAAATGTTTATAAAAATACCAAAATAATAAGATTAGAAAAAAATTATAGATCTACTCAAAACATTTTAAATGTTGCTTCAAATATTATTGAAAATAATCAAAATAGAGTTGGAAAAAAACTTTTTACAGATCAAGAAGAAGGTGAACTTGTATCTTTAAACTGTTTTAGAAATGTAAAAGATGAAGCAACTGAGATTAGCTCTAATATTGAAAATTTTAAAAAGAAATTTTCATTAAATGAGGTTGCAATTCTAGTAAGAGCTATTTTCCAAACACGAGAATTTGAAGAAAGATTTTTAAAAATTGGAGTTCCTTATAGAATTATTGGAGGAATAAAATTTTATGAAAGAGCTGAAGTTAAAGATTGTGTTGCATATTTAAAAACTGTTTATCAACCACAAGACGATTTGTCTTTTGAGAGAATTTTAAATGTCCCAAAAAGATCTATTGGTGATACAACTGTAAAAACTATAAATAATTTCGCCAAAATAAATAAATGTTCCTTAGAAATTGCCTCAAAAAACTTAATAGAACAAAATAAAATTAAACCTAAAACTAAAATAGGTCTGAATTCATTATTAAATCTTTTAGCTAAATGGAGAAATGATTTAAAAGGAAAAATGAATCACAATAAGCTTTTACAAACCATTTTAGATGAGTCTGGATATAGTGAAATGCTAAAGAATAAGAAAGATCTAGAAAATGAAAATAGATTAGAAAATATAAAAGAATTGTTAAATGCAATGAAGGAATTTGATAACTTAGAAAGCTTTTTAGAACATGTTGCTCTTGCAACATCGCTGGACCAAGACTGGCAAAGCGAAAAAGTTAATTTAATGACGATTCACGCCTCAAAAGGTTTGGAGTTCGATGTTGTGTTCCTTCCAGGATGGGAAGAAGGCTTGTTCCCACATCAAAAAAGCATTGAAGAAAAAGGTGAAAGTGGACTAGAGGAAGAAAGAAGATTGGCATATGTAGCTATTACTAGAGCTAAAAAACTTGCAAAAATATCATTTTCTATGAATAGATTTTATCAGGGAGACTGGATAGATAGTATGGCATCAAGATTTGTTGATGAACTTCCAGATAAATATATTAAAAAAAATAATAACTTTATCGATGACAAAGAGGAAGATTTTGAATTTAATCAAGATATAGATTTTGATAGTGATAGTGAAATTAGGAGCCCAGGTTGGTTACGTTACCAAAAAAAACTAAAATGAGTTTTGAAATTAAAAATTTAATTATATCAAATAATTTAGATGGATATATTCTGCCTAAAAATGATAATTATTTTACTGAATATTCTAAAACAAACAACCTAAAATCCATCACAAATTTTTCAGGATCTGTGGGATTTGCTATTTTTTTAAGAAAAAAAAAATATTTATTTGTTGATGGAAGATATACAATTCAAGCAGAAAAACAGTCCGGAACAAAATTTGAAATTTGCGAAATTCCATATGTGTGGCCCAAAAATGTTTTAGAGAAAAAAATCAAAATCGGATTTGATCCAAACCTTTTTACATGGGAAACCTTAATTAAATATTTTGGAAGCGATTACAAACTAATCCCTTTAAATTTTAAATTCAAAAGTAAAGAAAAATCATCAAATGTTTTTCCTTTCTACGAAATAAAATCAGATATAGCAGGTGAAACGACCAAACAGAAAATAAATAAATTAATTAAAATAATGATAAAAAGAAAAATTGATTATATCTATGTAAGTGCTGGTGAAAATATTTGTTGGCTTCTCAACATAAGAGGAAAAGATCTTCCTAATTCTCCAGTCGCAAATTGTAAATTGGTTTTAACAAAACAAAGAAAAATTTATTTTTTTTCAAAAAAAAATAAAATAAATAATATCAAACTAAGTCTTAAAAAATTAAAAATATTTTTTTTAGAAGAAAATAATATTTTAAGATGCTTAAATGATCTAAGAAGAGGAAATTTTTGTATCGATAGCAAAACCTGTTCGATTTTTGAAGAAAGCTTGATCAATTATAAATTTAAAATTACTGAAAGAGATGATCCTATTTATAATTTAAAATCTTTAAAAAATAAAACTGAAATAACAAATATGATAAAAGCACATATTGAAGATGGAGCAGCATTAACAAAATTTTTATATTGGGTAAAAAATAATAAAATATACAACCTTACTGAACAAAAAATTGAAAAAAAATTAGAGAGTTTTAGAAAAAAGAATGTAAATTATTTATACCCTAGCTTCGATACAATTGCTGGATCAGGACCGAATGGAGCGATTATTCATTATAGGTCTGATAGATTTTCAAATAGAAATTTAAAATATAAAGATCTATTGCTACTAGATTCAGGTGGTCAATATAAATGGGGAACTACAGATGTAACAAGAACAATTTGTTTTTCTAAAGTATCATCTGGAATAAAAGATATTTTTACCAGAGTATTAAAAGGACATATTGCAGTAGCACAATCAAATATAAAAAAAGAGGTCAATGGCCATAATATTGATAAAATTGCCAGGAAAAGCTTAAATTCTGTCGGCCTTGATTATCGTCATGGAACTGGTCATGGAGTTGGAGCATTTCTAAATGTTCATGAAGGTCCACAAGGGATATCAAAAAATAACTTCGTAAAATTAAAAGAAGGAATGATAGTAAGCAATGAACCAGGTTTTTATAAAAAAAATCATTTTGGAATAAGAATTGAAAATCTAGTTTTTATTAAAAAAATCAAATCTAAACTTGTATTTCAAAACCTTACAATGGCACCTATCGATAAAGATCTGATTAACTATAAAATGCTTAACAAAGAAGAAAAAAAATATTTATTTAAATATCACTTTGATGTTTACAAAAATATTTCACCTTATTTAAATAATAATGAAAGGAGATGGTTGGCTGGACTAATCTAGCAAATTAAGCCATTCATTTTGTGATAAAATCTTTATTCCTAATTCTTTAGCCTGTTCAACTTTTCGGATAGTAGGTTTTTCACCAATTATTAAAAATTTTAACTTTTTATTAACTGAACTTACTACTGACCCTGAATTTTTTTCAATCAATGATTTTGCTTCTGCTCTACTCATATTTGATAACTTGCCAGTGAACATAAAAGTATTATTTAATAATTTACCATTTTTATTAAGTTTAATATCTGAAATATTTAATATTTGTGATAATTCTTCTATAACTTTAAAATTTGATTTGTTTTCAAAAAATTTTTTAAGGGAGTTAATTTGAGTCTCTCCAATTCCATCTATATTTAAAAATTCATTAAATTTATTTGTTTTAACAAAGTTTACAAAATTTGAGATTGACTTTGTATAATCTGCTAGTAATTTTGCATTTTCAATTCCAATATGTCTAATTCCCAAAGAATAAATAAATCTATCTAAAGAAACTTTTTTTGATTGATTAATTGAATATTTTAAATTTGAAACTGAAATATCTCCCCACCCATCTAGTTTAGAAATTTGAAGAAAATTTAATCTAAATATATCTTGAGGAAATCTAATTAATTTTAAATCCCAAAATTTTTCAATAACTTTTTTTCCTAATCCATCAATATTTAGAGCTTCTTTTGAAATAAAATGTTTCATTTTTTCTACAGCTATCTTCTCACATTCAAATCCATCATTTGTACACCTTCTGACTGCATCATATTTTTTGGTTAATCTGTTAAATTCTTTAATTGTCTTAGAGCTACAAGATGGACATAATTTGGGAAAACTAAATTTTTTAGAGTTTTTATCTCTTTTTTTAAATTCAACTTGTATAACATGTGGAATTACATCTCCAGCTCTCTCAATTTTAACTGTATCTCCAACCCTTATGTCTTTTCTAATAATTTCGTCTTCATTATGAAGAGTAGCATTAGAAACTACTACTCCACCAATGTTAACGGGTTTAATTCTTGCTACTGGAGTTAATGCACCAGTTCTACCAATCTGAATACCAATATCCATAATTTGAGAAAATGCACTATGTGCTGAAAATTTATGAGCAATTGCCCACCTTGGAGAATTTGCAGTGAAACCTAATCTTTTTTGTAAATCAATGTTATTTATTTTATAAACTAGGCCATCTACATCATATTCTAAATCATACCTAATTTTCTCAAACTTTTTATGAAAATATTCTAAATCGTTTAAAGTTTTTAAAACTTTGTTGTGCGCGCTTGTTTTAAATCCCCATTTTTTTAGTAAGCTTAAAAATTCTGATTGTTTCTTAATAGTTTTATTTTCAAAATAACCATAAGTATAAGCTATAAACTTTAAAGGAATTTTTTTTGTTTGCTCAGGATTTTTTTGTCTTAACGAACCTGAAGCTGCATTTCTAGGATTTGCAAATTCATTTTTTAGTTTAGTAAAGTCACTTTTTTTTATAAAAACTTCACCTCTTATGTCAATATTTCTTGGGAAATCATTGCTAGTTATTTTGTGAGGTATGTCATTAATTGTTCTTAAATTTTCAGTTATTACTTCACCTGTAGTTCCATCTCCTCTAGATGTTCCTAAAATAAGAATTCCATTTTTATAGGTTAATGAGGCAGAAATTCCATCTATTTTAGGCTCAACACTATATTCAATATCTATCTTCTGGTTCAAATAATTGAATATTTTTTTTTCAAAGTTTTCTAAATCATCTTTACCAAAAGCATTTGACAAAGATAACATTTTAACTCTGTGTTTTGATTTAATAAAATTTTTAGATGGAGTATAACCTAAAGAATTAGATGGAGATGAAGTACTTTTTAAAAAAGAATATTTTTTTTCTAAATCAAAAATTTCTTTTTTAATTTGATCATATTGATTATCTGTTATCTTTGGGGCGCTATCATCAAAATATAACTTATTATGTTTTTTTAATTCTTTAATTTTTTTATTATAATATTTTTTTATCTCACTCTCTTTCATTAAATTTTTTACTTAAATAAGTTTTTGAATTTTTTAAACAAAGACTTCTGATCGTCTGAGTTTTTTTTTAATTCAATTTTTTTATATTTTTTATTCAAAATATTATAAGACCTTTCATACCAATCACTTGATTGATAATTATATCCAAGCAAAATAGTATATTTCTTTGCCTCTTCAACAAGCCCAAGTTTATAATTTAATTCTACAAGCCTATACAAAGCTTCCTCTATATAAATAGTAGTATCATATTCGTTAACAATTTTTTTATATCTATTTATTGCTGGTATCCATTTTTCTCTACTAAGATAATAATTTGCTAAATATAATTCTTTAGAAGCAAGAATTTCATGAATTAATTCTAATTTAAATTGTGCATCCTCGGCAAAATCTGTATCAGGATATTCATTTATTAATATATTGAAATAATTCTTAGCTTTTATTATTTCTCCTAAATCTTTTTTTTCATCTACTATTTGATTGTAGTGACAAATAGCTAATAAATAATATGCATAGTCTGTATTAGGATGGTTTTTATATTTTTCTAAAAATCTTTCTAATTCAATAATTGCATCATTAAAATATAATTGCGAATAATAAGCATATGCCGCCATTAAATTTGATTTGGGAGCCCAAATTGATTGAGGGTACAATAGTTCAACTTCATTAAACTTTTTAACAGCAAAAAAAATATCTCCCCTATTAAATTCTTTTAAGCCTTCATTGTAAGCTTCGATCATTTGCATTTCTAGATTGTCTTCTTTTATAAGTGAGATTTTTTCTTCTTTCTCTGCACAGGAGATAATGTTTAATACTATTAAAAAACATAAAAGAATCTTGAATTTCATTAGTGAATTTTATCAGAATTTTTTTAAAATTCTAATTTTTAAGCTATAGATTTTAATTTGTGACGATTATTTATGAATGAATGAGGTAAACTTTTTCCTTTTATTTCTATTAATGAGTAGTTTCTTGTGTCACTAAAAACTTTTCTTAATAATTTATTTGTTAAATTATGACCACCATGTTTACATTTAAGAGATCCAATTAACCTGTAACCAGCTAAATATAAATCACCAATACAGTCCAGTATTTTATGATTTACAAACTCATTTTTATTT